>JBDGSV010000053.1:0-3092 GCA_042217375.1 Haloarculaceae archaeon | reverse complement strand
CAACCTCGGTCCGTGGAACCCCTCGCGGGTCCGCTCGACGGTCCCCCAGCAGGGCCAGACCGGCTACCACCAGCGGACTGAACTGAACAAGCGCGTCATCGCCATCGACGAGGACGGCGTGACGCCGGACGGCGGTTTCGTCAACTACGGCGACGTCGGCGGCCCGTACGTGCTGGTGAAGGGCTCCGTCCCCGGCCCGACGAAGCGCCTCGTGCGCTTCCGGCCGGCCGTGCGTCCGAGCGACTCGCCGCGCCTCGACCCCGAGGTGCGGTTCGTCTCGACAGCCTCGAAACAGGGATAGACTATGCAGGCGACAGTACGCGATCTGGACGGCGGTGACGCGGCCGAGGTCGACCTCCCGGACGTCTTCGAGACGTCCTACCGGCCCGACCTCATCAAGCGCGCGGTGCTCGCTGCCCAGGCAAACCGGAAGCAGGACTACGGTTCCGACGAGTACGCCGGCCTGCGGACCCCCGCCGAGTCGTTCGGGAGCGGACGTGGCATGGCCCACGTCCCCCGACAGAACGGCGTCGGCAAGCGGGTCCCGCAGACCGTCGGCGGTCGGGCCGCACACCCGCCGAAGGCGGAGAAAGACCGCTCGCTCGACATCAACACCAAGGAGAAGAAACTGGCCGTCCGTTCGGCCATCGCGGCCACCGGGGACGCCGACCTGGTGCGCGAACGCGGCCACCAGTTCGACGAGGACCTCGCGCTCCCGCTCGTGGTGAGCGACGAGTTCGAGGACCTCGTGAAGACCCAGGAGGTCGTCGACGTGCTCGAGGCGCTGGGCGTCCACGCGGACGTCGAGCGCGCGGACGAGCGAACGGTTCGGGCCGGGCGCGGGACGACTCGCGGCCGGAAGTACAAGCGGCCGAAGTCGGTCCTGGTCGTCACCGGCGGAGAGATCTCGAAGGCGGCCCGCAACCTCGCGGGCGCCGACGTCGCGACCGGTCGCGAGGTCAACGCCGAGGACCTCGCCCCCGGGACGCACCCCGGTCGGCTGACCCTCTGGACCGAACACGCACTGACGGAGGTGGCCGAGCGATGACGATCAAACACCCCTACGTCACGGAGAAGGCCATGAACGACATGGACTTCGAGAACAAGCTCCAGTTCGTCGTCGACCTCGACGCCACGAAACCCGAGGTACGCGACGCCATCCAGGAACAGTACGACGTGACCGTCACCGGCGTGAACACGCAGGTCACGCCGAGCGGCACGAAGAAGGCGACCGTCACGCTCTCGGCGGACGACGACGCCCAGGAAGTCGCCTCCCGGATCGGGGTGTTCTGACGATGGGACGCCGCATCCAGGGCCAGCGACGCGGGCGCGGGACGCCGACGTTCCGTGCGCCCTCGCACCGCTACAAGGCCGACCTCTCCCACCGCACGACCGAGGGGACCGACGTGGTCTCCGGGACCGTGGTGGACATCGAACACGACCCCGCCCGCTCGGCGCCCGTCGCGGCCGTCGAGTTCGAGGACGGCGACCGCCGCCTCGTGCTCGCGCCCGAGGGCGTCGGCGTCGGCGAGGAACTGCAGATCGGCATCTCCGCCGAGGTCAAGGCCGGGAACACGCTCCCGCTCGCCGAGATCCCCGAGGGGGTCCCCGTCTGCAACGTCGAGCGCCAGCCCGGCGACGGCGGCAAGTTCGCCCGGGCGTCCGGCGTGAACGCGACGCTGCTGACCCACGACCGGAACGCGGCCGTGGTCCAGCTGCCGAGCGGCGAGGTCCGGCGACTGGCGCCGGACTGCCGGGCCACCATCGGCGTGGTCGCTGGCGGCGGGCGGACGGAGAAGCCGTTCGTCAAGGCCGGCGCCAAGCACCACAAGATGCGCTCCCGTGGGACCAAGTACCCGCGCGTGCGCGGGGTCGCGATGAACGCCGTCGACCACCCGTTCGGTGGCGGCGGCCGCCAGCACCCCGGCAAGCCCAAGAGCATCTCGAAGAACGCACCGCCCGGGCGGAAGGTCGGCGACATCGCGTCCCGACGCACCGGCCGCGGCGGCAAAGGAGGGCGAGACTGATCATGAGCACTGACTACCAGATCGGCCGCGACAAGGACGAAGAGTTCAGGTACCGCGGCCACACGCTCGACGAGTTGCAGGACATGGAGCTCGACGAGGTCGCGGAACTGCTTCCCGCTCGACAGCGGCGAACCATCGAGCGCGGTATGACGGCGGAGCAGCAGAAGCTCTACGAGACGGCCGTCGAGGCCGACCCCGACGCGACGTCCGACGACCCCATCCGGACGCACCTCCGCGACATGGTGGTGCTGCCCGAGTTCGTCGGCCTGACGTTCGCCGTCTACAACGGGCACGAGTTCGGCCGCGTCGACGTCGAGCCCGAGATGATCGGGCACTACCTGGGCGAGTTCCAGCTCACCCGGACGTCGGTCGAGCACGGACAGGCCGGCATCGGTGCGACGCGCTCGTCCAAGTTCGTGCCACTCAAGTGACATCATGGGAATCAGCTACTCCGTCGACGCCGACCCGGACACAACGGCCAAAGCCATGCTCCGGGAGCGGCACATGAGCCACAAGCACAGCAAGGAGATCGCCCGCGAGATCAAGGGCATGACCGCCGGCGACGCGCGCGAGTACCTCGAAGCGGTCGTGCGCGGCGAGCGATCGGTCCCGTTCAAGTCCCACAACTCCGGCGTCGGTCACCGGAAGGACGTCGAGGGCTGGGACGCCGGTCGCTTCCCCGAGAAGGCCAGCGAGGCGTTCCTCGACCTCATCGAGAACGCCGTCAACAACGCCGACCACCAGGGGTTCGACGGCACGTCCATGACGATCATGCACGTCGCCGCCCACAAGGTCGGCGAGTCGCCGGGCCGAAAGCCCCGCGCCTTCGGGCGCGCCTCGCCCTGGAACACGCCGGAGGTCGACGTCGAGATCGTCCTCGAATCCGGAGGTGAGGAGTGATGGCGGACGAACAGCAGTTCATCCACGACGGGCTCCAGCGGACCCAGATCGACGAGTTCTTCAAACAGGAACTCTCCCGCGCCGGCTACGGCGGCATGGAGGTCGCCAAGACGCCGATGGGGACCCAGATCGTCCTCAAGGCCGAGAAGCCCGGCATGGTCATCG
>JBDGSV010000046.1:0-23303 GCA_042217375.1 Haloarculaceae archaeon | reverse complement strand
AGTGGATGTCGTGGGTGCCCTCGTAGGTGTAGACGGTCTCCATGTTGGCCATGTGGCGCATCGGCGAGTAGTCGGTCGTGATGCCGTTGCCGCCGAGCATCTCGCGGGCGACCCGGGCCTGGTTGCGGGCCATGCGGACGTTGTTGCGCTTGGCCATCGAGACGTGCTGGGGCGTCATGTCGCCCCGTTCCTTGAGGGTGGCCAGGCGGTGGGCCAGCAACTGGGCGAGGGTGATCTGCGTCGCCATCTCGGCGAGCTTCTCCTGCTGGATCTGGAAGCGGGCGATGGGGCCGCCGAACTGCTCGCGGTCGAGCGCGTACTGGCGGGCGGTCTCGAAGCAGTCGCGGGCGGCGCCGACGGCGCCCCACGCGATGCCGTAGCGGGCCTGGGTCAGGCAGGAGAGCGGTCCCTTCATGCCCTCGACGCCGGGCAGGACGTTCTCCTGGGGGACGCGGACGTTCGAGAGCTCGATCTGCCCGGTCTTCGACGCCCGGAGCGAGAGCTTCTCGGTTATCTCGGGGGTCTCGACGCCGTCGCGGTCGGTCTCGACGAGGAAGCCGCGGACGGGCGTCTCCGGGTCGGAGCGGTCGCGCGCCCACACGACGGCCACGTCGGCGAGCGGCGAGTTCGTGATCCAGGTCTTCGTGCCGTTGAGGACGTACCCGTCGCCGTCGGCTTCGGCGTGGGTCTCCATCCCGGACGGGTTCGACCCGTGGTTCGGTTCGGTGAGGCCGAAACAGCCCACCGCCTCGCCGTTTCCGAGCGCGGGGAGCCATTCCTCTTTCTGCGCCTCCGATCCGAACGCGTGGATGGGGTACATCACCAGCGCACCCTGCACGGAGGCCATCGAGCGCATGCCGGAGTCGCCCGCTTCCAGTTCCTGCATCAGCAGCCCGTAGGCCGTCTCGCTCAGGCCGGGGAGCCCGTACCCCTCCAGGTTCGGCGCGTAGAAGCCGAGGTCGCCCATCTCTGGGATGATGTCTGTGGGGAAGGTCCCGGCCTCGAAGTGGTCGCCGACGTCGGGTTTGACGCGCTCTTCGACGAACTCGCGGGCGGTGTCCCGGACCATCCGCTCTTCCTCTGTCAGGTCGGCCGCAAGGTCCACGTAGTCGAGCATACCCCATCCTCGGCCCGCGGTACCAAAAGCGCTCTCACCCGGCGTTCAGTCGGCAGCTTCTGCGGCCCGGCGCGCCGCGACGAGCGCGACGAAGTTGTCGAACAGCCGCTTGGTCTCGCAGGCCCGGGCGTAGTTCTCCTCGGTCACGCCGTCGAGGACGCGCTCGATGCGCTCGTCGGGCAGGTCCTTGCCGCGGGTGACCCGCGCAGCGCTCTCGGTGTCGTACTCGGGGTGGAACTGGACGGTGAAGACGTCGCCGTAGCGGAACCCCTGGATCGCGCGGTCGTTCGTCGCGATCTCCTCCGCACCCGGCGGGAGCGCGGTGACCGCGTCCGAGTGGCTCTCGAAGGCGGTCAGCCGCCGGTCCAGCCCGTCGAACAGCGGGACGTCGGGGGAGCGGTCGACCTCGGCGTAGCCGAGTTCGTAGTCGTCCATCGCCTCGACGGTGCCGCCGAGCGCGCTCGCGACGAGCTGGTGGCCGAAGCAGACGCCGAGCCCGGGCAGGTCGCGCTCGGCCGCCTCGCGGACCCAGGTCTCGGTCGCCGGGATCCACGGCTCGTCCCAGTAGACGGAGGCGGCCGAGCCGGTGACGACGAAGCCGTCGAACGCGTGGTCGGGCGGGTACTGCTCCTCGTTGACGTCGAACTCGACGAGGTCGGCGTCGAGTTCGCGGCGGAAGTTCCGCCGCGTCATCGGTTTGGCGTAGGACGCGTTCAGCAGGGCGAGTCGCGGTCGGTCCATCGGTCGCCGGTAGCGGCTCCCTCGCCCTGAGTCTTGCGGGAAGCTATTTGGTCTCGCTTCACACACGGGTGGACATGCCAGTCTTCGAGGCCGACGGTCCCGAGCAGGTCAGACAGCTCTTCGAGTACCACCTGTCGGCTGGCCTCCACCACGGCGGCCAGCTCGCGGTGTTCCGCGACGGGGAGTGCGTGGTCGACTGCGCCGGCGGCGTCACCGGCCCGGACGGCGAGGAGACGAGGACCGACACCCGTCACGTCCTCTTCTCCTCGACGAAGCCGCTCGCGGGCGTCTGTCTCCACCAGCTCGCGGAGGCGGGCGACGTGGCCTACGACGACCGCGTCGTCGACCACTGGCCCGGGTTCGACCGCGGCGACCCCGGGAAGGCGGCGGTCACCGTCGAGCACGTCCTGAGCCACCAGGCGGGGCTCCCCCTGACGCCGGCCGACTCCCGGATCGACCTCTGGAACGACTGGGAGCGGGTCGTCGACCTCGTCGAGGAGGCCGAACTCCGGTTCGAGCCGGGCTCGACTGCGGCCTACCACGCCCTCTCGTACGGCTGGCTCGTGGGCGAGTTGGTCCGCCGCGTCTCCGGACAGCCGATCGCGGACTACGCCCGCGAGCACGTCTTCGAGCCGCTCGAGATGGCGAACACGAGCATCGGCCTGCGGGAGGGGAGCGCGGCGGAACTCGTCGGGTTCGAGCCGTTCGACCGCTGTCGCGACCCCTCGACCGGGCTGGACGCCGGCACGAACGCCGAGTCCGCGGCCCGGTTCAACCAGGAGGGCGTCCGGCGCGCGGTCGTCCCGGCGGCGACGGGCATCGGCACCGCGCGCGACCTCGCGCGGTTCTACGCGTGCCTGGCGAACGGCGGCGAACTCGACGGCGCGCGCGTCCTCGACCCGGAGACCGTCGCTCGCGCGACGACGCCTCACGCCGAGGTCGAACACGACGGCACGCTCGGGGGCCCGCGCCGGTACGGGCTGGGGTTCGTCCTGGGCGGGTCGCCCTACGACAAGTACGGCGCGGTCAGCCCGCCGACGACGTTCGGCCACGGCGGCCTGGGGTCCTCCGTCGGCTGGGGCGACGCCGCCGACGGGTACGCCCTGGCCTACGTCACCAACGGCATCCGCGACGAGTACGAGCATCGCGCCCGGACGGCCGTGGTCTCGGACGCCGTGCGGGACCTGCTCTGACCCGCGTCGCGCTCGCTCGACGCCGGCTACTCCGGGCGCGCGTGGGTCGCCAGGAAGCCCGCCAGGCGGTCGTTCACGACCCGGGAGTGCTCGACCCAGACGAGGTGCCCCGCGCCGTCGAGCTGGTGGAACTCGCCGCGGGGGAGGCCGTCGGCGAGCGCCTCGCCGCGCTCGACGGGCCAGACGGCGTCGGCCGTCCCGTGACAGACCAGCGCGGGCCCGGTGACCTCGTGGAGCCAGTCGCGCGCGTCGAACGCCGCGACTGCGGCGGCCTGTGTGCGCCAGCCGTCGTCGTCAGCGTCCTCGCGCTCGCGCCAGGACTCGACGCCCGCCACCACGTCCGGTTGCGCCGTCCGGAAGGCGTCGCTCGTCGCCAGGTCGAGGTCGCGGCAGGCGGCGACGTCGATCCCCGCGCCGTGTGTGGCCGTCGAGCAGAGCGCCAGCGTCCGCGCGCGCCCGAACTCGCGGGCGTACTCGAGCGCGACCATCCCGCCCAGGCCCGCGCCCACGAGGTGTGCGCGCCCGATCGCCGCGTCCCGAAGGACGGCCTCCAGGTCGGCGGCCAGCGTGGCCACGTCGGTCGGTCCCGACGGCGCGCCGGCGGTCCCCCGGCGCACGACCACGACCGTCCGGTAGGGGCCGGCCAGCGCCGCGTGCTGCCAGCCCCACTGCCAGGGTCCGTAGCCGGCGTCGCCCAGCAGCACGACCGTCTCTCCCTCGCCGGCCGTCTCGTAGCGTACCGTCGCGCCGTCGCGCTCGACCGTCGTCATCGTCCTCGCTCGGTGGCCCGGCGGCTTCAGCGATGCGGTCGCGGCGTGGATACACTTTTCCACGCCTGTCTCGATCCCGGGGTATGGGCGTCGTGAAGGCACACGAGCGCGCGAACGAGTCGATCGCCGAGCTGAACGAGGCCGTCGCGGAGTGGACCACGGCGACCGACGCCCCAGACGACGGCGTCGACGCCCGGCCGAAGCACGTCAGCCCGCTCCCGGACGTCGACTACGGGACCGTCGAGGGATGTGACGAGGCGCTCCGCGCGGCGGCCGTCCGGACCGCGCAGCTCGCGGAGATCAGGGACGGCGCCGCCGTCGGCGGTGCCCGGGACGAGGCGCTGTCGGCTCTCCGCGACCTGCAGAAAGCGATCGGCGCACAGCGGGCCCGGCTCGCCGTCGCGGACGACGACGATTAGATCAGGCGTTCAGTAGCTGCCGGAGGAGGTCGGGCGCCGTCTCCAGCGCCTCGTCCAGGCGGTCGGCGTCGGGGCCGCCGCCCTGTGCGAAGTCCGGGGGGCCGCCGCCGCCGCCGCCGACGATCCCGGCGAGTTCGCCCACGACCTCGCCGGCGTTGATGTCGACGCCGTCGGGGACGGCGACCACGAACGTGGCGCCGTCGGCGCCGCTGCCGAGGATGGCGACCTTGCCCTCCTCGACGAGGGCGTTCGCGGTCGCCCGGAGTTCGTCCATGTCGGCGTCGAGGCGCTGGACGACGGCCGTGGTGCCGTCGTCGAGTTCGACCTCCTCGCCGGCGCCGCCGCCGCTGGCGCGGGCCGCCGCGAGCTGTTCTTTCAGCTCCTCGATGCGCTTGCCCCGGTCTTTCCACTCCTCGAAGAACCGCGCCGCGGTCTCGGGCACCTCCTCGGGGCTGACGTCGAACGTCTCGGCGGCGCCGTAGAGGGCGTCCTCGGTGCGCTGGGTGGCCTCGACGGCCGCGTCGCCGGCGGCGAAGACGATGCGCTCGACGCCGTCCTGGACGCGCTCGGTGGTGAGGATCTTGATGATCCCGATGTCGCCGGTCCGGGTGACGTGCGTGCCAGCGCAGGCCTGGACGTCGTCGGCGACGTGGACGAGCCGGATCTGCTGGCCCGGCGGAATCCCACCCTGGTAGAGGTCGAACCCGTGGCGCTCCTCGGCCTCGTGGCGGTCGGGCCACTCCTGCTTCACCGCCGTGTTGTCCGTGACGATGTTGTTCGCCACGCGCTCGATGCGCTTGACGTCCTCGCGGTCGAGGCGCTCGTAGTGCTGGATGTCGATGCGCGAGGACTGGACGCCCTTCTGCGCGCCGGCCTGGCGGACGTGGTCGCCGAGCACCTGCCGGGCCGCGTGGACGACGATGTGGGTGGCAGTGTGGTGGCGCATCAGCCGGCGGCGGCGGGCGCCGTCGATCTGGCCGCGGACGAACTCGCCCTTGCCGGGGTCCTCGTCGGTCCGGTGGAGGATCACGTCGTCCCGGCTCTGGACGTCGGTCACCTCGACGGTGACGTCGTCGGTCGCGAGCGTTCCGGTGTCGGAGGGCTGGCCGCCTCCCTCCGGGTAGAACATGGTCTGGTCGAGGACGACGTCGTAGCCCTCCTCGCGCTCGATCACGTCGAGGACGACCGCCTCGAACTCGGTCCGCTCCTGGTCGTCGTAGTAGAGCTTCTCCGTCGCCGGGAGGTCGGCGATGCGCTCGTCCTCGCCGGGCCGTTCGTCCTCGTCCTCGAAGGCCTGCTCGCCGCCGTGTCGGGCCGCGACGAGCGAGTAGAAGTCGTCGGGGACCTCGACGTCGGCGCCCTGTTCGTCTGCGATCTCCTCGACCATGTCCGGCTGGATGCCGTGGGAGTCGTACAGCTCGATGAGTTCGGACACGGGGATCGGCTCGTCGCGCTCGGCGTACTCGTCGGCGAGCTGCCGGACCCGGCGCCCGCCGCGTTCGAGGGTCTCGCGGTACTTCTCGACCTCCGTCCGGACGATGTCGCGGATGGTGTCGCGGTTGGGGTAGCCGAGTCGCTCTGCCTGCATGTCGACGAGTTCGTCGAGCGGCGCGTCCACGCCGACGTTGTCGACCAGCCGCTTGGTCCGGCGGAGGACCATCCGCGCCAGGTAGCCCGTCCCGACGTTCGAGGGGACGATCCCGTCGCCGAACATGTACGCGAGCGCCCGGCAGTGGTCGGCGATGGCGTAGATGTCTTCGAGCGGCGCGACGAGGTCTTCCAGGCGCGCGGCCGCCACGCCGAGTTCGTCGGCGATCGAGCGCCGCGCCGTCTCCATGTCGTCTGCCTCGTCGATGTCCATGCGGCCGGCCAGCTTCGCCGACCGGTGGATCAGCGCCTCCTCCTCGTCGGTGTACTCGAGGCCGGCGTTGTCCTTGAGGAAGGCGATCATCTCGGGGTAGACGGCCTCGTACACCGTCGGCGTGCCCTGGCTCATCCAGGTCCACCGCTCCAGCCCGTACCCGGTGTCGACGACGTACGTGTCCATCTTCGAGTACCGGTTCCCGTCCTTGAGTTCGTACTCGCCGTCCGGGTCCCGTTCCATCGACATGAACACGAGCGTCGCGAGCTCGGCGCCGCGGTAGATGACCTCGATGGCCGGGCCGGCGTTGCCGCCGCCGACCCACGGGTCCTCGATGTACGTGATCTCCGAGAGGTCGGCGCCGAGGTGCTCGAACAACATGTCACAGAGCTCGACCGTCCGGTCTTTCCAGTACACCTCGCCCTCGTAGGCGTACTCCTCGGTGGCGTCCTCGCGGACGTTGAACGCGTGGTGGGCCATCATCTCGAAGGCCATCGTGTGCCGGCCCGTCTTCCCGACGTTGTCGATGTCCTGCATCCGGATGCAGGGCTGGCTGATGGTCAGCGGGTTGGCGGGCGGTGGCGTCTTCCCGGAGGTGACGAGCGGCTGGAAGTCGTAGATAGATGCCTGGGTCAACAGGACGTCGTCGCGCCAGCGGTTGGCTGCCACCGGGTACGGTTCGACCCGCTCGTGGCCGTGGTTCTCGAAGAACGAGAGGAACTCCTCGCGCATCTCCTCCAGGGTGTACGACGCGTCGAACCCCGGGTTGTCGATGAAGCTGTACTCCGCGCACGGCGGTTCGCCGCACGTCTCGCGGTCCGGGTCGCGCGTCCAGAAGTGATCGCCGCACTCGACACACTCCGTTCGCTGGAACCCCTCCTCCTCGAAGTATTCGAGTCGATACTCCTCGTCGAGCTCACTCATTACGAAGCAATGGCCCACCTGCGTGCAAAAGGGTTCCGAACCCCCAGACCGCCCGCCGCGGTCGCGGTCGCGACCGCACTCGCTCCGGTTCTGTCACTCGATTCCGCCAGCGACCGCTGGGTCGTCAGCCGTGGCGCGCCAGCGAAGCGAGGAGCGCTTCGAGCTGGATCTGTTCGTTCGCGCCCGTAGTGATGCGGTAGTCGGCCTCGCCGATGCGGTCCATCAGGCGGACGGCGGCCTCGTCGTCGAGGTCGAACTCCCAGACCGAGCGGTGGAGCTGGTCGATGACGTCGCCGCCGGCGATGCCGGCCTCGGTCAGCAGTTCGTCGAGCTGGCCCCGTGCGGCGGCGAACTCGCCGTCGAGGGCGCTGCGCACCATCGTCTCGATCTCCTCGGGGCGGGCGGTGCTCGTGATGGCGAAGACCGACTCCTCGTCGACGACCTCGCCGGTCGTCGCGGCGGCCTGCAGCCCGTTGATGGCTTTCCGCATGTCGCCGTCGGCCGCGTACACCAGCGCGTCGACGCCGTCGTCGGTGAGCTCGATGTCCTCGGCCTCGGCGATGGCGCGCACCTGCCCGGCGACCGCCTCGTCCGAGAGCGGCGAGAACCGGAAGACGGCGCACCGCGACTGGATGGGGTCGATGATCTGGCTGGAGTAGTTACACGAGAGGACGAACCGGGTGTTGTTCGAGAACTGCTCCATCGTCCGGCGGAGCGCGGACTGGGCGTCGCTGGTGAGCGCGTCCGCCTCGTCGAGGAAGATGATGCGGTGGCTGTAGCCGCCGAAGGAGGCGCGAGCAAAGCTCTTGATGCGGTCGCGGACCACGTCGATGCCGCGCTCGTCGCTGGCGTTCAGTTCGAGGAAGTTCTCGCGCCACTCGTCGCCGTATATCTCGCGGGCGATCGCCGTGGCGGCGGTCGTCTTCCCGATGCCGGCCGGCCCCGCGAACAGGAGGTGCGGCAGGTCGTCGCGCTCGATGTAGCTCTGGAGGCGCTCGACGATGCGCTCCTGGCCCCTGATGTCGTCGAGCGTCTGCGGGCGGTACTTCTCGATCCAGACCTCGCGCCCGCCGCGCTCGGGTGCGGCCTCGCTCATACCCGACGGGAGGCGCCGACCGTAATTAAAGACCCCGAGACGACGCCTCCCCGTCTCACCGACTGGGATTCGTGGAGCCGATTATGCTCCTCTCAGTCGTCCCTCTCGACGTGATGAGGGTCTCGACACGCTCCAGAGCGAGCATCGCCACTCTGCTTGTCCTCGTGCTCGTCCTCGCTGCGGTCCCCGGCCTGGCGGCGGCCGACACGCGCACCGGCGGCACCGTCGTGGTCGAACGGGGCCAGACGGTCCGGGGCGGACTCGACGTCTTCGCCGGCTCCGTCGTCGTCCGCGGGACGGTTCAGGGCGACCTGAGCGCCGTGGCGGGCGACGTCACCGTCGCCGAGACGGGACGGGTCACCGGATCGGTGAGCGCTGCCAGCGGGAACGTCCGCGTCGACGGGACCGTCGACGGCGACCTCGACGCCGGAGCCGGCAGCGTCGTGATCGGACAGACCGGCGCCGTCGGCGGCGACCTCCGCGTTGGCGCGGGGAACGTCGCCGTTGACGGCACCGTCGGCGGGTCCGCGGTGATCGGCGCCGACACGATCGTCCTGGGCGACGGCGCGTCGATCGCCGGCGACGTCCGCTACGACGGCACGCTCCGCGACCAGGGCGCGACCGTCGGCGGTCGGGTCATCCGCGACGACTCCATCGCCACCGGACCGACCGTCGCAGTCGACGACCGGATCCCCGGCGTCCTGCGTGGCGTGTTCGCCGTGTACGCCTTCCTCGTGAACCTCGTGGCCGGTGCGATCCTGCTCCTCGTGCTCCCCGAGTTCTCCGACCGGGTCGCGGCCCAGGCCGTCGACCGCCCGCTCGCGTCCGGCGGCGTCGGCCTGCTGGCCGTCGTCGCGGTGCCGGCGGTGCTCGTGCTCGCCGCGCTCACCATCATCGGCATCCCGCTCTCGGTCGTCGGCGCGATCCTGTTCGGGCTGGTCGCGTGGGTCGGGGCTCTCTACGGCCGGTTCGCGGTCGGCACCTGGCTCCTCTCGTACACCGACGTCGAGAACCGCTGGGCCGCGTTCGCGGTCGGGCTGTTGCTGGTCGCGCTCGCGATTCGCGTCCCGCTGGTCGGCGCGCTCGTCGACCTGCTCGTGCTCCTGCTCGGGCTCGGCGCGCTCGCGCTCGTGCTCACGGAGAAACGCCGCGAGCGCCGGTCGGCGCGCAGCGCCACCGACGTCGACACCTCGACGGCCTGACCGGCGTCGGCGTCGGTTTCGCCACGCTGATTGCGCTCGTCCGTCTGTGTCCGGCCATGCAGGTCCGGGTCGACGTGGTCAACGGCGAAACCCGCGAGACCGAACTCGACGACGGGGCGACCTACGCCGACGTGCTCGACGTCGCTGGGTTCGGCCCGCACGAGGCGACCGTCCTCGTCGACGGCAGTCCCGTCCCCGAGGACGCGCCAGTCACGGCCAGCGAGGTCCGAGTGCTCCGGCTCGTCCAGGGCGGCTGACCTCGCGTCGCCGCGCGGGCGTCGGGCTTTTCACCGGGCTGCCCGTCTCCGGGGACGTGCACGTCCGCACGGCTACCGAGCGCGACGTCCCGGCGGTGATGAACGTCCTGGACGGCGCGCTCCTCGCGGTGACGCCCGACGCCGTTCGCGAGGGCACCGCGCTGGTGGCCGTCGACGAGGGTCGCGTCCTCGGCGCGCTCGTGCTCGCGGGCGAGGAGATCGAGGCCGTCGCGGTCCGTCGGTCCCGCCGGGACCAGGGCGTCGGAACCGCGCTCGTCGAGGCCGCCGCCGCTCGCCGCGAGCGGCTCGTGGCCGGCTTCGACCCGGACGTGCGGGCGTTCTACGAGTCGCTCGGGTTCCAGATACGGGACGCAGCAGCGCCCGACCGGTTGCGGGGCGTTCGCGCTGCAGGTGACGAACAGGCGGCCCGTGACCGCTGACGCAGGGGGCGGGCCGCACCATCGCCGAGACCGCCCTGCGGCGACGCTCAGGTCACGACGCGGGCTGGGCCCGTCCCGGTACGTAAACCTTCGTCCGGCGGGTCAGATCAGCGGTGCGACCAGGTCGCGCCCCTCGGCGAGGAGCGCCTCCACCCGCTGCTCGGTGGACGACTCGGCGTAGACGCGCATCTTCGGTTCGGTGCCGCTCGGGCGGACGAGGAGCCAGGAGCCGTCCGCGAGCAGTATCTTGAACCCGTCGACGGCGTTGACGCCGTCGACCTCGGCGCCGGCTACCTCGTCGGGTAGTCGCGTCTCCAGTTCGGTCAGGACCGCCTGCTTGCGGTCGTCGGGACAGTCGACGCTCGTGCGGTCCTGGACGATCTCGCCGTGCTCGTCCAGGAGGCGCTCGACGCGCTTTTCGATCGGCTCTGCGCTCGCGGCCGCGGCGACCACGAGCGCCAGCAACACTCCGTCCTTGTTCCGGAGGTGGTCGGTGATGCCGAACCCGCCGGACTCCTCGCCGCCCACGAGGGCGCCGTGCTCGCGCATCGCCTCGGCGACCCACTTGAATCCGACCGCCGTCTCGTGGACCGACTGGCCGTGGGCGGCGGCGACCCGGTCGACGAGGAACGTCGTCGAGACCGTCCGGACCGCGTCGCCCGCCGCCGACTCCAGGAGGTAGTCGTAGAGCGCCGCGAACAGCAGGTTGGCGTCGACGTGGCCGGCCGGCGTCACGACCGCGAGGCGGTCGGCGTCGCCGTCGTTCGCGATCCCGAGCGTCGCCTCGCCCTCGCGCACCGCGCTGGCGAGTCCGGTCAGGCGCTCTGCGGTCGGTTCCGGCGGCGTCCCGCCGAACGACGGGTCGCGGTCGCAGCGGCGCCGTTCGACGGTGGCGCCACAGGATTCGAGGAGGCGGCCGGTGACGTCGCGGCCGCTCCCGTGCATCGCGTCGTAGACCACGCCGAGGCCGTCGAGGTCGGCGTCGACGAACGCGCGCACGTGGTCGAGATACGGCTCGACGAACGCCGTCTCGCGCACCTCGCCGCGGTCGGCGGCCGGGACCGACTCCGGCGTCGCGAGGTTCGCCTCAAGTCGTTCGGTGACGGCCGGGAGCGCGGGCGCGCCGTCGCCGGGGACGAACTTCACGCCGTTGTACTCGGGCGGGTTGTGCGAGGCGGTGACCATCAGCGCCCCGGCGAGGTCCCGGTCGGTGACCGTCCAGGCGACGACCGGCGTCGGGCAGTCGTCCGGCGGCACGAGCACGTCGAAGCCGTTGTCCGCGAGCACCTCAGCGAGGTCGGCCGCGAAGCCCGGCGAACTCTCGCGCGCGTCGTACCCGACGGCGACGGGAGCGTCGGCGCCCGACTCGCGGAGGTACGTGGCGACCGCCTGCCCGACCATGCGGACGCGCTCGCTGGTGAACTCCGTCAGCGTCGCGCGCCAGCCGTCGGTCCCGAAGGAGATAGCGTCCATAGCGCACCTCCCACGGCGGGCGCCAAAAAAGTTCGACGCCCGGCCTCATAGTGTTTGTTGTGAGTCAATACCGCTGGTTCGCCGGAACGGGGCGGCGAACCAGCGGTAAACAGTCACACTAAACACTATCAGTCGGCCACCAGTCGATCCTTGGCCGCGCGGGAGAGTTGCTTGACCTCGTGTTCCCGGCTCATCGCCGCCGACCGGGAGGCGTAGGACTCGACGTGCACGAGGTCGACCGGCGTCCGTCCGCGGGTGTACTTCGCGCCCTCGCCGGCGTCGTGCTCTGCCACCCGTCGCTCGACGTCGGTCGTGTAGCCGGTGTACAGCGTCCCGTCGGCGCACTCCAGGACGTACACGAAGTGCTCCTCCGACCCGCCGGCCATCGCTACGCCTCGTCGTCCTCGTGGTACCGGACCGTCAGCACGGGCACCGACGCGCTGCGGACGACGCGCTCGGTGGTGCTCCCGAGGAGGTACCGGTCCAGCCCGGTGCGGCCGTGCGTCCCCATGACGAGGAGGTCGACGTCGTGGTCCGCGGCGTACTCACAGATGACCCGGTGGGGCGTGCCGTCCTCGACGGCGGTGGTGATCTCGACGCCCGCCTCGCGCGCGGCCGTGACGGCCTCGCCGGTCGCCGTCTCCCCCTCCTCCTGGAGGTACTCGAGGACCTGCTGGACCTCGGCGCCGAACTCCTCGTCGCCCACGGCGGCCCAGCCGACCGAGCCGGTGTCGACGACGTAGAGGACGTGGAGCGTCGCACCGGTCGCAGTCGCGAGCGCGAGCGCTTCCTGGAGTGCGCGGTCGGCGGCGGGGCTGCCGTCCGTCGGCACGAGAATTGTGTCGTACATCGCTGACGGCGGCTACGTCGCCCCCGAACTTATAACGGCACCCGACGGCGGCGAGACTCGCCGGATGCGGAGCACCGGGCCGGACGGCCGTCGAGACGACGGCGCCGACGGCTAGGTTTCTCGGGCGCGCTCTCTCGAAACCTCGGCGATCCCGGCGTTCGCCGAACAGCTCGGGCAGGCGAGAATCTGTCCCTGCTCGTCGGCGAAGACGCGGGCGAACCGATCCGAGACGTGCGCGCTGCAGTGGTCGCACTTGGGCATTCTCTGTGCCAGCGTGTGTCGTGCGCCGGCGTCTTTCTGTTGGGGCGCAAGGAACATATATTCTCTGGAGCGCTGCCCCGCGCGTGACGGCGATTTCGGGGCCGGATCCGGCCCGGGCGACGCCGGCCGCGACCGGACAGCCTTTTTACCCGGCTGGCCGCTGGTGCGAGTATGAAGTCCGAACGGGGCACCGAGGCGGCCAAGCGTCGCGCCGGCGAGCACGCCGCCGCGATCGTGAGCGACGGCATGGTCGTCGGCCTGGGGACGGGGTCGACGGCCGCTCACGCGATCCGCGCACTCGGGGAGCGCTGCGAGGCCGGCCTCGACGTGCGGGGGATCCCGACCTCCCACCAGGCCCGCGCGCTCGCTCGCGAGGTCGGCGTCCCGCTGACGACGCTCGCGGACGCGACGCCCGACCTGGCCATCGACGGTGCCGACCAGGTCGTCGGCGACACCCTGGTGAAGGGCGGCGGGGCTGCCCACGCCCGGGAGAAGGTGGTCGACGCGGCCGCCGACCGGTTCCTAGTGGTCGTCGACGAGACCAAACTCGCCGACCTCCTCGACCACTCCGTCCCGGTGGAGGTGCTCCCCGCCGCCCGGCCACCGGTCGAGCGCCGGGTCCGCGACCTCGGGGGCGACCCGGCGCTGCGCGCGGCCGAGCGGAAGGACGGCCCGGTCGTGACCGACAACGGCAACCACGTCCTCGACTGCGACTTCGGCGCCGTCGCCGACCCCGCGGGGCTGGCCGGGGCACTCGACGCCGTGCCCGGCGTCCTCGCTCACGGACTGTTCGTCGACCTGGCCGACGAGGTCCACGTCGGCACGGCCGACGGCGTCGACGTGCGATAGCCGCCGCTCGGGGGCTGGCGGCGCGAAAGAAAGTCGGTGGGGTGACCCCTTACAGGTCGCGGGGCTGGACGGTCTTCCGGTCGTTCGCCTGTGCGCGGCGAGCGGCGTCTTCGAGCAGCTCGGCGACCTCCTCGTCGAGAGCATCGTAGAAGTCGGAGGCCACGTTCATGTCATCGAGCGCTTCCTTCACGGCGGCTTTGACGATCAGATCTGCCATACAGGTCGCTCTGTCTCCCGCCCCCTTTATAATAGTTCCTGAATACCCGCGACTCGCCCGCTCTCGTGGGGGTTCGCGAGTGGCTGGACATCGACCCCGCTCGCCAGGAGTCGATGAGTACGTGTCGGTGGAGCGAGAAGGCCCGGGCATGCGCGAGACACTGGAGGCAGTCGCGCGGGGCGAGTTGAGCGTCGAGGCGGCGATGGCCGACCTCGCCGGCTACGCTACCACGGACGCCGGCCGGTTCGACGCCGCACGCGAACGCCGGACCGGCATCCCGGAGGGCATCCTCGCGGAGGGGAAGACCGCGGAAGAGACGGCCGGACTGGTCGCCACGGCCGTCGAGACGACCGGCAGCGCACTCGCGACCCGGGTCGACGGCGCCACCGCCGCGGCCGTCACCGACCACCTCGCCGACCAGCACCCGGAGGCCGACGTCGACTACGACGAGCGGGCGCGGACGCTCGTCGCCCACGGGCCGGCGTACGACCCTCCCGCCCTCGACGCCCGGGCCGGCGTCGTCACCGCGGGGACCAGCGACGCCCACGCGGCGGGCGAGGCCGCCGTCGTCCTCCGGGAGATGGGCGCGGCCGTCACCCGCGTCGACGACGTGGGCGTCGCCTCGATCGCCCGCCTGCTCGACCAGCTCGACGTCGTCCGCGAGCAGGACGTGCTCGTGATCGCCGCCGGCCGCGAGGGCGCGCTGCCGACCGTGGCCGCCGGTCTCGTCGACGCGCCCGTGATCGGGCTCCCCGTCTCGACGGGCTACGGCTACGGCGGCGACGGCGAGGCCGCCCTCGCCGGGATGCTCCAGTCGTGTACCCCCCTGGCGGTCGTGAACGTCGACGCCGGGTTCACCGCCGGGGCACAGGCGGGGCTGGTCGCACGGGCGCTCGACCGCGCGCGAGATCGCACAGCCGAGTAAGCCCGGCACGCCGCGCTCACAGGTCGCGCGACCGACCGATGTGCCGCAGCTCGCCGCCGCAGGCCGCACACTCGCGCCTCTCGGGCGCCGCGACCTGGGCGACGCAGTCGAAACATTCGTACACGTCAGACTGTTCGACGTCGATGTACGGCCTCATACGCAGGCAATAACGTGTCGAATCAGGTTAAAAATTCCTGTTAGATGGCCGAACGGCGAATACTGGCTCGCCGCCGTCGCTCCCGATCGGATCCGGGTAACGATTTACGTCCCGGCCGACTCGGTCGGTCCGTGCCCTCCACACGCTCTCGACGGCGGCTGCTCGCTGGACTCGGAACCGGGGCTGCGGGCCTGCTCGCCGGCTGTAGCGGATCGACGACGTCCTCGACGGCCGACTGCACGACCGACGCCCTCGCGCGCGGCGACGGCGACCTCATCCAGCAGGCCGTCGCGACCGCCGACGGCGACGGCGTCGTGCTCGCCGTCACGCTGACCGAGCGCGCCCTCGAATCGGACCTCAACCGGCTCGCGATCACCGACCACTTCGGCCACGGCGCCGTCGTCCCGGTCACGGACGCCCGGGAGTACGAGCAGTCTCTCGGCCGGCGACCGCGCCACGGCCGCCTCGTCGTCGTCGCCGTCGGGGAACCGGCCGGCGAGACCCCGGCGACCGGCGCGTCCGGGCCGAAACTCGACTCGCTCACGGTCGAGTACCACTGCTCGGCCGACGGGGCGTGAGCGGTCGGGCTAGCTGGTGGATACTTTTGTAGGCCTCGCTCCTCGCGACTGGTATGTTCGGAACGAGCGGCATCCGTGGCCCGGTCGGCGAGGACGTGACGGCGGCGCTCGCGCTCTCGGTCGGTCGGGCCGTCGGCGTCGACGCCGACCGGGTGGTGGTCGGTCGGGACCCGCGCGAGAGCGGCCGCCTGCTGACCGACGCGCTGACCGCCGGCCTCCGTGAACTGGGGACGGACGTGGTCGACGTCGGGTGCGCCGCGACGCCGACGGTCGCCCGCGCGGTCGCCTGGGAGGACGCGGACGCCGGCGTCTCGGTCACGGCCTCGCACAACCCGGCGTCGGACAACGGCCTGAAGCTCTGGGAGCCCTCCGGGAAGGCGTTCGGCCCGACGCGTCGCGAGGCGGTCGCAGAGCGGGTGCGAGCGGACGACCACGACCTCCACGGGTGGGACGGCCTGGGGACGCGGACGGCCGCTGGGGCGGGCGACCGGCACGTCCAGGCGCTCGTCGACGCGGTGAGCGTCCCGACGGAGCCGTCGGTCGTCGTCGACCTGGGCAACGGCGCCGGCGGCGTGACCGTCGACGCCCTGACCGGCCTCGGCTGCGACGTGGAGACGCTGAACGCCCAGCCCGATGGGTCCTTCCCCGGTCGCCCGAGCGAACCGACGGCGGCGAACTGCACGTCGCTGGCCACGCTGGTCGGCGAGAGCGACGCCGACCTGGGGATCGCCCACGACGGCGACGCCGACCGGATGCGGGCGGTGACGGCCGACGGCACCTTCCTCTCGGGCGACGTGACGCTCGCGCTGTTCGCCGCGGCCGCCGCCGACCGGGGCGAGCGCGTCGCCGTCCCGGTGGACACGAGCCTCGCAGTCGAGGACTTCCTCGCCGAGCGCGGCGTCGCGACCACCCGGACGCCGGTCGGGGACGTCCACGTCGCGGAGGCCGCGACGGCCGACGACGTCGCCTTCGGGGGCGAACCGAGCGGCGCCTGGATCTGGCCGGTCGAGACGCTCTGTCCGGACGGCCCGCTCGCCGCCTGTCGGCTGGTCGAACTCCACGCCGAGCGGTCGATCGAGGACCGCGTCGCGGCCATCCCCACCTACCCCATCCGTCGCGAGAGCGTCGCCGTCGAGGACAAGGCGGCCGTGATGACTCGCGTCCGGGAGGCAGTCGCGGACCGGTACGACGACGTCGCCACGCTCGACGGCGTCCGCGTGGACCTCGGGGACGCCTGGTTCCTGCTCCGGGCCAGCGGCACCCAGCCGCTCGTGCGCGTCACCGCCGAAGCACGCGAGGCCGATCGGGCGGACGCGGTCTTCCAGAAAGCCAGTGACCTGCTCGCCGCGTGCCGGTAGGCCGATCAGGTTCGACGCGTCGACCGGGCCTCGCGAACGTCGGCCCCGTCGCGGATCTTGTCCTCGCACTGCGGACAGACTCTGGGATTTTCGATGCCGTCAGGGGTGAAAACTCGCGCATAGTCCCGTGTCACGAAAGACCCGCAGTTCTGGCATTCCGGCATGTTAGAGTTTCGTAGCGACCCGGACGGCATAAAAATAGTGTGTTAGTGTCTAACACACGCCTTTTTGCCGGTGGCGGTCGTTCACGCGCCCAGTGACACGAACTGCCGTCGTCGCCGGTGTCGGTCCAGGACTGGGCGCATCGATCGCACGCAGGTTCGCAGACGAGGGGCTCTCGGTCGGCCTGTTCGCGCGCTCGACCGGGTTCACAGAGTCGCTCGCCGCCGATCTCGACGAGACGGCGGGCGCCGGCCTCGCCGTCCCCGTCGACGTCGCCGACCCGGACGACGTGGCGCGTGGCTTCGACGCCGTCCGGGAGGCGTTCGGGTCGGTCGACGTGCTGGTGTGCAACGCCAGCGCCGCGACCTGGCAGGGGGCGCGGTCCATCTCTCCCGACGAGTTCGACCGCGCGTTCGCCGTCGGCGCCCGGGGCGGCCTCCTCTGCGTGCAGGCGGCGCTCGACGACATGGACGACGGCGGTACCGTCGTCTTCACCGGGGCCACCTCTGCCGTCCGCGGCCGCGAGGGCGCGGTCGGGTTCTCGGCCGCGAAGTTCGCCGTCCGCGGGCTGGCCCAGTCGCTGGCGCGCGAACTCGGTCCCGAGGGGATCCACGTCGCCCACGTCGTCGTCGACGGCCAGATCCGCCCGCCGGACGCCGCGGCCGACGAGTCGTACCTCGACCCGGACGCCGTCGCCGAGCGCTACTGGCACCTGGTCGAACAGGACGACGTCGACACGATGGACTTCGAGGTCCACGTCACCAACGGCACGCAGTCCATCGAGTTCCTCTAGTCCGCCGGACGGTCCCGGCCGCGACGAGCGGTCGCTACTCGTTGACGCCCTCCTCGACCTCGAACGCGACCTCCACCTCGGCCTGGTACTCGCGTTCGGCCTGGTCCAGTTCGACGGCCTGGTTCTCGACGGAGACCCACATGAGGTTGTCCAGCGTCCGCTCGGCGCGGCTCACGGCGTCCTCGACGGCGTTCTCGAAGCTCTCGTCGCTCCGGCCGATCAGGTTGATCTTCTTGTACACCATCGCGCGTGGTACGTCAACGCGTGACAGGAAATAATCGGTCGGGGCGTCCCACCTGGTTGGAATCGGGGGCCGGCAGCCGGACCGGCCGGGCGCCGGGTCACAGCCGGTCGAGCACGGCGTCGCGGTCGTAGGCCAGCCGGAGCTCGCGGGTTCGCCCCCGGCCGTCGATGTCCGCGTACTGCGCGTCGAGGAGCCCGAGCTGGTCGAGCTTGTTGACGAGTTCGGAGTAGCGGGTGTAGCCCAGTCCCGTCTCCTCGTGGAAGGCCTCGAACACCTCGCCGGCCTGCTGGCCGCCGTGCTCGGCGACGACCTCGACGAGCGCGCGCTCCGAGTCGGACAGCCCCTGGAGGTGGCGCGAGAGGTGGACGTGCTTGGACTTGTCGTAGGCCTCCTCGACGTCGTCGACCTCGACGTCGGTGGAGCCGCGCATCTCGGCGTTGAGGCCGGCCCGCCGCAGGAGGTCGATGCCGACCCGGAGGTCGCCGCCGCTGTCGGCGGTGAGCGCGGCGACGCGGTCGAGCACCTGCGGGCCGACGACGCCCTCGTGGAAGCCGCGCTCGACGCGCTCGCGGAGGATGTCGACGATCTCGCGCTCGCCGTACGCCGAGAAGTACACCTCTTCCGGGCGGAACACCGACTGGACGCGGCCGTCGAGTTCCTCGACCACGTCGAGTTCGAGGTCCGAGGAGACGACGATCACGCCGATCTTCGCGCCGCCCTGCGTCTCGTGGGCGCGCAACAGCGAGTAGAGCGTGTCGGAGGCCTCGTTCTCGTAGAGCAGGTAGTTGATGTCGTCGAGCGCGACCACCAGCACCTGGTCGTCCTCGACGAGGCGGTCGGTGATCTGGCCGAACAGCTTCTTGAACGAGATGCCGCTGGTCGGGGGCTCGTACTCGAACATCCCCTCGAACAGCCGGGAGAACACCGAGTACCGCGTCGAGTCGACCTGGCAGTTCACCCGGACGGCCTGGACGTCGGTCTCGGCGGTGAGTTCGCCGAACAGCTTCTGGATGGCCGTGGTCTTTCCCGTCCCCGGCGGCCCGCGCGCCATGACGTTCAGCGGCCGCGACCCCCGCACCGCCGGCCGGAGCGCGTACTTCAGCGTCTCCATCTGTTCGTCGCGGTGGAGGAACGCCTCGGGCAGGTAGTCCAGGTCGAAGACGTGCTCGTCGCGAAAGACGGACTCGTCCCACCCGAGCATGTCGTCGTCTGCCATTTCGTTTCACTTTCACCACGCTCGCGCGGCTACTTAAGCCTACGCCTCGCCCGCCCGCTGGCGGCCCGGTCAGTCGGTCGGCGCCTCGAACTTCCCGAGCAACCGGTCGTAGAATCCGCCCCGTTCGTCGGCCAGTTTCTCGACGATGAGTTCCGGCGTCGAGCGCGCGAGGTGGTCCTTGACGGGCGAGCGCGTCACCACGAGTTCGCCGTCCCGGAGACCGACGGCCTCGATGCCGTCGACGGCGACCGCGAAGTCACACTCCTCGCGGATCTCGCCCGCGAGGTGGGAGACGAACACCGCGGTCGCGCCCTGCTCGTGGAGCGCCTCCAGGATGCCCGCGACGATGACCGCGCTCGCGCCGGGTTCGGTGATGCTCTCGAGTTCGTCGACGAGCACCAGCCGGGTCCCCTCGCCCTCGACCAGGTCGCCGAACTCCCGGAGCGTGGCCTCGAAGGCGCCGGCGTCGAGGGTCCCCTGGGTCTTGGCCTGGTAGTGGAGCCCGGTCAGCCGTTCGATGCGGGCCGACTCGGCCGGCACGGGCAGGCCCATGTGCGCGAGGACCGCGACCAGCGCCACGAGGTCGAGCGTCGAGGTCTTGCCGCCGCTGTTGACGCCCGAGAGGAGCGCCACGCCCTCGACCGCGTAGTCGACGGGTTCGACGTCCGCGAAGTCGACGTCGAGCAGCGGCGAGCGCCCGCCCTCGACGGCGACCCCCGTCCCCTCGAAGGTCGGCATCGTGCAGTCGAAGTCGCGGGAGAACCGGGCGACGGCCAGTTCGACGTCCAGTTCGAGCGCGGCGTCGACGAGGTCAGCCGCCGGGTCGCGCAGGTCCGCGAGGTCCGCCGCGAGGTCGCGCTTGAGCCGGGCGCTCCGGCGGTCGCGCTCGGCGGTCAGTTCCTCGCGGAGCCGGGTGACGGCTCGCTCGTCGCGTTCGACGGGGAAGGTCGGCTCGTCGCCGAACGCCCGCCGCGCGAGGTCGGCGTGGTCGGTCAGGGCGAGCGCGTCGACGAGGTGCGCCCGCGCGGCGTCGACTGCGTCCGCGAACTCGTCGGCCAGTTCGCGCCGGAGCAGCGAGTCCACGCCCGCGCCCCGCTCGACGAGCGACAGCAGGTCCGCGCCCTCGATGGTGACGTCTCGCTCCTCGATCGCCGCGCGGAGGCGGTCGTTGGCGACGCTCTCGGCCATCGAGACCGCGGCGTCCAGGTCGTCGACCGCCGCCGACAGCCGGTCGAGTTCCTCGTCGTCGGCGACGGTGCCGTCCGGGCCGAGGCGGTCGAGACCGCGTTCCAGCGCGGCCAGGTCGCAGGGCGGGTCGAGGTCGGCCGCCCGGTGGACCGCGACGGCCGCGCGGAGGCGCTCGCGGTTGCGCGCGAAGAAGGCCAGCGTCCGCTCGGGCACCAGCGTCGCGGGGTCCGCGAGCGCGTCCGGGTCGGCGCGCACGTCGCCCTCGACGTCGACGCCGACGAACGCCTCGTCGAGCGCGACCACGGTCGCGTAGCCCCGCGCCAGTTCCGCGACGTCGCGGGCGTCCTCGACTAGTTCGACCGGGAGCTCCGGGACCGCGTCCCTGGCGCGGCTGTAGGTCTCGGCGTCGCCGGTCGCCAGGCAGCGGTCGCGCACGCGGACGTCGCGCGTCGGCTCCAGCGGCGCCACGTCGGCCAGCGCCTCGCGGACCGCGGGCGTCGGCTCGCGCTCGACAGCGCGGGCGGCGAACGCCCGGACCTCCTCGACGCGCGAGGCCGTCGCGGTAGGGTAGAACGTCTCCAGGCGACGCGCGGCGTACTCGGTGACCGCCCGGTCCTGGAGGAGCGCGAGCGCGTCCCGGTAGATCTCGCGGGCGCGGTCGGTGGCGAGAAAGCCCCCGTCGTCCCCGTGCCGGTGCCGGATGGCGGCGCGAGCGATGCGCGCGGCGCGGCCCTCGCTGATGCCCGGCGCGCGGGCGATGGCCGCTACGTCGCCCGCTTCGAGCGCGGACTCGGGGTCGTCCAGCTCGGCGAGCCGGTCGGCGGTCTTCGCGCCGACCCCGGGAATCGCCTCCAGTTCCATCGCCCACCCGTACTGCCCCCTGCGATAAAAGCCCTCTCGGCTGCGCCGGGGGAACTGACTTTGCGGCGCGGGTCGACCCGGCCGTATGAGCGGCTTCGAGTGGCGCAACTGGTCGGGCAGCGTCGTGAGCCGGCCCGCCTCGGTCCACTTCCCGCGGAGCGAGGCGGACCTCCGGCGCGTGGTCGCGGCCTGCGATCCCGGACAGACCGTCCGCGTCGCGGGCGCCGGGCACTCGTTCTCGCCGGTCGCACAGTCCGACGACGTGCTGATCTCGCTGGAGAACTACACCGGCGTCACGGAAGTCGACGAGGCCGCCGGACGCGCGACGGTCAGGGCCGGGACCCGGCTGGAGACGCTGACCGCGGTGCTGGCCGAGCACGGCCTGATGGTCGAGAACCTGGGCGACGTCGACCAGCAGACGGTGGCGGGCGCGCTCGCGACGGGGACCCACGGGACGGGGATCGACTTCGGCGTGCTCGCCACGCAGGTCGTCGGCCTCCGGCTGCTGACCGCCGACGGCGACGTTCTCACGCTCGACCCCTCCGATGGCGACCGGTTCCGGGCCGCCCAGGTGTCGCTCGGCGCGCTCGGGATCGTCACGGAGGTGACCCTCGACGTCCGGCCCCAGTACCGCCTGCGCGAGGTCGAGGGGCCGCGCGACCTGGACGAGACGCTGGCCGACGTCGAGCGGCTCCGCGAGGCCCACCGCAACTTCGAGTTCTTCTGGTTCCCCCACACCGACGTGGCGGTGGTGAAGACGCTCGACGAGACCGACGATCCGGTCCGGTCGGGGCTGGCGTTCGAGGAGGCCGTCGAGAACGCCTACTGGGAGGCCGCGAACCGGCTCGGCCGGGCGGTCCCCCGGCTGTGCGGGCCGCTCGACCGGCTGACGACCAACCTGATGAGCGAGACCGACCGCGTCGGCCCCGCCCACCGGATCTACCCGACGGCGCGCACCGTCCGGTTCAACGAGACCGAGCACAGCGTCCCCGCCGAGGACGGCGTCGCGGCCTTCCGCGACGTGCGCGAGTACGTCGAGCGCGAGGGCCGGGACGTGATGTTCCCCGTGGAGTTCCGGTACGTCGCCGGCGACGACATCCCGCTGAGCCCGGCGTACGGCCGCGACTCCGCGTTCGTCGCCGTCCACGCCTACCACCGCCGGCCCTACCGGGACTTCTTCGAGGGCGTCTACGACGTGTTCGACCGCTACGACGCCCGCCCCCACTGGGGGAAACACCATGCGAAGACCGCCGCCGACCTCGCGCCTCGCTACCCCGGGTGGGACCGGTTCCAGGCGGTCCGCGAGTCGCTCGACCCGGACGGCCTGTTCTGCAACGACCACCTCGGCTCGGTCCTCGGGGTCGACCGGGCGGCGGGCGGCTGACGCGACCGTCGCCCGTGCGGTCGCCCGACGGTCGCGCGGCCCGGCACACCCGTGCCGTTTTTGCCCACGCGCGCCGAGGTTCGCGTACATGAACGAGTCCGTCGCGGAGAAGCTCCAGGCAGCGAAGGAGGACCTCGCCCGGTTCGACGGCGTCCTCGTCGCCTTCTCGGGCGGCGTGGACTCCGCGGTCGTGGCGGCCATCGCGGAGGACGCCCTGGGCGAGGACGCCGTGGCCTGCACCGCCAAGTCCGAGACGCTCCCGGAGGCAGAACTGGAAGACGCGAGGCGTGTCACCGACGAGATCGGCATCCGGCACGAGGTGACGGCGTTCTCGGAACTCGACGACCCGGACTTCGTGCTCAACGACGGCGAGCGGTGCTACCACTGCCGGACGATGCGGCTGGGCAAGATGTTCGAGACGGCCCGCGACCTCGGGATCGGCGTGGTCTGTGACGGCACCAACGCCTCCGACCCGGGCGAGGGGCACCGGCCCGGGCTCCGCGCCGTCGAGGAACTCGACGCCTACTCACCGCTGCTCGAACACGGCGTCACCAAGTCGGAGGTCCGCGAGATCGCCCGCCACTACGACCTCTCGGTGGCCGACAAGCCCTCGATGGCCTGTCTCTCCTCGCGCATCCCGACGGGCCTGGAGGTGACGGAGGAACGGCTCACCCGCGTCGAGAAGGCAGAGCGCCTGCTCCGGGCCTGGGGATTCGACCAGTTCCGCGTGCGCGACCACGACGGCCTGGCGCGCATCGAGGTCGGCG
>JBDGSV010000009.1:0-24359 GCA_042217375.1 Haloarculaceae archaeon | reverse complement strand
GAACAGCAGGACGCCGATCACGAACAGGCTGCGGGTGAGCAGCGAGTGGACCTGGTCGGTCGACAGGAGCAGAGCCCGGGACGCGTCCCGGTGTCGCTGCCGGAGGGCGCGCGCACGCGGTCCGATCGGGGCGGGGAGCGCGACGAAGACCGAGAGGACCTCGTCGAGGTCGAGCGCGCCGGTCAGCAGCGAAAACGCGGCGAAGAGCAGGAACCCGACCGGCGGAACCACCGCCAGCGCGACCAGCGAGCGGTCGATGGCCAGCGAGAGGAGGACGATCGGCACGCCCGCGAGCAGGCCGGAGAGCGCGACGCGGCCGAGCCGCGCGTCGGCGAACGGTTCGTAGCCGATGTGGCGCGCCCCGACAAAGTGGACGATGGGGAGGGAGCCGTAGCCGACGCTGGTCGCCACGGCCGCGCCGAGAATCCCGTAGCGCGGGATGAGGACCGCGTTCAGCCCGACGTTGATCAGCGCGGACGCGGCGGTGGCCACGATGATGACGTTGAGTTCGCCCTTCGCGTGGCTGATCGCGAAGACGGGGCGCGCGATCGCGAACCCGATCGTCCCCGGCAGCAACAGGAGGACGGGCACGACCGCGGCCGCGTAGTCCTGGCTGAGGTACAGCGGGACGAAGTCGCCGGCCAGCGCGCCCAGGCCGACGGCGAGCAGGAGCGTGAACAGCAGCGTGTAGCGCGTGGCCTTCGACGCCAGCTCGTTCACCGCGTCGAGGTCGCCGTCGGCCCAGAGCCCCGAGGCCTCCTGGATCATCACCGACTGCACCGACCGCGGGACCAGCCAGAGGAACTGGACGATGACGAGCGCGCCCTTGTAGATGGCGACGGACTGGCTGCTTCGCACCCCCTGGAGCATCAAGACGTCGACGTGGTACAGCGACGTGAGCAGGAAGATGTACACGACCGTGCGGTTGTTGAAGCTGAACAGTTCGCGCCGGGGGAAGCTGTCGGGCAGGGGCTCGATCACGCGGGAGAGCGAGATCTCCCGGCGGACGTAGTGGAAGGTCACCAGGCCCGCGAGCACGCTGGCGAGGATCTCGCCGACGAGGACGCCACCGACGCCGTAGCCGAGCACGGCCAGCCCGACGGCGGTGACGCCGAACGCGACCTTGTGGACGACCCTGATCGGCTCGGAGACGTGTTCGAGTTCGAGTCCCATCAGCGCCCGGCGGACGTACTCGCGAAACTGCGCGGCCAGCGTGAGCGCCGCCAGGAGGTAGAAGTAGGGGACGAACGCCGGACCGACGTTCGGTATCCGGGTGACGACGCCCGTGTAGGCGGCCAGCACGAGCGCCACGGCCGGGACGATCGCCAGCGCGAACGCCACCCGACCGTAGAAGCTGAAGACGTTGCTCTTCCAGTCGGCGGCGGTGCGGTCTTCGGCGAGGAACTTCCGGACGCCGCTGTTGATGCCGGAGCTGACGAGGATCATCAGCATCCCGAACAGCGCCATCAGGAACCCGTACGCGCCGTACTGGCTCCGAGAGAGGACGCGGACGAGCGCCGGCGTCACCAGCACCGAGACGAGGACGATCCCGATTCGACCGCCGGCGATCGAGACGAAGGCGGTGACTGGATTCCGGTTCATCGCCCCTCGACCCGGTGACGCTCGGCCCTCACGACGAAGCACCCCCGGCCATCATCGGGCGCCGTCTCTGCAGGCCCCGGTGCAGGGAGGCGCGACGGGCGACCGTATGACGCGGGGCCCGCCGTGCGCGTGGTCGTCGCTCGATCCGATCGGCGACCGCAGGTCGCACGACGGCGGGCGGGGACGCGTCCTCTCACCCGCGACGAGTCTCTGCATGGGTGCTGCGCGCAGCTACGGCGCTCCGCCAGTTTATTATCGCCCAGCTAATGTCCGAACGCCGCTGCGTGCCGGCCCTGATCGAGCCGCGCAGCCCCGGGCGTCCGGCCGGCAAGCCGCAACACGGCACCGCCGTCGGGCGCTGCCCGGCTTATGTGATCGATAACTAACCGGGTCGGACGGCAGGTACGGGCCGAGAGCCGTGATCCGTCCGTACCAGGACTCGAACGAGACATGAACGCTGACAGCTACCTGACGCTCGTCGTCGCGGTGCTGTGTGTACTCGCTGCGGGCGTCTCGGCCACGACGCTCCAGTCGACGGTCACGCAGAATCCGGACGACGTCGTCAACTTCGACTACAAGAACGTCCCGCTGGGCCGCAACGAGGGAGAGTCGATCAAGAACGCCGTCCAGGGGAACGACGATCCGGGGCAGCGAGGCGGGAAGAAGTCCGGCGACGCGCCCTCCCACACCCGGGGCGACACCGGGCAGAAGCAGCAGGAGCGCCAGGGCAGGTCGAGCGCCGGGAGCGCACAGGGGGCCAGCGACTCGCAGGGCCCCAACCACGGCCAGTCGGGCGGCGGGTCGGGGAACGGCGACCTGCCCGGCACGCGCGGACTGCTCGCCGCGCTGCTGAAACTGCTCCGGCAACTGCTCCCGCTGCTGGTGCTGGTCGTCCTCCTAGCGCTGGCGTACCGCTATCGCGACACCCTCGTCGCACTCGCGCTGGCCGTCGTCGGCGCCGCGGGACGTGACGGCACGAGCACAGACGAACGGCGTCGGCAGTGGCCGAACGAGGAACCGCCGACGGAGGTCCACCGGGCGTGGCTCGCGATGGTCGACCGGCTCGACCTCGACCGACCCTGGACGCGGACGCCCGACGAGTGCGCGGCCGCAGCACTGGAAGCCGACATGGACCCGGGAGCCGTCCGCACCCTGACCGACGTCTTCGAGGAAGTCCGCTACGGCGGGGCGCCGGTGACCGAGGACCGGCGCCGACGGGCGCGGGAAGGGATCGCGAACCTCGGCGACGGACGCGGGAGTGGTTCGACGTGAACTGGCGTCGCCGCCTGCTCGTCGGCGTCGGCGTCCTGACGGTCGCGGCGTCGCTCGTCGCCGGCCGCCTCCCCGTCGGGGCCGCGACGTCCGCACTCGGCGGGTCGTACCTGCTCGTCGCGGCCATCGGCGCCGGCATGCTCGTCGTCGTCGCCCTCGCGCTCGTGGCCAGAGGGATCGGTGGCATCGACCAGACGACCCCGCCCGACCCGGAGGGCGTCGCCGACGTCCCCACCCCCGGGACCGGGTTCGACGAGTTCGTCGACGGGCGCGTGAGCCTCCGCGAACGGTTCACCGGCGACCGGCACGAGCAGGTCCGGACCCGCCTCACCGACGCCGCGGTCACCACGCTGATGCGAACGGAGGGCCTGAGTCGCGACGGGGCGGCCGAGCGCGTCGAGCGGGGGACGTGGACGGACGACCGGGCCGCCAGCGCGTTCCTCGCGGAGGGCACCGGACCGGGGCTGGCGGCGCGACTCGCCGCGGCGCTGCGGGGACAGTCCACATTCCAGCACGGGGCGCGCCGCGCGGCCGTGGCCATCGCACGGCGCGAGGGGGACGCCTGACGATGGCCACCGTTCGCCAGACCCGCCGCTGGCGGGGCGTCGTCGCCGTCGCGCTGTTCGCCGGCGCTGCCGGGCTCCTGTTCAAGCGGCCCACGGTGCTCCTGCTGTCGGTCGTCGGGATCACCTACGCCGCCTACCCGCGACTCCTGAGCGCGCCGACGCCCTCGCTCGACCTGGAGCGTGCCCTCGATCCCGAGGACCCGGCCGCGGACGAGGACGTGACCGTCGAGGTCACCGTCCACAACGACGGCGACGCGGTCCTCCCCGACGTCCGGATCGTCGACGGCGTTCCCCCGATGCTGTCGGTGAGCGACGGCACTCCGCGCCACGCCGCCACACTCCGTCCCGGCGAGTCGACGTCGTTCTCGTACGCGGTGACCGCCAAGCAGGGCACCCACCAGTTCGAACCGGCGACGGCCATCGCTCGCGACGTGAGCGGCGGAACCGAGGTCGAGACGGAGGTCGACGAGGGGACGGCGATCGAGTGCGTCACCGACGTCCCCGAGGTGCCGCTGCGGCGTCAGACGCGCGCCTACCCCGGCAGGATCGCCGGACAGGGCGGGAGTGGGGTCGAGTTCTACCGCACCCGCGAGTACCAGCGCGGCGACGCCATGAACCGCGTCGACTGGAAGCGCTTCGCGCGCACGGGCGAACTCGCGACCACCGAGTTCCGCGAGGAGCGCGCCGCCTCCGTCGTGCTCTGTCTGGACGCGCGAGCGACCGGCTACCGCGCCGCCGACGAGGACGAACCACACGGCGTGGCCTACGGACTGGCGGCCGCAGAGCAACTGCTGACGGCGCTCGCCGAGACGCCCAACACCGTGGGCATCGCCGGGGTCGGCGAGCGCCTCGTCTGGCTCCCGCCGGGCAAGGGCACCGGCCACGTGACGCGGCTCCGACGCCAGCTCGTCACCGACTCGACGTTCTCGCCGTATCCGCCGGCAGAGCCGGCCACGGACGACGCCTGGGACGACCAGCTGTCGGACCTTCGCGACAACCTCGGCATCGACACCCAGGTGGTCTACCTGTCGCCGCTGCTCGACGAGTTCGCCCTCTCCGCGGCGATGACCGTCGAGGCGGCGGGCAACGCCATCACGGTCGTCAGTCCGGACGTCACCGCCGGGGAGACGGCCGGCGGCAAACTCGCCGTCGTCGAGCGGCGCAACCGGCTCCACGCGCTGCGCGAGTCGGGCGTCCGGATCGTCGACTGGGACCCCGACGAGCCGCTCGGAACCGCGCTGGCACACGCACAGGAGCGCTGGTCCCGATGAACCGGCGTTCCCGCCCGCGACTGCTCGGCAGCTCGGCCGCGGTCCTCGTCGCCGCGACCTGCGTCGCGCTCGTCGCGACCGCGCCGGCACAGCACCGGGCGCTCGCCGCCGCCCTCGTCGGAGCCCTCGTGCTCGTCGCCGGCGTCAGGTTCCTCCGGGCCGGCCACCGGCTCCCCGGCGGGCTCCTCGCGCTCGCCGGCGTCGCGGGCGTCGCGGCCGCGTTCCCGCTCGCCCGAGCCGGGCCGATCGCTCACCAGTTCGAACTCTACCCCGGACTCGCGGGCGTCGCCCTGCTCGGAGCGGGGCTGGCCCCCGTCCGGTCGGGCTGGGAACGCCGACTCGTGACGGCCGGGAGCGGCGGACTGCTCGCCGGCGTGGTCGCGAGCGGCGTCGTACACGGGGCCAGGCCGATCCTCCTGCTCGGCGCCACCGTCGCCAGCGTCGTCGCGTGGGACGTCGCCGAACAGGCGATCAACCTGGGCGAACACGTCGGGACCGACGCGCGGGCGTGGCCCGCCGAACTCGCGCACGGCGCCGTCGGGGGCGCCGTCGGCGGCGTCGGTGCCGGGCTCGCGCTCGCCGTCTCCAGCGCCGCCGTCACCGGCGTGTCGCTCGGCGGGCTCGCGGTCCTGCTCGGCGCCACGATCGTGCTCACGGCGGCGCTGTATCACTGACGGCTCGGGCACCCGTCGCGCCGGCGCCGGAGACGCCCGGGCGGCCGCCGATCGGCCCGACCCCCGCGGTCGTCCCGCGCGAGGGCGACGAATCGACGGCGGCAGCGGGACGACTACCGCGGGTCACCTTCCCCGCCTAAACCGGCCGATCGCCGCACCGGGTTCGCGGTCGGCCCCGGGAGCGTCAGTCTCGGTCGAGTCGCCCGAACCCCCCGGGCGGTCGGCGGTGGTCGGTCGCCTGCTCGAAGGCGTAGGCCAGCTCGAACAGGCGGGGCTCGTCGAACGCCCGCCCGAGCAGTTCGACGCCGACCGGCAGCCCGTCCGCGAACCCGGCCGGGAGGGCGATCGCGGGCAGTCCCGTGTGGGCAGCCAGCTCGCAGTTCAGCTCAGAGAACGGCTGGTGGTCGGGGAGCTCGACGGGCAGGACCCGGGACGGCGGGTACAGCAGCGCGTCGAGGTCGTCCGCGACCAGCCGCGAGAGCGTATCGTCCCGGAGCCGCCGTCGCCGCCGGAGGCGCTGGAGGTAGTCGACGTTCCCGTCCACCTCGTCGGGGTCGACGTCGAGGATGCCGGCGTCCTCGATCCGGGACGCGACCGACGGGGCGACCTCGCCGGTCTCGTAGATCGCGGCCAGCGACTCGCAGGGCGCCGCGTCCCCGAGGCCCGCGAGGTACCGGTCGAAGTCGCGGGCGAACTCGTACTGGAGGACGCGGGCGCTCTCGAGGCGGTCGAGGTCGACCACCTCGACGGGATCGACGATCGTCGCCCCGGCCGCGGCCATCTCGTCGATCGCGTCCTCGACGACGGCCGTCACGGCCGCGGCGTCGGCGTCGTCGTCCCCGTCGCGGCGGCCGAAGAACTGCCGCGCGACGCCGATGCGCGCGCCGTCGAGGCCGTCGGCGTCGAGGTGGGAGACGTAGCCGTCTGCGGGCACCCGATCCGCGCCGCGGGCGGTGGTCGGATCGTCGGGATCGTAGCCGGCCACGACGTCGAGCATCCGGGCGGCGTCGGCGACGGTCCGGGTGATCGGACCGACGGTGTCCTGCGTCTCGCTCAGCGGGACGACGCCCGTCCGGCTCACCAGTCCCCTCGTCGGGCGGACGCCGACGAGGTCGTTGAACGCGGGCGGAGAGCGGACCGACGAACACGTGTCCGAGCCCGTCCCGATCGCCCCGAGGTTCGCGGCGACGGCGGCCGCGGTCCCGCCGCTGGACCCCGACGGCCGGCGGTCGAGGTCGTAGGCGTTCCGCGTCGCGCCGCCGAGCGAACTGACCGTGTCGACGCCGAACGCGAACTCCTGGAGGTTCGTCTTCGCGAGGACGACGGCGCCGGCCGCGCGGAGGCGCTCGACGACGAACGCGTCGCGCGGCGGCGTGGAGGACGCGAGCGCCGTCGACCCGGCCGTGGTCGGCATGTCGTGGGTGTCCTGGTTGTCCTTGAGGAGCAGCGGCACGCCGTGGAGCGGCCCCACGAGGCCGTCGCGCTCGAACGCCGCGTCGAGGTCGCGGGCCCGCTGCCGCACGCCGTCGTTCACCTGCAGGACGGCGCCGAGGTCGTCGTCGTAGGCCTCGATGCGCGCCAGGTAGCGGTCCACCAGCGCTTCGCAGGTGACGTCGCCGGCCGCCATGGCGGCGTGGACGTCCGAGACGGTCGTCTCCACGAGGTCGAACCCGTCCGCAGGTGGCGTGGTCATGCTGGGTCGCGTAGACTACTGCGGAAGCACGGACGTTAAGCTGTCGCCGATCACGCCGCGTCCCGGGCGCTCGCGGCACGATCGCTGCCCGTGCGATGGCCGCCCGTCGCGACGCGTCCACGACTGCGGCGCTGTGGGCTCGCTCACCCGGTCGGGGATAGCGTGGCCGTCGAGCGCGACGGCGACCACGGGTTCTCGGTCGGTGATACTGCGCCTCCGAATATATACGAACGGGATGATTATCCGTGAGTAGAATGGACGCGCGCGACGCCGAGGACGTAACCGAATCCCCGACCGGGAGGCGCCGCGCGGAGATTCGTGTCGTCTTCGTCGACGACGAGCCGGACGTGCTGGAACTCGGGCGGGAGTATCTGGCGGCCGCGTGCGACGAGCGGTTCGACGTGACTACGACGACGCGGCCGGCCGACGTGCTCGAACTGGTCGACGGAGGCGAGGTGGACTGCATCGTCAGCGCCTACGACATGCCCGAGATGGACGGCCTCGACCTCCTCCGGCAGGTCAAGGAGCGCGATGTCCACCTCCCGTTCGTCCTGTTCACGGCGCGGGGGAGCGAAGAGGTGGCGAGCGAGGCCATCTCGGCGGGCATCACCGACTACCTGCAGAAGGAGTTCACCCGCGACCAGTTCGAGTTGCTGGCCAACCGCATCCACAACGCCGTCGAGCACTACCGGATGCTGTGCGGACACGCCCAGCGGACGGCGCTCCTGACGGACGTCGCGAACAACATCTCCGAGAGCGTGTTCGTGGTCACCGACGACAGCGAACTGCTCTACAGCAGCGACGTCATCGAGGACATCTACGGCCTCCCCACGGAGACGTTCGAGGAGGACCCCCTCGCATTCCTCGAGTACGTCCATCCGGACGACAGACCCCGCATCGACGCCACGATCGAGCAACTGGAAGCGGCCCACGAGGCGGGCACCTGGGACGAGGAGTACCAGGTCGAGTACCGGTTCGACCACCCCGAGAGGGGGTGGCGGTGGATACGGGCGTCGCTCAATCCGGTGGTCGACGACGACGAGGCCACCGTCCGGCTGGTCGGCACGGCCACCGACGTCACCGACGAGAAGGAGGCCGTCGGCGACCTCGAAGCGAGCGAGGAGCGGTTCCGGAGCATCGCCGAACTGAGCGACGACGCCATCTACCGGGTCGATCTCGAAGGGACGGTGACCTACGCCTCGCCCGCCATCGAGGAGTTGCTCGGATACGCACCCGACGCGATAGTGGGCGAGCAGTTCCTCGACTTCGTCGCGCCCGACGACCGGGAGGAGGCCGTCGCCGCCTTCACCGCGGGCCTGGAGGGCGAGCGACGCACCCAGGTCGAGTTCGACCTCCAGCACGCCGAGGGCCACACCGTCGCCGTCGAGACGAACCAGTCCATGATTCGCGAGGACGGGGAGGTCGTCGGCGTCCAGGGGGTGGCCCGGGACGTCACCGACCGGAAGGAGCGCGAGCGGGACCTGGAGCAGTACGAGCGCATCGTGGAGACCGTCCCCGACGGCGTGTTCGTCCTCGACGAGGAGGGACGCATCGTGGCCGCGAACGAGCAGGCGGCGACGCTCGCCGGGCACGACCCGCAGAAGTACGACCTCCCGACGCCGCCGGTCACGGAGTTAGAGAACGAGGGCGTCGCGAGCGACGAGGCCATCGCCCGGTACACGGCCGCCGTGGAGGAACTGCTCGCCAGCGAGGCCGACCAGACGATGTATCGGCTGCCGCTCGCGGTCGACGGCGACCAGCGAGTGCTGGAGATGCACGTCGGCCTCCGGTCGACCGAGGACGAGTTCCGGGGCACCGTCGGCGTCGTCCGCGACATCACCGAACGCGTCCAGTACGAGCGGGAACTCGAACGGCAGAACGAGCGCCTCGAACAGTTCGCGAGCACGGTCTCCCACGACCTCCGCAACCCGCTCAACGTCGCGACGGGCACCCTCGAACTGGCACGCGAGGACTGCGACTCGCCGCACCTCGAGACGATCGCCGAGAGTCACGAGCGGATGAACGCGCTCATCGACGACATCCTCGCGCTCGCCCGGCAGGGGCAGGCCGTCGACGACCCGGAGCCCGTCGCGCTGGCGGCCGCGTGTCGGCGGGCGTGGCAGGCTGTCAAGACGGCGGACGCCACGCTGACCGTCGAGGAGGGACTCGGCGAGCTGGAGGCCGACGAGTCGCGACTGCGCCAGCTGCTCGAGAACCTGTTCCGGAACAGCGTGGAGCACGGCTCCACGGGCAGTCGGACGCAGTCCGACGACAGCGTGGAGCACGGTTCGACGGGCAGTCGGACGCAGTCCGACGACAGCGTGGAGCACGGCGGGGACGGGGTCTCGGTGACGGTCGGGCCGCTCGCACAGGGGGAGGGATTCCACGTGAGCGACGACGGCCCCGGCATCCCGCCCGGGCAGCGCGAGCAGGTGTTCGAGCAGGGGTTCACCACGGCCCAGTCCACCGGATTCGGCCTCGCCATCGTCGAAGAGATCGCCGAGGCCCACGACTGGTCGGTCGCCGTCGGCGAGAGCGCCGAGGGCGGGGCCCGGTTCGAACTACGGCGACGCCCGGTTCGGGGCTGAACTCGATCGCCGACCGGGGCGACGCACGACTGACGCCCGCCGCTCACGGGGTGCACCGACGCAGGGACGACCACGACGCGTTCTGGCTCGACCGCAGCTCCGGACGTGGGACGTCCCGGCCTGCCGGGGCGTTCGGGGGCTCTTCCGTCGAAATCCCGGCACGCGACGAGCCGTGCCGCCGGCGACGCGTGGGATAAAGCGGCGACTCGACGGCGTCTCCTGGAACGCTCACTGCCGTCGCCCCCGCATCGACGGACGAGGTGATCCAGCACAGACGACGGACGGCCGACGGCACCGGTCACGAGGCAGCGTGGTCGGTGCGCCCGCCGCGGGTCGCACCGATCGAGGCGAGCACCCAGAGGCAAGGATGAGCCAGCAACGACAGCGACAGCGAACGATGGGAACGACAATCACCCACGACGGAGAACAGTACCCGATCACCGACGAGACCACCGCCGCCGACCTCAAGGAGGACCTCGGCGTCGACGAGGACCGCCGCCTCTCCTATCGCGGCGAGGAGGGCACGGAGGTCCTCAACGACAGCGACGTCGTGGCCGACCACGTCGACGACGGGCAGGTGATCTCCACCGTCCCGCTGAACGAAGGGCGGATGTTCGGGTAGGCGAACCGGCACCCGACCACGTCACCGATTTATCACGACGCAAATTTATCAATACTACGACACCATGGACGAAGCACGCGCGTACGAGGACGTCGACCGGCTCGGCGGGGTACTGGAGGATCGCGACGGCGCGTTCCTGCACTGGGACCTCGTCGGCGCCGGGGAGGTCAGGATCGAGAAGTTCCGCTTCCCGTCGGGGTGGTCGCCCCGGCGGGCGGACGTCATCTTCGACCTCCCGGACGACTACCCACAGAACCAGCCGATGGTGTACATCTCGGGCGACCTCCGCTGGGAGGGCGACCGCCCGCACACGATGTACCCACCGAGACGCCACGGCGAAGAGCGCTTCGCGCGGTACTGCATCCACGAACTCTCGTGGGACCCCCGCGAGGACGATCTGGAGACCCTGCTCGACACCCTGGAGGTGTCGCTCCGGGATCCGACGAAGCGCCGCGCCGTGGAGGACTGACCGAGGACCCCAGACAGATGCAACTCACGATCACGGCCACACAGCTCGATCGACTGCACGAGTGGCTCGTCCAGGACGACGAGATAGAGCGGTTCGCGTTCCTGTACTGTAGCGAACGCGACGGGACGCTCCTGGTCGAGGCGGTCGACCCGGTCGCAGACGAGGACTGCGCCGTCCAGGGACGGACCGGGATCGCGCTCGACCTCGAGTCCGAACTCGATCGGCTCAACGACTGTCTCGAACGCGGGCAGGTGCCGATCCTGGTCCACAGCCACCCCTTCGCCGACCTGCCCGGGTTCAGCGGCCAGGACCACGAGATGTTCGACGTGTACCGCGAGTGGCTCGGCCCGCTCTATCCGGAGACGCCGCTCGGATTCGCGGTCGTCGGCCGGTGCGGGATGGACACGACGATGTTCGAACAGCTCGGCGCGGCCAGTCGCTCGCCGCTCACCGTCGAGGTGATCGGCGGGTGGCAGGGCGAGGTCGAACTCGACGTCCCCACCGCCGACCGGTCGCTCCCGGACGTCGACGCCGAGCGCTTCGACCGGTCGATCCGCGCGTTCGACGAGACGGGCCAGGCCCGGCTCGCCGACACCCACGTCGGCATCGTGGGTGTCGGGGGGCTGGGCTCGATGAGTGCGGAGCAACTCGCACGCCTGGGCGTCGGAGAGCTGACCGTCGTCGATCCGGACGTGGTCGAGCCGTCGAACCTCCCTCGGATCTACGGCGCGACCGAGCACCACGTCGGCCGCCCGAAGGTCGACGTGGTCGAACAGCACCTCTGGCGGGTCAACCCCGACGTCGAGGTGACGACGCACCGGGCCCGCGTCCAGGACGTCTCCGAGCCCGCCCTGGCGGACTGCGACGTGCTCGTCGGGGCGGTCGACCGGGTGACCGCCCGGAGCTACCTCAACGAACTCGCCGTCCGACACCTCACCTACTACCTGGACGCGGGCGTGGTCATCAAGACGGGGACCGCGGAGGACGCGACCGGCGACGAGGCCGGCGACGTCACCGCGGAACTCGGCGTGGCCCAGCTCGTCGTGCCCGGCGTGAACGGCTGCCTGTCCTGTCTCGGCCGGCGCGACCCGGAGCGCGCCCGGCTGGAACGCCTCTCGGAGGAGCAGGTGAAAGCGGAGATCGACCGCGGGTACGTCGAGGGCGACGTCCTCGCGCCACAGCCCGCTGTCACCCCGCTCAACGGCGTCGTCGCCGCGCAGGTGGGCCGCATCGTCGGGAAGCTCGTCACCGGCTACGACGACCCGCCGGACATGGTCCAGTACCGGGGGCTGGCCGACGAGAGCTCCTCGATCGGCACCCACCGGGACGCGGCGTGCCCGGTCTGTGGCGACGACGGGATGCTCGGCCGGGGGTCGCGCACGCCCGACGTCGACCTCGTGGGAGGTGCCTACGGCCAGGACGGACCGGAACCACAGGAATCGGCGGCCGCCGGCGAACGGAACGAGGAGCCGCCCGCCGGAGCGCGGTCGGCCGCGGTGGCCGTGGACGCCGCGCCGGACGAGGACGGCGGCGCGACGGTCGACGCTGACGCCGCGGCCGACGCTGACGCTGACACCGCCCACGCAGACGAGGAGCCCGGCGACGAGCGCGACCCGGACGCGGCCGCCGCTGCAGCCGAGCGACGGGACAGCGGCGCGGCGAGGCCGTCGGACGACGGGGCTCCCGAGGCGGCCGCGACCGACGGGACCGCCGCCCCGTCGCGGCGTCCTCGACGCCGCGAGTCCAGCGCTGCCGACGACGACGAGGAGGCGAACTGGCTCGAGGAGCAGGTGCGTCGCTACTGGTGGTGGCAGGTCTAGGCCCGGGGCCCGCCGACCGGACGCGAGCGGCGGGGTCGCCGGGCTCGCCGGGCCGCGCGACGAGCGCCCGCAGTTCGGCCCGGACGACCGCCGGGGACGCAGTGGACGACGGGAGCGCGGACGGCCAGCGACTCACCAGGTGGACGGGGGCACTCGCGGCCCCGGCCGGCCGCGATCGCACTTAAAGCGGCGACTCGATCGGCCTGACGGAGCCCGAAACGGGGTCGTGGCCCCTCCGTGGCAGTACGCCCGGAGCGATCCGGGAGGTGACTACCGATGAACGCCAACCGCCACGCCAAACCGCACATGGACGAGCAGTCGACCGGTCCCGACGACGAGCGCATCGCCGAGTTCGCCACCGCCGTCGAGACCTGTCTCGAACGCCGCGACGACATCCAGCCGGTCCTCGCCGACATCCGCCAGCGGTCCCTCCGGGACGAGCCGGCCCAGGAGCGCCTGGACGACCTCCTGACCGCCGAGCCGGCGCTCGTGACCGTGGGCTCGGCCGCCCTCCGGGACGACTTCGAGGACCTGCTGTCGGCGGCCGAGGCCAGCGCCGCCCTCTCGGAGACCGAGGTCGAGGCGTTCGAGACCTTCTGGAGCCGCAACGACTGGCTCACGGAGGGCGTCGAGGCCCGCCTCAGGGGCCGCCGGCACGACAGCACCTACTGGACGGCCAGGGGCCAGAGCTGCCGCCGTCGAAACGGCCTGCTGTACGTCCGGCACCGGGCGGACTGGGGGCTCGACGAGGTCCACGACGTCGAGGCGCCCCTCGACGCCGCCTGGAATGACCTGCTGACGCGGCTCCGCCTCCTGCTCGACGAACTGGGCGGCGCCGACGTCGAGTTGACCGACGAGGAGGTCAAGCTGCTCGTGAAGGGTCGGCCGCTCCTCCAGCAGTTCGACCGCCAGCTCGCGGCGCTGGCTGCTGCCGACGAGGGCGACGAGGGCACCGGCGACGTCGAGGGCGAGGAGGACGCGGACGGCGCCGTCCCCGACCCGGAGCAGTCGCTGGCGGACCTCTTCGGTGACGGGGAGGCGGGAGACGAGGACGACGGCGACGACCCGGACGAGTCGCTCATCGGCTTCGCGTGAACCGCCGGCGTCGCCGTCTCCGCGGCGACTGCCCGGCCGCTCTCGCCCCACGTCTCGACCCGGGGATCCACGCGTGAGTCTCGGCCCCGTGCATGGGTGTTTCGGGAGCCGATCGCGAGGGTCGAGTCGACGGACAGCCCCGGCGTACGAGACGACGATTCCCATGACCTACGTCGCGTCCGACCTCCACCTCGACCACCGGAACGTCATCGAGTACTGCGACCGACCGTTCGAGTCGGTGACCGAGATGAACGACGCCCTCGTCGAGCGGTGGAACGCGGTCGTCGACCCCGACGAGACGGTCCTCTTTCTCGGCGACCTCGTCCCCTTCGAGGACCGCGAGCACGTCGTGCAGGGGTGGTTGAACGAACTCGACGGACAGTTCGTCTTCGTCCGGGGCAACCACGACGAGGCCGTCTCGATCGAGTCCCACGAGCAGCTGACGCTCGAAGTCGCGGAGTTCGAACTGTACCTCACCCACTACCCGGAGGACGTCCCGGCCGACTGGGACGGCTGGGCCGTGTACGGTCACCACCACAACAACGACCCGGACCGGTACCCGTTCGTCGACCCGGCGGCCCGCCGCGTCAACGTCTCGATCGAGCTGCTCGGGTTCGAACCCGTCCCGTTCCCCGAGCTGTTCGGGTACCTCCGTCGGGGCGAGCGACTGACCGTCCGCCCCGGCGTCGACCCCTCGCGAGCGCTCCAGACGGAGTAGGCGGCCGACGCGGCCCCGCCCCAGCGACGGCGGTCGGTCCCGCCTCCAGGGCCCGCGGGCGCTCCCGGACCGGAGGCCCCGAGGCGGGGCCAGCACCGGGCGGCGTCGCGACCCGACGCCGTCCCGCCGGTGGCGGACGGTGGCGTGCTCCGGCCACGTGGTCGGCACAGACCGAGAAGAGCGGCGACTCCGGAGATCCGCTCCGCGGTCCGTCGCGTCGCTCGCGAACCGCAGGCGGCGTCCGGGGGCGCCGGTGCGGTGGGGGCCTACCGCCGGCGGCGACGGCGGCGGACCCGGACCCGTCGCACCCGAACGACCCGTCGCCGATTCTCGTCGTCCTCTCGCTGGCGGCTCTCGGACGAGTCGTCGTCCGCGGTCCACAGGACGAGGAACGTCACCAGTAGTCCGACGGCCACCAGCGGCCACAGTCCGCCAGCCTGGGCGGCCGACGTCGTCGCGATCGTCGGGGGAATGCCTTGCAGCATGTGTACGACGTGGCGGACCGGCTCCAGAGGCGGGTCGGCAGGCCGGCGCTACCGGGAGATTCATGTAGCATGGTGCGACCGCGCTCGCTTCGGACCGCGAGCCGCCCGCGTCGTCGGGTCCGGAGAGAGCCACGGACGGCTCGGAGGTGCGAACGGCGGTCGGCGTCGGGGAATCGGCGCCGGGTACCCGTACTCCCCCTCGCACGCGACGGCGGTCCCGTTGGTCACGACTCGGTGGCGACCGTCGACGGTCCACGCGAAAGCGTCCTCGAGAAGCGAGGGAACGCGCGACCAGAACGTCCCCTCCGGGGAATCCTCGCCCAGTAGGGCGGGGAAGATGTCAACCGACCACGCGCCGGACGATGTGGACGTAGCCGTTGACGGTGCGCCCGCAGTTCGTACAGGTGGTGTCGCCCGTGATGCGCTTGCCACACCTGGTGCACTCCCACTGGTCGTCGGTGAAGTTGTACGCATGACTCGCCTCGGGACGGGAGTGCTTGTGACAGCACCACAGGACACCGCACGCCGAGTCCGAAACCCGGACAGACGACGCTTGCGGCGTTTCAGTCCTGAAACCTCCCTCGACGCGAGGCTTCCCTCGTAGGAATCCCCGCCCTTTAGGGCGGGCGAGGATATCACTTATGTCGACTACCAGGTCTAGATCGAGTACCTGCAGGGGGAGTGCCGAGAACCACATGACACGACAGGAAGAAGCCAGGGAGCTGCGTCGACTCGCCGAGGAGAATCCGGCGGGCGTCGCGACGATGGCCGACCGGGTGATCGAGCTCCTGACCTACGACTGGGACGAGCCGGAGGCCGACCGCATCGTGACCCGGGAGGAGGCGGCCACCGCGGCGCGGCTGCTCTCCGCACACGACGGCGACGCACTGCTCGACTACGTCGCCGAGATGGTGACCGTCCTCGCGGAGGAGTACGAGACCGAGCTCGCCGACGTCGACGCGATGGCCGGCTACGCCGGGAGCCTCGCGTCCATCGAGGACGACCTCGTCGAGGCGCTCGCCCACACGGTGACCGGGAAGGGAGACCCCGAGCCGCTGGTGTCCGAACGGGCCGTCGACCTGCTCGTCGACCTGGACCGGCAGCAGATCGGCGACGGCTTCGCACTCTGGTGTCTCAAGGAGGTCGCACTGGTCGAGCCGGCGCTCGTCGCGCCGTACTCCGACTACGTCGAGACGGCGACGGGGGCGGACGACGAGACCCGGATCGGGGGCGCGTTGCTCTGTCTGCGAGCCTTCGCGACCGACGCGGCGCACGCCGAGCTCGTGACGCCCGCGGTCGAGACGCTGGTGACCGTCGTCGGGACGGCCGGGGCGGACGAGACAGCGTGGACCAGTTCACACCGCGAGTACGCCGCGCAGACGCTCTACGCCCTCTCCGACCACGCGGCCGGCGACCTCCGCGAGACGGTCCCGACGCTCCTCGACAGCGTCGAGGCCGTCGAGAAGACGTCGACCGGGGAGTACCTCGTGGCCACGCTCGAGAACGTCGCGAGCGCGGCCCCGTCCAGCCTCGCCGACGCCGGGGACACCGTGGAACGGGCGCTCGAGTCGGAGCCGCCGGAGGTCAAGCAGGCGCTGCTCCACCTCCTCCAGACCGTGGCCGGGGACGACGCGGTCGACCTCTGCCTCTCGACCGAGCAGCGGATCGACCTCCTCACGGCAGACCATCCCGCGGTCCAGATCCAGATGCTGGAGGTGCTCCGCGAGCGCCGGCCGCTGCCCCGCGAGCGGGTCGAACCACTCCTCGAGCCGATCGTCGAGGCGGACCTCGGGGCGGCGGACGAGCGGCTCGTCAGGCGGGCCGCGTCGCTGCTGCGACTGATCGCCCTGGACGATCCGGACGTCGTCGCCGAGTACAGGGGCGCCCTGGAAGGGTACCTCGACCAGATCGACGACTCGATGGCCGCGGGCATCCTCTCGGAGCTGGTCACGGGCTTGCTGATCGATTCACCGTCCGGAGCGATCACGGAGAACTGGGACCACCCCGAGCTCGACTCGAACAGGACGCTCCACGGGGACGGCCTCATCGCGATCGAGCAAAAGCCAGAGGGGCTCGACGACGTTCTGGACCCGGACGAGATGGACGACATCCTGGACAGCCAGGACGCCGAGCCAGATCAGGTCGCCGCGAACCTCCGGGACGAGTCCCTGGCGACGCAGATGCAGGGCGCGGCCGTCGCCGCCGTCGTCGCCCAGTCAGACACCGACCGGCTCGAAGACTACGTCGACCCCCTGTGCCAGCAGTTCGACGACGTGCACGCCGAGGTCCGACCGGCGCTCCTCAGAGCACTCGTGATAGCGCTGCCGATGTCGCGGTCGGTCGCCGACGTCGTCGCCGACCGGCTCGAAGTCAGGCTGTCCGACCACGACCACCGGACCGTCGCGGGGTTCTTCCACTTCGTCAACTCGATGTGCGAGGAGCACCCCGACGCCGTCCAGACGCTCGCGACGAGACACCGGCAGCTCTTCGACCGGATCGACGGCATCGCGAACCCGGCCGTCCGGGCGTTCGGGGTCACGGCGCTCGGGACGCTCGCCCTCACCGAGACGACGGACACGGACGCCTACGTCGAGCGATTCCTGCAGTTCGTGGACGACGAGAACCCGCACGTCCGGGGCGTGGTGGGCGAGAACCTCGGGCTCGTCAGCGAGCGGGAACCGGAGGCGATCCGTGACCACGTGGACCCCGTCGGACCGCTCCTCGCCGATTCGGACGCGTCGGCCCGGTACCACTCGACGAATGCGCTCGCACAGACCGCAGATGACTACCCGTCGGTGGTCACCGCACACGAGCCCCTGGTCGTCGACCGGTTCACCGACGACGTGGCCGAGGTGCGCCGGGCCGCACTGGAGGCGTTCGTCCCCCGCGTGGAGGCAGACCCCGACGGGGCTGCCCCCCACCTGGAGGCGGTCGCCGACCACCTCTCGGACACCGACTCGACGGTCCGAACCAACGCCGTCTGGGCCCTCACGCAGTTCGCCGGCGAGGGGTACGAAACGCGGATCGCGGCGTACGCCGACGAACTGATCGAGCTGTTCGCCGAGTGCGACACCGACACCGTGAGCGGGTTCGCGACCGGGACGCTCCTGCTCGTGCTCCTCGTGGAGTGCGCGAAGGAGCGACCAGCGGACGTGGGCGAGTCGATCTCGGCGGACGTCCTCGGCGCGCTGCTCGCCCCGGAGTCGATCGCCCTGGACGTCGACGACCTGCCCCCGAGGAACAGGGAGATCGCAGTCGAAACAGGGGCGCTGCTCTGCGAGATGCTCCGGGTCCAGGTCGGCCCCGACGCCCTCCCGCCCGACGTCCAGTCGCGGCTCGAAGAGCTCGACGACGTCGGCGACGAAGACGCCCGTCTCGAGTCGTTCGAACTGCAGCCGGCCGACGGCGACGGCCCGGGCGGAGCCGCGGGAGCGAGCGCGTCGGCCCGGGCGGGATCCCGCGGGCCGGACGACGCGGAGAGCGGCGCCGAGCCGGCCATCGACGGGACCGCGCTGACGGCGCACCCGGCTGCGACCGCCGTCACGGACGGCGCGGAGGGCGACATCGTCGTCGACGACGTCGCCTACCGGCTGGACGTGGGACGGCTCCTCGCGACCGCGGACGAGGAACCGCTCGACCGACGGACGATCGAGGGTGGCGTCGCCGCGGTCGCCGCACGTCGGCCGGCAGCCCTGCGGCCCCACGTCGACCGGCTGGTCGACGACGTCGACTCCGCCGGGGACGCCCCGAGCGTGGAGCTGCTGGAGGCGCTCGCGGCCGTCGCGGCAGACGACGTCGCCCCGTTCCGGGACCACGTCCCGCAGATCGCAGCCCAGCTCACGCACCACGCCAGCGAGGCCCGAACGGCGGCGGCCCAGATCTTCGTGCACCTCGCGGATCGCGACGGCGACCTCGTGGCCGGGCAGCTGGACGCCCTGACGGCGTGCATCGAGGAGGGGGGCCGTCCGGGGCGCACCGCGCTCGTCGCCCTCGGGAAGCTCGCGCGGGACGAGCCCGCCCACCTCCGCGACGCCGTCCCGACGGTCGTCGACGCGCTCGACGACGAGGCGACCAGGCCGCCGGCCTCGCTGGCCGTCCTCCAGGCGGCGGAGGAGTTCCCGCGCTCGGTGGCCGCGGAGCTCCAGACGCCGCTCCCGGCGCTCGAATCGCCCGAGACGGTGGATCCGGACGCGCTGGACCGCTGTCTCGTCGCCCTCTACAGGACCGGAACGACGGTCCCGGACGCCCTCGCCGCGCAGGTCCCGGGCGTCGTGCGGGTTCTCACGGCGCCGTACGACATCGACGCGGAGGTCCAGCGCCACGCGGTGCGGTGTCTCCACCTGCTGGCCGAGGAGGAACCGGCGGTGGCGCTCGAACGGCTCGACGAGCTCGCACCGCTGGTCCACCACGACAGGCCGGCAGTCCAGCGGGAGGCGCTCGAGCTGATGGAGCGCCTCGTGAAGCTGAACCGGGCGGCGGTCGCCACCGAGGTCGCCGGCCGACTCCTCACGGCGATTCAGGAGCGCGACGCCAACGCCGGGCTGGCGGCCGCGCTCGTCCGGGACTGTACCACCGGGGACGAAGACCGGTTCGACGAGGACGGGGTGGCCGCGCTGGCGCCGTACGCCGGCACGATCGTCTCGACGCTCCCGGACGCCCCGCCCGACGCACGGGTCTCGCTCCTCGTCGCGCTCGACGCCATCTGCGCCCACGACGCCTCGCGACTGGTGGCCCACGTCGAGTCGATCGCCGAGGAGATCGAGAGCGACGACCCGGCGGTCCGGAAGGCGGCCGTCGGCGTCGTCGGCCGTCTCGTCACCTCGCGACAGGAGTGGATCGCCGAGCATCTCGAGACGGTGCTCACGGTGATGGACGACGCCCGCGAGGTCGAGAGCCTCGTGGACGCGATGGGACAGGTGGGCGGGATGCGGCTGCTGGGTGCCCTCTCGGCCACGGACCCGGAGCCGCTCTCGGAACACGTCGAGTTCGTCACCTCCCTGACGTCCGTGGACGCGGTCGACGCGACGCTCCAGGCGATGACGCTCAGGAACGTCGCACAGGCGGCGCCGGACGCGTTCGACGCCGAGGACGCCGCTCGCGTGCTCGACCAGGCCCTGGCGGCAGACGACGAGAACGTCAGCGGGTACACCCTGGCGGCGCTGGAAGCGCTCGCCGCGGACAACCCCGACGCCGTCGCACCGTCGACCGACCGGTTCGTCGACTCGCTCCCCCGGCTCCCGGAGTCACCGCGGCGCTTCGCCCTCCGGGTCCTCCACCGACTCGCCAGCGCCGACGCGGACGCAGTCGCGCCGCACCTCGACGCCCTGTACCAGCTGGTTCGGACAGCGGACGGCGATCACAGGTTCCTCGCGGTCGACACGTTCCAGCAGGTGAGCCACGGGCGCCCCGACGCCGTGCTGGCGTACCTGGACGAACTGGTGCCACTCGCCGCAGCGGGCACGGACCGGCTGCGGCAGTCCGTCGCCGGGCTGCTGGCGATCGTCGCGAACGACCACCCCGACCGGCTGGTGCCGTTCCTCGACGCCCTGGCCGACTGGCTGGGCGACTCGAACGACACGACCGCCCGGTACGCGGGCGGGGCCATCGAGTCGATCGCCAGCGCGGACCCGGCGGCCGTCGCGCCGCACCTCGACGCGCTCGTCGCGCGGCTCGATACGACCGACGCCGGCCTCGCAGGGGCCGTCGTCCCGACCGTCGAGACGCTGCTCGCTGCCGGCGCCGTCGAACCGTCGGAAGAGATGGTGGCGCAACTGGCCACGCCCGCCCGACGGGACCAGGTGCGCCAGCGCCGGACGGAGTGTCTGTTGACCATCGCCGAACGCGACGCCACCGTCGCGGGGGCCGGGACGGAGACGCTGCGGCGGTGGGCGGCGGCCGAGGAGGTCCGGACCGCGGTGCCGGCCATCGACGTCCTGAGTCGGCTCCCCAGGCGGACCGCCCCGGGTGCGCGGGCGCACGAATCGGACGAGCGATCCGCCGGCGACTGACCCCCGGCGCGACGCGGCGGGACGCCGACCACACGGTCCACGCGGGGGTCAGTCGAACGCCTCGATCGCGTCGAGCAGCGGGTCGCGACGGTCGTCGAGTCGGTCGATCAGGGGCGCGTAGGTACACCGGTCACCGCCGCACTGCCCGCCCATGGAGACGGCGCAGAGCGGACAGCGGACCCCGGTCCGTGCGGTCGTCTCCCGTCGGTCGAGCAGCTGTTCGATCAGGCCGTCGCCGACGAAGACCCACCCCCAGAGCTCCTGGTAGGTCTCGGCGCCCCGGAGCGGCGGGTGGCCGACGGTCGGCCCGACCGGTTCGTCGTCGATGAGCGGGTTGACGAACCAGTTGTTGGTCGGCGACCCGCGCTCGTCCGGGATCCGGTAGACTGCGCCGCCGAAGTTGCCCGTGAAGCGGAAGGCGGCGTTGATGACCCGGCCGATGGCCGTCGGCGCCTCCATGATGGCGTCGTACCGGTCCTGAACCGTCTCCTCGGGGTCCACCTGCTGGGGGACGTCGAGCAGCGGCATCGTCAGGTCGCGGGGATGCCGCTCGCCCGTCGCCTCGCCGACGGGATCGCTCATCTGCGCCACCACGTCGCGGCGGAGGACGTCGGAGTCGACCTGTCCGGGGTCGTCGACCGGCAGCTCTGTCAGGGCCGTGGTCGCGGCGTCGAACCGGTCGCGGAGGTCGAGGTCGCGGAGGTCGACGGACGCGTACCCCTGCACCTCCAGCGGCGCAATCAGGTAGGGGACGTCCAGTGCGGTGTCCGCGACCGTCTCCGCGACGCGGCGGTTGTACCGTTCCTCGATCGCCTGCAGCTGCTCGAACAGGTCCTCGTCCTCTCCGCGGGCGGCCTCGCGGAACACCTGCTGGACCGAGTCGAACCGCTCCTCGACCGTCGCGCGGTCCAGGTCCGGGTTCGCCTCCAGGTAGCCGTCGATGTGGCGATCGAGGTAGCCCGGTTCGTCCATCACCGACTGGCAGAGGTACCGGTCGATGGTCTCGAGGACGGAGGCCCGTTTCGCGTGGATGCTCCGGCAGGTCCGATCGTACTTGACGACGTTCGCCGCGGCCGTCTGTGCGTCCAGCTCCCCGTCGACGTACCGATAGAGGAACAGGAGGCTGCGATACACCGCCAGGTGGTGGCTCCGCGTGAGCCCGAAGCGGTGACGGCGGCCGTGCATCATCTCCTCGGCCAGCGCGAACGTCTGGAAGTACCGCATGTGCTCCGGACGCGTCGGGTCGACGTAGAGGACGAACTGGCTGAGATGTGGCGCGACCGTCGCCAGCGGGTTCTCGATGTCCCTGATGTCCGCCGGGAGGTCGGCGGTGCCCCCGGCGGCCGAGTCGAACCCGTACCGGGGGCGCGGGAGCCCGTCCAGGGAGCCGTCGTCGGCCACAGTCAGTGCTCCTCGGCGGAGCCGGTCCCCGACGCGTCTGCCTCGTCGGCGGTGCGGGCGCCGAGCGCCTCGCCGAGCGCTGTCGCGGCCGCCGCGCGGACGCTCGGTTCGTCGTCGTCGAGGTGGGCGTGGAGCGTCGACACGAGTTCGTCCAGGCGCTCCTCCGTCTCCGCGCGGGCTGCGATCGTCCCGATCGCCCTGACGGCGGCGGCCCTGACGGTGACGGCCCCGTCTGAGGCGGCCCGCTCGACGAGCGAGTCGATGGCGGACTCGGTCAGACCGGGGATGGGGAGTTCGGCGTTGAAGCCGAGCGCCTGCCGCTCGGCTCCGGCGGCCATCTCGGACGGGTCCGGTGCCACGGCGTCCGCGCCGGAGATGTCGATCCCGCCGAGGGCGTCCTCGCGCTCCTGCTCCCCCGGAGACCACGCGACGTCGTCGGTGGAGACGGTCGAGCGTCCCTCGTTGTCGAGCCCGACGTCGGCCGGCGCCGCGGCCGGGCCGAGCAACTGTCCGGTGAGCCCCGCGTGGGTCACCGCGACGAGTTGCTCTCGCAACGCGTCGGCGTCGGCCGCCGGATCGTCGGCGTCGAGGGCGCTCTCGAAGTCGTAGTGATCGACCGCCTCGACGACGACCCGGAGGACGTCCTCGGACGACGGGTCGCCGAGCGTCAACTCCGGGTCGCCGAACGTGAGATCTCGAACCTGTCTGGCCTGGTGCTCGGAGAGGCCGGCGTCAGTCATCAGGTCGATCCAGACGCGTGAGACGTAGCGTTCGGGATCGTACGCTACCTGCCCTGTTTCGGTCCGTCGTTCGTCGTGTCCGCGTTCAGTCATTGTCCTGTGTGCGAGTCCGCGCTGTCTGGCTGGCTGGCTGTTCGCTCCGGGCACTCATTCGAACCGCCCCCGGTAGGCCGACGCTCTGAGCGTCGAGTCGTCGATCTCGACGGCCAACTCTGCGTACTCGTCGACCGCTCCCGTCCCCGTCTTCTTCTGCCACTCGTCCGCCGAGATCGGCTCGCGGTGGAGGAGGTCGGCCCGCTGGGCACTGAGGTCGAACGTGTCGGTCCCGTCGTAGTCCGCCGCGGCCGGGAGCAGCGCGAACGACTCGCGGACGTCCGTCCGGTAGAGTTCCTCGTCGATCGGTGACAGGCGCCCGACGACCTCCACGTGGCAGATCTGCTCGACGCAGTTTGTCTTCCCCCAGCCGTCCGTCTGGATGTACGGTTCCAGCAGATAGCCGTCGGGGCGAGGGTGCTGCCACCCGTCGTCGGTCTTTCGTTTGTTCAACTGGGAGAAGCTGATCGACTCGACGTCGAACGCCGCGTACCCGGAGCCTCGACAGACCCCGTAGAGCCAGGCGTCGACCGGGGCCGGCGCCTCGCCGGCAGCGATCGACTGCTGCAGGTAGAGCGCGATCGCCTCGGTGCGTTCGTCCGCGGGGAGGGGTTTCTGGTTCGGCTGGTCGAGGACCTCGCCGACCCACCCGAGGTACGCCTCGTCTATCAGGTACCAGTGGTTGTTGGCGTCGGCGAAGCGGGTGACGGGGAGGAGCACGCCGAACCGCTTCAACTCGTCCAGCACGTCGTCGAAGTTCCCGGGCCGGTTGCCCTCGGCGGCCATCTGCTCGATCACCTCACTGCGACTGACGACGCGCTTCCCCTTCGCGTCGTGGAGCGTCCGTACCGCGGTCATCGCGGTGGGCGCGAGCTGTCTACTCTCCTTACCCGGGTGGTCGACCTCGTAGAACCGGTCGACGAGGTTCCCGATGAACGTCTCGATTGTGTCCTGCAAGTTCTGTGTCATCCGTTGGATCTGGCGTCTCTGGTCCTCGATCGCCCGTTCCGTGTGGGGACTAGCCGTGGAAGCTGCTACCCGTCGGGGGGCGTCCGTCCGATTCCGTCCCGATGCGGTCCGGTCCATCGACGGTGGCGTCATTCGTACGCCCCGACAGGGGTGGTGAAAAGGTTATCCCACAGGTACGTTACTGCTACGGATGGAGCGATCGACCTCCGGCGACCGCGCCCGGCGCTCGGCTGCGCCGGGACGCACCGGAGGCGCCGCCGCGGGTGCGCCGGC
>JBDGSV010000008.1:0-24823 GCA_042217375.1 Haloarculaceae archaeon | reverse complement strand
CGTTGGTATCTGGTACCATGGCACAATCTAGCAGTTCTCCGGAGTTATGTATAATTAAAGGTTTCGAATGGTAATCCCCCGACTCGCGGGCCGGAGCGGCCGGCTGAAACGGGTCGCGGCGGTCGGCGCTCGCCGGTCGGCTCAGTCCGTCTCGTGGACGGCCGCCCAGACGCGTTCGGGCGAGAGCGGCATGTCGATGGCGTCGACGCCGAACGGTTCCAGCGCGTCGAGGACGGCGGTGACGACGGCCGGCGGCGCGGCGATCGCGCCCGCCTCGCCGACGCCCTTCGCGCCGAGCGGATTGTGCGGGGACGGCGTGACCGTCGAGTCCCACTCCATCTCCGGGACGTGCTCGGCCTTGGGCATCGCGTAGTCCTGGAGCGATCCCGTCAGGAGGTTGCCGTTGTCGTCGTAGACGGCCTGCTCGTAGAGCGCCTGTCCGACGCCCTGTGCGACGCCGCCGTGGATCTGTCCCTCGACGATCTTGGGGTTGATCTGGGTGCCGACGTCGTCGACGGCGACGTAGCGGTCGACCTCGACCTCGCCGGTGGCGGGGTCGACCTCCACGAGGGCGGCGTGCGTCCCGAACGGGAACGTGTAGTTGTCCGGGTCGAAGTTGGTCGTCCCCTCCAGCCCTGGCTCCATCCCTTCCGGGAGGCCGGCGGGGTCCTCGGCCACCGCGGCGACCTCCTGGAGGGTCATCGCGCGGCCCGGCGCGCCGGCGATCCGGAACTCGCCGTCCTCGAACTCGACGTCGGCGGGGTCCGCTTCCAGCTGGTGGCCGGCGATCCGGCGAGCCTTCTCGATCACCTTCCCCGCGCTCTCGGTGAGCGCGCCGCCGCCGACGGGCATGGCGCGGCTCCCGGCCGTCCCGTGTCCCTCCGGCACCTCCGCGGTGTCGCCCTCGATCACCTCGACGTCGTCGAAGGGGACGCCGAGTTCGTTCGCCACGATCTGCGTGTAGCCGGTCCGGTGGCCGGTGCCGATCTCGGCGGTGCCGATCTTGACGAGCACCCGGCCCGAGGGCTCGACGCGCACGACGCCGTGCTCGTACATGCCGGGCGCCGCGCCGCAGGCCTCGACGTAACAGGAGAGCCCCACGCCGAGGTAGCGCCCCTCCTGGCGGGCCTGCTCCTGGCGGTCGCGGAACGCGTCGTAGTCGATCAGTTCGAGCGCGCGGTCGAGCGTCTTCTCGTAGTCGCCCGAGTCGTAGGTGCGCCCGAGTCCGGACTCGAAGGGGAACGCCTCGGGCTGGATGAAGTTCCGGCGGCGGAACTCGACGGGGTCGACGTCGAGTTCTCGCGCCACCGCGTCGACCAGGCGCTCGACGAAGTAGGTGGCCTCGGGCCGCCCGGCGCCGCGGTACGCCGAGAGCGGCGTGGTGTTCGTGAACGCCCCCGTGGTGTGGACGTAGGCCGCCGGGACGTCGTACTGGCCGTTCGCCATCACCCCGAGGTTGGTCGGGACGCCCGAGCCGCCGGGCGCGAGGAAGCCGCCCACCGGGACGGTGGTGTCGGCCCGGAACCCCTGGAGGGTGCCGCCGTCGTCGACTGCGGCTCTCGCCTCGACGATGTGGTGCCGTGCGTGGACCATCGACTGGAAGTCCTCGGTCCGGGTGGCGATCCACTTCACCGGGCGGCCGAGTTCGACCGCACACCAGCCCGCGAGCAGGTGGCCGGTGTAGGGGAAGAGCTTGGCGCCGAACCCGCCGCCCACGTCCGGCGGTCGCACCCGGATGCGGTCCGTGGCCACCCCGAGCGTCTGCGCGAGGTCGGCCTTCACCTGGTGGGGGTTCTGGGTGGACATCTCGACCGCGAGCCCGTCGTCGGCGTCGTAGCGCGCGATCGCGGCGCGGGGCTCCATCGCGGTCGGGATCACGCGGTTGATCTCCAGGTCGACCTCGATCACGTTGTCCGCGGCGTCGAGCGCCGCCTCGGCCGCCGCCTCGTCGCCGGTGTCCCAGTCGAAGGCGACGTTCCGCCGCGCGCCCTCGTGGATCTGTGGCGCGTCCTCGGTCATCGCCGCCTGCGGGTCGATCACGGCGTCGAGACGCTCGTAGTCGACGTCGATGCGGTCGAGCGCGTCGTGGGCGGTGTACCGGTCGGTCGCGACCACGGCCGCGACGGGCTGGCCCTGGTAGGTCACCTTGTCGTCGGCCAGCAGCGGGTGCTCGGGCGCGGTGGCCCCCGTCTCGGTGTCGGACTCGGCCGACCCGCCCGCCGGGTCGTCGGTCCGGATGTAGCCGGGCGCGTCCGAGTCGCGCACGTCCGCCCAGGTGACCGTCGCGAAGACGCCGTCCACGGCCTCGGCGCCGCTGGCGTCGATCCCCTCGATCCGGGCGTGGCCGTACTGGCTCCGGAGGAGCGCCAGGTGGCACTCGTCCGGATAGCTGATGTCGTCGGTGTACTCGGCGTCGCCGGTGACGAGGTGCGGGTCCTCGCGGCGCTGGACGGCCGACCCGACGAGTTCGCTCGGAACCGCGTCGCTGCCGGCGATGGTCTCGAAGTCCATCGGCTCACTCCCCTCCCCCGGCGCAGACCGGGCCGCGTGTGACGTTGTGACGCATCCGTTACGGCCGACGTATACCGCAGGCCACCAAAAATGATTGGTCGACTGGCCGGCCGCCCCGGTTCCCTCCCGCCGCTGTCCAGTGAACGAAATCCGCACGGCTGTTATTTCCACAGTTCGTGGGGTGACATTTACCCCCGTCGCGCTCACGCGCACCGGTCGCGGGGTCACCGCCGCCGGCGCAGGTCGGCGACGGTGTCGACGTCCGCGACGACGCCCGGGTCGTCCGTGACGACGAGCGCGCTCCGGTCGCCGTCGAGGAGCACGCGCCGCCCGCCGACGTCGCCGTCCACGTCCCGGAGCGCGTCGAAGTGGCGGCCGTCGAACAGGACCGGGTTGCCCCGGCGCTCGCCGTACGCCGCCGCCAGCGCCGTGGCGAGGCCCGCCCGGTAGGCGTCGACGAGCGCCTCGACCGTCGACGGGTCGACGGCGGGCATGTCGCCGGGGAGAAACAGGGCGGCGTCGGCCGTCGCCGCCGCCTCGACGCCGCGCGCCACCGACGTCGACAGCCCCGCCTCGTAGTCGGGGTTGTCGACGAACCGGACGTCCAGGTCGGCCAGCGCCTCGCGGACGGCCGCGGCCTCGTGGCCGAGCACCACGACGACCTCGTCCAGGTCGGCCGCGAGGAGCGTCCGGGCGGCGTGGCGGACCAGCGGGTCGCCGTCCAGGTCCGCGAGGAGCTTGTTCGCCTCGCCGAACCGCGAACTCGTCCCCCCGGCGAGGAGGACGCCCGCGACCGCCGGCCGGGGGCGGGCGGGGTCCGTCAGCGCGTCGGCGACCGTCTCCGGATCGAGGCGGGGCAGGTCGGTCACTCGACCACCTCGTACGGGACGACCTCGATGTCGGCGCCGGCCTCGATCGCCGTCCGGGTCAGGAGGAGGCCGTCCGCGAGCGCGACGCGCGTGCTCGACGCGACCCGGCCGGGGGCGAACTGCTCGCCGTACAGCGGGAACGAGGAGTCGGCGTGGCCGAGCGGCGTCGCCCCGTCGTCGAGCGTCACCGGGATCGCGTACTCCAGGTCGGCGTCCGGGAGCGTCACCCGGGCGGCGAGGTCGGCCGTCACGGTCGGGAGCCGCACCGACCCGGCGAGCGCGGGGCGGAGGACGAGCGTCGCCGCCACGTGGGCCGCGATCGGCTTCCCCGGGAGCGCACAGACCGGCGTCCCGTCGACCGTCGCGGCAGCCACCGGACGCCCGGGCCGGAGAGCGACGCCCCGGAACGCCAGGTCGTGCTCGCGGAGGACGTCGACGACGTGGTCGGCCCGCCCGACGCTGGTGCCGCCGGTCGTCACCACGAGGTCGTGGTCGGCGGCGGCCGTCTCGATGGCCTGACGGACCGCCGCCGAGTCGTCGGGGACCGCGTCCGCCCGCACGGGACGGTGGCCCCACCGCCGGACCAGGTTGCAGAGCATCTCCGAGTCCCGATCGGGCTGGCGTCCCTCGTAGATCTCGGTCCCCGTCGCGAGCACGGCGACGGACAGCGGACGGCGGACCTCGACCGTCCCGACGCCGACGTCCCGGAGCAGGGCGGCGTGTCGCGGCGCCAGTCGCCGGCCGGCCTCGAACAGCCGTTCGCCGGCCGCCGCGGTCGCGCCCGCCGGGTAGACGTTCGTCCCGGGCGCGACCGGCGGCCCGGCCAGCCGTCCGTCCGCGACGGTCGCGTCCTCTCGCATCACGACCGCGTCCGCGCGCGCCGGCAGGGGCGCGCCCGTGGCCACCTCCACCGCCTCGCCCGGCGCGAGGTCGGGCGGGTCGTCCTCGGGGAAGACGGCGCCCGCGACCCGGCGCGGACCGTCGTCGGCCGCGGCGACCGCGTACCCGTCCATGGTCGCCCGGTCGGTCGCTGGCACGTCGGCCGGCGCGGTCACCGCCGCCGCGAGCACCCGGCCGCCCGCCCGGGCGAGCGCGACGGACTCTGTCCCGGCCCCGTCGCTCGCTCGCGCCACGCGGTCGGTCAGGCGCTCGGCCGCCACCGTCCGCGACGCCGGTTCGCCCTCGTCCATGTCTCACACACCCGGCAGGACGCCCAAAGCTCTTGCCACCGCGCGGTCGATAACGGGCAGTGGTTACGCGTCGCCCGGACGCCGGCGACTGGAAAAGTGTTATAGTTACGGGGCGAGACGAATATTCCTGAGACCCTGGCATACGCCAGCAGGTGACAACATGGAATTCAGTGGGACGTTCGAACTCGAGGAGACGACCGTCGAGGAGGTGTGGCTCGCCCTCTCGGACCCCGTACTGGTGGAGGAATCGCTGCCGGGGTGCCAGTTTCTCGTCCGCGTCGACGACACCGACGTCGACTTCGACGCGCTGCGCGAGGAAGTGGCCGACCGGGAGGTGGAACTGACGGGCGATCCGGACGTCATCGCCGAGCGCGCGCTCGAAGAGGGGGGCCACTACGCGGCCCTGATGCAGGTGAGCGTCGGCCCGGTGAACCCGACGTTCGAGACGGTCGGGACCATCGACCACCGCGAGTTCCCCGAGATGTCCGCCTCGGGCGAGGGGTCTTCCAGCGACAGTTCGTTCGAGGTGTCGTCCGGGATGGTCCTCTCCGGGACCGACGGCGGCGTGACGGTCGAGTGGGAGGCCGAGGCCGACGTGTTCGGGAAGGTGGCCCAGATGGGCCAGCGCGTCGTCAACCCGGTCGCGAACCGCGTGGTCAAGCGGTTCTTCTCCTCGATCCAGAGCAAGATCGACGACCTCACGCTCGCGGAGGACGCCGAAGGGGGAGACGCGGAGGAGGCGGCGGCCGACGCCGACGACGGCGGCCGGAGCCTCGTCGACAGGGTACTCGGACGCGGCGACGGAGACGCAGACAGCTCATGACTGAACACGACATCACGCTCACGGTCAACGGCACAGCACACGACCTCACGGTGGAGTCGCGGACCCTCCTGGTCCACGCGCTCCGGGACGAACTCGGCTACACCGGCACCAACGTCGGTTGCGAGAGCAGCCTCTGTGGCGCCTGCACGGTCCGGCTGGACGGCGACGCGGTCAAGTCCTGTACGACGCTGGCCGTCCAGGCCGACGGCGCCGAGATCGAGACCGTCGAGGGACTCGCCGAGGACGGCGAGTTCCACCCCATCCAGCGGGGCTTCCAGGAGGAACACGGCCTCCAGTGTGGCTACTGTACGCCCGGGATGATGATGGCGGCGACCGACCTCTTAGAGGAGAACCCGGACCCGAGTCGCGAGGAGATCCGCGAGGGGCTCGAGGGCAACCTCTGCCGGTGTACGGGCTACCAGAACATCGTCAACGCCGTCGAGAACGCCGCCGAGGCGATGGACGGGGACGCGGTCGCCGACGGGGGCGAGGTGCGCTGGCCCGACGAGGGTGACGGCGAATGAGCGTCGACTCGCTCGATCCCGACGAGGTCGACGCCGCAGACATCCTCGGGTCGGCGATCGAGCGCCGCGAGGACCCCTCGCTGATCACCGGCGACGCCGAGTACACCGACGACATCCAGTTGCAGGGGATGGCCCACATGGCCGTCCTCCGGAGCCGGTACGGCCACGCCCGGATCGAGGGGATCGACGCCAGCGAGGCCGAGGCCATGGACGACGTCGTCGGCGTCTACACCCACGACGACCTCGCACGCGAGGACACGCCCGGCGAGCTCCCGTTCCTGCTCCCGGTCGGCTGGCTGCTCGACAGCCTCCGCGAGGTCGACCACCCGATCCTGGCGGACGGCCACGTCCGGTACCAGGGCGACGCCGTCGCCGTCGTCGTCGCCGAGGACCGGTACACTGCCCACGACGCGCTCGACCGCATCGACGTCGACTACGAGCGTCTCGACGCCGTGACCGACCCCGAGTCGGCGCTGGCCGGGGACGCGCCACAGCTCCACGACGACGCCGAGGGCAACGTGGCCTTCGACTGGGAGATCGGCGACGCCGAGGCGACAGACGACGCCTTCGAGACGGCCGCCCACACCGCACACGTCGAACTGGAGAACCAGTTGCTCGTCCCGAACGCCATGGAGCCGCGGGCGGCCGTGGCCGACTACCACCCGGGATCCGACGAACTCGACGTGTTCATGACCTCGCAGAACCCGCACCTCCACCGGCTGCTCATGTCGGGCGTCCTCGGCCACCCCGAGCACAAACTGCGGGTGAAGGCCCCGGACGTCGGCGGCGGGTTCGGGAGCAAGATCCACCACTACGCCGACGAGGCGCTGGTCGCGTGGGCCGCGAAGCTCCTCGAACGGCCGGTCAAGTGGACGGCCACCCGGACCGAGACCTACACCACCGACGCGCAGGGCCGCGGCCACGTCACCGAGGCCGACCTCGCGATGGACGAGGCGGGGAACGTCGTCGGCCTGCGCGTGGACACGACCGCGAACCTCGGCGCCTACCTCTCGACGTTCGCGCCGTCGGTCCCGACGTACCTGTACGGGACGCTGCTCTCCGGGCAGTACGACATCCCCGCCATCCACTGCTCGGTGACCGGTGCGTTCACGAACGTTCCGCCGGTCGACGCCTACCGCGGCGCCGGGCGGCCCGAGGCGTCGTTCGTCGTCGAGCGGCTGATCCACCTCGGCGCGAAGGAGGTGGGGATGGACCCCGCCGAGTTCCGCCGCCAGAATTTCGTCCCCGACGACGCGTTCCCCTACGAGACGCAGGTCGCCGTGGTGTACGACTCGGGCGACTACGAGAAGACGCTCGACCGCGCGCTCGAGATGATCGACTACGACGCGTTCCGCGACCGCCAGGAACAGGCCCGCCAGGAGGGGCGCTACCTCGGCGTCGGCTTCTCCTGTTACATCGAGGCCTGCGGGCTCGCGCCCTCGGAACTCGCGGGCGAACTCGGCGCCCAGGCCGGTCTCTGGGAGTCCAGTCTCGTCCGGTTCCACCCGTCCGGGACGGTCACGGCCTACTGTGGGACCTCCGGGCACGGCCAGGGCCACGCGACCACGTACGCACAGATCGTGGCGAACGAACTCGGGATCCCCTACGACGACGTCGAGGTCGTCGAGGGCGACACCGACGAGATTCCGCAGGGCATGGGGACCTACGGCTCCCGGTCGGCGGCGGTCGGCGGGAGCGCGCTCGTCCAGAGCTCGCAGAAGCTCGTCGAGAAGGCCCGCGAGATCGCGGCCCACCAGCTGGAAGCGGCCCCCGCCGACGTCGAGTTCGAGGGCGGCGAGTTCCGCGTCGCCGGCGCGCCCGACCGCTCGATCGGCATCCAGGCGGTCGCCGAGCAGTCCTACCTGGCCCACGACCTCCCCGGAGGGATGGAGCCGGGCCTCGAAGCCACGTCCTTCTACGACCCGGACAACTTCGTCTTCCCGTTCGGGACGCACGTCGCCCTCGTGGAGGTCGACCCCGCCACCGGCGAGGTCGAGGTCGACCGCTACGTCGCCGTCGACGACGTCGGCACCCAGATCAACCCCAAGATCGTCGAGGGACAGATCCACGGTGGCGTCGCGCAGGGCGTCGGACAGGCGCTCTACGAGGGCGCAGAGTACGACGACAACGGCAACCTCCTGACGGGATCGATGCAGGACTACGCCGTTCCGAAGGCGATGCACGTCCCCGAGATCGAGACGGCGTCGACGGTCACCGAGAGTCCGCACAACCCGCTCGGCGTGAAGGGCGTCGGCGAGGCGGGCACCATCGCCGCGCCGCAGGCGATCGTCAACGCGGTCGCGGACGCGCTGGAACCGTTCGGCGTCGATCACGTGGACATGCCGCTCTCGCCCGAACGCGTCTGGTCGGCCGTGGAGGGTCGGGCCGCCACGGACGGCGGGACGGACGACGGAGGTGACGCCTGATGTACCCCGACGAGTTCGACTACTACGCGGCCGAGACGGTAGACGAGGCGATCGACCTGCTCGAAGAGCACGCGATGGCGGAGACGGAGTTGCTGGCGGGCGGGCACAGCCTGCTCCCGGCGATGAAGACCGGGCTGGCCAGCCCGGACGTCCTGATCGACGTCGGCGACGTCGACGACCTCCACGGCGTCTCGGTCGACGGCGACGCGCTCTCGATCGGCGCGATGACCCGCTACAGCGACCTGCTCGACGAGGACGCGGCCCACGAGCACGCGCCTGCGCTGACCGCGGCCGTCGAACAGGTGGGCGACCGGCAGGTCCGCAACCGCGGGACGGTCGGGGGCAACCTCGCGCACGCCGACCCGGCCTCGGACCTGCCCGGTGCCGCGCTCGCCTCGGACGCGACGCTTGTCGTGCAGGGACCGGACGGCGAGCGATCCGTCCCGGCCGACGAGTTCTTCTTCGGGATGTACGCGACCGACCTCGGGCCGAGCGAGATCCTGACGCGGGTGGAGGTGCCGTCCGCCCCGAACGCGGTCGGGACCTACGCGAAGAAGCCCAGTCCGTCCTCTGGGTACGCGATGGTCGGCGTCGCGGCCCTGCTCTCGCTCGACGGGGAGACGGTCGCGTCCGTCCGGATCGGCGCCAACGGCGTGATGGACCACGGGGTGCGCCTCGAACCCGTCGAGGACGCGCTCCGGGGCGAGCGCCTCGACGAGGCGACAATCGAGCGGGCGGCCGGCCGCGCGACCGACGACCTCGACGCCGCGATGATGATGGACGACCTGCAGGCGTCCGGCGAGTTCCGGGCGCGGCTCCTGGAGGCCTACACCGAACGGGCGCTCTCGACGGCGCTGGACCGCGCCGCCTCGCCCGCGGCGGCCGACTGACCCGCCCCGCGCGCCCGGCCGATCCCGCGGCGCGGCGCCCCGCGCCGTGCGACGAGTATACGAATCCCCCGGCCCAACTGTCCAGACTGACCACACAATGACGGACCGACGGACGAGCGCGTTCGCCGACGTGACCGAGACGGCGGTGCGAGAGGCGTTCGAGCGAGAGGACTACGTCGCGGAGGACGAGATCGTCACGACGGTCCTGCTGGCACTCCGCCTCGGCAAGCCGCTGCTGGTGGAGGGCGAGCCCGGCGCCGGCAAGACCGAACTCGCCAAGGTGCTGGCGGCGGGATTCGACACCGACCTCGTCCGGCTGCAGTGCTACGAGGGGTTGACGGCCGAGAACGCCCTCTACGAGTGGAACTACACCAAGCAGTTGCTCTCCGTCCAGGCCGGCGACGACCCGGAGGAGTCGGTGTTCTCGGAGGAGTACCTGCTGGAGCGCCCGCTGCTGCGTGCGCTCCGCCACGAGGGCGACCGACCGCCGGTCCTGCTCATCGACGAGATCGACCGCGCCGACGGCGAGTTCGAGGCGCTCCTGCTGGAGGTCCTCTCGGACTTCCAGGTGTCGGTGCCGGAACTGGGGACGGTCACGGCGCCCCGCCCGCCGGTCGTCGTCGTCACCTCGAACCGGACCCGGGCGCTGAGCGACGCGCTCAAGCGCCGGTGTCTCTACCTCCACGTCCCCGCGCCGTCCTTCGAGAAGGAGACGGCCATCCTGCGCCGGAAGGTGCCGGAACTCGACGAGGCCGTCGCGGTGGACGTCGCGGCGATGGCCGCCCGCCTGCGCGAGGAACCGCTGCGGAAACCGCCGGGCGCCGCCGAGACGATCGACTGGGCGCGCGCGGTCGCCGCCCTGCACGCCGGAGACGCCGGGGACGACGGGGACGACGGGGCGCTCTCGCGGGCGGAGATCCGCAACACTCTCGGCTGTCTGCTCAAGGAGGTCGAGGACATCGAGCGAGTCGACGACGACCTGCTGGCCGAACTGCGCGAGGCCGCCGCGCGCGGGAGGTCGAACCCGTGACCGACGCCCCCGCCGACCACGTCCGGGCGGAACTCGTCCGATTCGCTCGTGCGCTCCGCCGCGAGGGCGCGACGGTCCCGGCCAACGCCGGGCGGACGGCCGGCCGCGCGCTCGCCGAGGTGGGGTTCGACGACCGCGACCGCGCTCGCACGGCGCTGCGGGCCACGCTCGTCTCGGACCGGGCGGACCTCGACGCGTTCGACCGGCTGTTCCCGACGTTCTGGCGCCGGCTCACCGCCGGCCTCGACGCCGGCGACGCGGATGCTGCCGGCGCGGACGACGCCGACGGCGGCCCGGCGCTGGAGATGCCAACGATCGAGGCGGGCGAGCCCGGCGACCGGGAGGCGGCGGCCGGCGACGACGCGTCCGGTGGGGCCGCGTCGCTCGGTGCGGTGCGCGCGAGCGACGCCGACGGCGCCGACGCGGAGGAGACGCGGCCCGGTACAGCCGGACGGGCGCGCCCACGTCGGTCGCCGCCGAGCCGGTGACCCGCGCCAGCGACCTGGACGGCGCGTTCCGTGACCTGGCGCGAGCGCTCGCCGACCTGCCGGCCCGGCGCTGGCAGGCCGGCGGCGACCGCACCGACGTGCGGCGCGCGCTCCGCGAGAGCTTCGGCACCGGCGGCACCGTGCTCTCGGTGCCGGGGCGCTCGCGCCAGCGCTCGGCGATGCGCGCGCTCCTGCTGGTCGACGTCAGCCGGTCGGTCCTCGACACCGTCGACCGCGGGTTCCTGATCGACGTCCTCCGGCACGCCCGGCGCCGCTGGCGCGACGCCCGCGCGTTCCTCTTCGACGAGACGCTCCGGGAGGTGACCGACGCCGTCGACGCGCCGTCCGCGCAGGTGGCGATAGACGCGCTCGAAGCCGCCGAGGCGGAGTGGGGCGGCGGAACGCGCATCGGCGCGTCGCTCGCACGCCTCCGCGAGACCGCCCCCGAGGCCGTCGACCGCCGGACCACCGTGTTCGTCGTCAGCGACGGTCTGGAGATGGGCGAGGTGAGCGTCCTCGAACGGGAAGTGGCGTGGCTCGCCCGCCGCGCGGAGCGCGTGCTGTGGCTGAACCCGCTGGCGACGGCAGCCGAGTACGAACCGACCGCCCGCGGGATGGCCGCCGCGCTTCCGTATCTGGACGGCCTGTTCGCGTTCGCCGGCCCGGACGACGTCAGAGAGGCGGCCCGACAGCTCCGCCAGCAGGGTCCGGGCGGCCGCGTCGGCTACCAGTTCGACGCCAGACGGGGGCGACCGCGACCGTGACCGTCCTGCACCGACCACCGACCACCAGACGGAGACACCACACATGACAGCGAACGACTGGAGCGTCCCCGAGACGGACGTGTTCGACCAGATACGAACTGCACTGGAGACCGATCAGGAGGCCGTGCTGGCGACCGTCGTCGCGGTCGAGGGTAGCGCCTACCGCCGCCCGGGTGCGAAGATGCTCGTCCACCCGGACGGCGGCGGCGCCGGGAGCATCACCGCCGGCTGCCTCGAAGACGAGGTCCGCGCCCTCGCGGCGGACGTCCTCTCGGCCGGCGAGCCGCGCGTCGAGACGTGGGACCTCACCGGCGACGACGACGTCTGGGGCATGGGCGTCGGCTGCAACGGCGTCATCACCGTCCTGCTGGAGCCGCTGGCGCCGGCCTACGGCGCCGTCGCCGAGGCCCGCCAGCGCGGCGAGGACGTCGGCGTCGCCACGGTCGTCGGGGGCGACGCCGACCCCCCGGTGGGCGCGCGGAGCGTCTACCACCCCGAGGACGGGTTCGACGGGGGCGACCTCCCGTCCTGGCTGGTCGAGCGGCTGACCGACCCGGTCGCCCGCTTCCTGGACGACGGGCACAGCGACACGGTCACGGTCGAGGGCCCCGACGGGACCGTCGAGGCGTTCGTCGACGGCGTGCGGGCCCCGCCCGAACTCGTCGTCTTCGGGTCCGGCCACGACGTCGGCCCGGTCGTCGAGCTGGCGAAGCTCGTCGACTTCCGGACGACCGTGGTCGCGTTCCGGGGCGGTCACGCCGACGCCGACCGGTTCCCGCGGGCCGACGAGGTGGTGTCGGCCTCGCCCGGCGACGTCGGCGACCTCCGGACCTGGGACCGGGACACCTACGCGGTCGTGATGACGCACAACTTCGTCGACGACCGGCTGACGCTCGAAGAGCTGCTGGCGACGCCGGTCCCCTACGTCGGGCTGATGGGGCCGCGCAAGCGGTTCGACGAACTCCGCGAGGCGCTCGCGGAGGACGGCCGGGCGCTCACCGACGACGAGCGGGACCGCATCTACACGCCGATCGGGCTGGACCTCGGCGGCGACACGCCCTACCAGATCGCCTACAGCATCGTCGGCGAACTCCTCGCGGTCGCGAACGACCGGACGCCACAGCACCTCGGCCGCCGCGAGGGGCCGATCCACGACCGGGTGGACGCCTCGACCGACTGAGTCGGCGCTCAGGCGTGCGCCCGGGGGAGACGCAGCCGGACCGTCGTGCCCTCGCCCTCCGCTTCGAGGTCGAACTCGCCGCCGAGCGCGTCCGTCACCCACCGGACGAACCACAGCCCGATCCCCTGGCTGTGCGAGAGCTGGCTGATCGCCGTCTCGCGCTCGATGACCTCGCGCTCCGACTCCGGGATGCCGGGCCCGTCGTCGGTGACGGTGAGCGCGACAGTCTCGCCGCCGGCGTCGGCGGCGACGGTCACGTGCGGCGCCTCGCCGGCGTGGACGACGGCGTTCTCGACGAGTTCGGCCACCGACTGCCTGACGTGGTCGCCCCCGGCGACGCGGCAGCCCGCCGGGACGTCGACGTCGATCGTCGCCGACGGGTGGGCCGCGCGCTGTTCGGCCACGGCCTCGTCGACGACGCGCGCGAGGCCGACCGCAGTCGCGTCCGAGAGCGTCCGCCGGATCAGGTCCTGGCTCAGGGTGAGCCGGTCGTTCATCGCCGAGAGGTCGTCGGCGACGGCGCCGACGTCCCCGGCGAGCCGCTCCCGGACGCCAGCGTCGCTGGCGTCGGGGAGTTCGGACTCGACGAACAGGAGCCGCTGGGCCTCGTGCCGGAGGTCGTGCCGGACGAGCCGGTTCAGGACGGCGAGCTTCTCCTGGTTGCGGGCGAGTTCCTCCGCGCGGATGCGCTGGACGTCTCGGACGCCGATGAGGACGTGCGCGAACGTGCTGACCGACAGCAGCGTCGCGGCGGCGTACGGCGGGACGGCGACGCCCGCGCCGACGAGGAGCCCGACGACCGCGCCGAGGACGGCGGTCCCGAGCAGCGCCCACCCCGCCACCCGGAGCGTGTGCGCCGGGGTGAACGACTGCCTGAACAGGAAGCCGCCGCCGGCCACGAGGGCCAGCCCGAGCAGTGCGCCCAGCCCGGCGAGCGCGAGTTCGACCGCCGGACCGCGGCCGTCGACCAGTCGCGCGGCGTCCGGAGCGAACAGGAGCAGGCCGAGCACGCTGACGACTGCGGCCCCCCCTGCCCGCACGACCCTGTCGCGGTTCATTCGGACGCGAGTTGGGCACGGCGATCCAAGAAGGCTCGGAACTCCGGCGGACGACTCTACGCGTCCGTGACGAAGTAGACGACGTTCCCGCTCGGGTCGCGCGTCCCGGCCATCCGGAGACCCCACTCCGCCTCGGTGGTCGGGGCGAGGAAGAACTCGACGCCAGCCGCCGACAGCGACTCGCAGGTCTCGTCCACGTCGTCGACCCGGACCGAGACGTGGTCGATGCCGACCGGGTTCTCGAAGAGGTCGCCGCCGCGCTCGACGCCGGCGCCGCCCTCCGTCTCGAACACGTAGAGGTAGGCGCCGTCGCCCGGCGCGACCTGCGCGTCCACGTCGGAGTACGGTTCGCACTCGAACCCGAGCGTCTCGTAGAACGCGAGCGCCGCGTCGAGGTCCGCGACCGCGACGCCGACGTTGTCGATCCCCTCGTGCATGTGCCACGCAACCACGCCACACGCCAAAGCTGTACCGTCCGGCCCCGTGCGGGCGCGGATGAGTGCCCTTATGAGCGCCCCCTGCGAGGCCCGTCCATGACCGAGAGCGACCTGCAGTGTCCGAACTGCGGCTCCGACTCACACACCGAGTCCGACGTGCAACTGTTCGACCACAGCGCAGTGTGTCGCTGCGACGGCTGTGGCGTGCTCTTCGTCAAGGACAAGGTCGCACGGGTCTGAGGTCAGTCGTCGGATTGCGCCCGCGCGAACGGGTGGGGCGGCAACTGGAGGTCGTCCAGTCCCGGCAGGTTCTTGACGTTGTAGACGACCTGCAGCTCGTCGGTCACCGGCATCCCGTTGCAGGAGAGGCGGATGCCCCGGTCCATCATTCCCGGGGGGAGGATGTGGTCGACGGGCATGGACAGCTCGCCCGACTGGAGCCAGACGGCGCAGTTCGCACAGGCGCCGCCCCGGCAGGCGTAGGGCCAGGCGAATCCCCTGTTCTCGGCGGCCTCCAGCAGCGACTCGTGGGGTTCGACCAGGAACCGGCCGTAGTCGTCCGGGTCGAGGTCGGCGTTCGACGCCTTCTCGAACAGGTCGTCGTCGCCGAGCGCCCACCCCCGCTCGTCGACCACCTCGTAGTTGAGGTACTCGACGCGGGTGTCGTTCTCTCGCTCTGGTTCGCCCCGCCGGGCGCGCCGCCCCTGCCGGTACGTGCGATCGGCACCGCCGCGCTGGCCGGCCGCCCGCTCTGCCCCTGGCTCGTCTCGGCCTTCGCCGTCGAGGGACCGTCCGTCGTCCTCGCCGTCGTACCCGTCCCTGATCTGTTCGTACGCGGCCTTGACCGCGCGAAACTCGCTCGCCGAGCCACCGTGGTCGGGGTGGCTCTCTTTCACTCGTCGCCGGTACGCTTCGACGACCGCCGCCTCGTCGGCGTCCGGATCGATCCCGAGGATGTCGAACGGGGAGGACACACGTCCCGCTAGGCAAATCAGGCCGATAAATCCTCCCCCTCCGGCAGGGTCGCAGCCGCCGCGGACAGTACCTTGACGTAGCCCCGGGGTGTGCCACCTGTCATGTCAGACGGTGACACGACTTCGGGTGGTGGCGACGACGAACTCAGGCTGGGGCTGTACCGGCTGCTCCACGAGCGCGCAGAGACCGAGCGCAAGTGGCGGTTCTGGCGGCTGGCGGCCGGACACCTGGTCGTCGGCGTCGTCGTCGCGTTCGCGGTCCTGTCCGGCCGGCCGGCCGTCGTCGCGTTGACGCCGATCGTCTACGGCGTCGTGGTGATGGACGCGCTCCGGTCGGGCGTGCGGTCGCTCTACATCCAGCAGCAACTCGCCGAGCTGGAGGCGAAGCTCGCGCCCCGCGAGCCGCTGTTCAACTGGGTGCGAGCCTACGGCGTGTTCGGCCCGCAACAGCGCATGGAGGTCGAGGAGGTCGACCTGAACGCCATCCCGGAGGTGGGCCAGTACCTCCTCGTGGCCGGCATCTACCTGGGACTGGTGCTCGCGTCGCTGCTCGCCTGGCGCCCCCTCGACGGCGCGGGCCCCTCGGGAATCCGGGTCACCCGGTCGCTCCTGCTGGTCGGCTACGCGACGTTCTCCGTCCTGTTCGCGGTGATCGTCGCCGTCGGCTACCTCCACTACCGGCGGGTGGGCGAACGCATCGCCGCGCTGAGCGAGGACCCGACCTGAGCGCCGCGAACGGAACGCTTACCAGCCGGCCGGGCCTGTCACCCGGTGACCCGCACTGCCTCGACCGATGATACGCGCGTTCCTCGACACGATCCGTCGCCTCGCCGGCTGCCCGGCCGTCCAGCTGCTGGTCGCCGCGGTCGTCGTCGTCCTGGTCCCGACCGCCGCGTTCCTCCTCGGCGGCTGGCCGGCCGTGGGCGCCGTCGTCCTGGCGGCGGCCGTCCTGGCGGGCGCCGGCTACGTCCGCCGGACCGGCCGCTTCGACGGGATCGCGGACCGCCGCTGACGCGCCCGCGATTTCCGCGACCGGTACGTTGATGTTTGCTATGATTGTACACGATTCTCGACGGGGACTCATGACACGGCACGTGCTAGTGGAGGACGAGTGCGTCCCGGCCGACGCGACCGTGCGCCACTACGACGAACTGACCGAACCGGTGAAAGAGCGGCTGCCGTCGCTGCTGGCCGCCGAGGACGGCCGCACGGAGCGGACGGTCGCCGCCGACCTGACGGCTGGCGAGTACATCAAGTACACCGATTACTACCGGGTCGCGACGCGGTGAGGGCAGGCTCAGATGCGGCCGACTTCCTCGACCGTGACGGACTCGACGCCGTCGACGCCGGAGAACGCTTCTTCGACCGCCTCGGTGCCGCCGGCGTCGTCGGGGACGACGACGGTCGGCAGGAGGGCGACCAGGCCGAACGCGACGTCGTCGCGCTCGAAGCCGCGGATCTTCGCTCCCTCGGGGAGCGACTGCTCCAGGCGGTCCTGCAGGGCGTCCAGGTCCACCTCGGGGTCGTCGGGCATCACCTTCAGGACGGCAGCGACGTCGCCCATCGTTACGGCCCCCTGAACCCGCAGTCCGGGCACTCGTAGAGGTTGCTCTGCTTGCGGCACTTCGAGCACCGGTAGATCTGGTGCCCACACTCGGGGCACTTGAAAGACGCAGCGTTCGTGCCGGAGATGTTGATCCCACACGAGATGCACTTGCGCTTCTGTCGCTGCTCTGCGCTCATGTTCGATGGGTGCAGACGCCGGCATTTAACCCTTGTTAAAACCCCTGCGCGCGGGCGCCGCCGGCGCCCCGGCGGTCACTCTGCGGGCTGGACCTTGAACCCGTATCGGGTGACCGATTCCTCGGTGTACACCCGCCGGATCACCGGCTCGACGGCCGCGCCGACCTCGGTCTCGCCGCCGACGACCTGGGCGGGCGCGCTCACCCGCTCGCCGCCCGCCTCGAACGCCACGAGCGCGATGCCGTACTCGCCCGAGCGCGCCTGCTGTGCCGCGAACTCCGGGGGTTCGCCGCCCCGGGAGATGCGCGTGACGGCCTCGACCTCGCCCGGCCCGGCGAGGCGGACCGACTCGAACTCGACGAGGGCGTCGCAGTGCCGGCAGGCGCCCTCCGGCGGGAAGGTGAGTCCGCCACACTCGGGACACCGCCCCGCGACGAGCCGGTGTCGCTGGGGGAGCGAGCGCCGCCAGGTCGGCACCGAGACGTGGGCCGCGCCGCCGTCCGGCTTCTCGCCCACGACGTCGCCCCGCCGCCGGAGGTACTCGGCGTAGGAGAGGTTCGTCTCGCCGTCGAGCGCGAGGGCGGCCGGCGCGGTGCCGCGGAACCGAACGGCGTCGGCGCCCGCGCCGGAGCCGAAGGAGACGGCGAGGACGTCCGTCGCGCCGTCCGCGACGGCGCTCGCGACGCCGAGCGGGACGCTCGCGGCGCCCGTGTCGCCGAGTTCGTGGACCGTGGTGCCCGCCTGGACCTGCTCGTTCGAGACGCCGAGCGCGCCCGTCACGCGGTAGGGGAGCGACCCGTCCGGCGACTGGACGGCGGCGGCGTCCAGCTCCTCCAGGTTCAGTTCCAGGCGGTCGGCCGCACCGGTCACCGCGTCCCGGAACGCCTGGCGGTCGTAGCTCGTGACGTCCAGTCCCCGGACGTCGCGCTCGCCGGTCGGCCGGAAGCGGGTCGCCGGGTACGGCGTGGCGTGCTCGGCGCGCTCCGCGACCTCGAGCGGGGCGTCGGGGCCGACGACGAACGCCGCCGCGCCCGCGCCGGCGGCGTGTTCCTCGGGGCTGTCGGGTTCGCCGCGCGGGCAGTCGCTCGCGACGACCAGCCCGGTCCCGCCCGCGTCGAGCGCGGCCGACAGCGCGCGCGTCCCGGCGCGCGTGCTCCCGGTGAAGACGTGGTGCGTCGCGCCGGCTGGCACCCCGAGCATCCCGCCCAGGCGCACCGAGAGGTCTTCCTCGGCCAGCGGCGGGGTCGTCGAGGCGAACGCGAGGAAGCCGACGTCGCCCGCGGCCAGGTCGGCCGCGTCGAGCGCGCGCCGCGCGGCCTCGTGGGCCATCGTCAGCGCGTCCTCGTCGGCCTCTGGGACGGCCTTCTCTGTGATGCCGGCGCCGTCGAAGCTCCCCCAGGCGTCCTCGAACTCCTCGTCCGTGATCCTGAGACGCGGCGCGTAGGCGCCGACGCCGTGGACGCCGGCGGTCACGCGCCCACCTCCCCGTCGGCGGCGCGCTCGCGCTCGAAGACGTGGACGACGGCCGCGCCGCCGCTCCCGCCGACGTTGTGGGTGAGGCCGACGGCGGGGTCGTCGAGCTGGCGCTCGCCGGCGTCGCCCGAGAGCTGCTTGAACGCCTCGACGACCTGGCCGGCCCCCGTCGCACCGATGGGGTGGCCCTTGGACTTGAGGCCGCCGCTGGTGTTGACCGGCATCTCGCCGTCGCGCCGGGTCGCGCCGCTCGCGACGAACTCGCCCGCGTCGCCCGGCTCGCACAGCCCCAGGTCGCCGTAGGCCATGAGCTCCGCGATGGCGAAGCAATCGTGGACCTCGGCGAAGTCGAGGTCCGCCGGCCCGTATCCGGACGCCTCGTAGGCGGCCTCGGCGGCGCGCCGGGAGGCCGGCACGGCCGTGTAGGTGTCGCGCTGGAACAGCCCGACGCGGTCCGAGCCGGCACCGACGCCGGCCACGCGGATGGGGTCGTCGGTGTACTCCTCGACCACGTCCTCGCTCACGAGGAGCGCGCAGGCCGCCCCGTCCGTGGTCGGACAGCAGTGGTAGAGGTTCAGCGGGTCCGCGACGGTCGGCCCGTTCATCGCCTGGTCGAGCGAGCACTCGAAGCCCAGCTGGGCGTGGGGGTTCTTCGCCCCGTTCTCGTGGTTCTTGACCGCAACGTGGCTGAGCTGCTCGCGCGTCGTGCCGTACTCCTGCATGTGTGCGCTCGCCATCTGGGCGTAGACGCCGGCGAACGTGGTGCCCGAGAGGCGCTCCCACTCGGTCTCGCCGGAGACGCCCAGCCAGTAGCGGATGGCGTCGCCGGAGACGTCGGTCATGACCTCGACGCCTCCCGCGAGGACGACGTCGGCCATCCCGGCCCGGATGGCACTCACCGCCTGTCGGACGGCGTAGCCGGAGGCCGCACACGCGTTCTCGACGCGGGTGCAGGGCACGCCGTGCAGGCCGACGTGCTCGGTCACCGCCGGCCCGGGCAGGCCGAGCTGGCGGCCGCCCACGCCCAGCGTGCCCACGAACGCCTCGTCGACGTCCGCGGGGTCGATGCCGTCCGGGACGCTGTCGGTGGCCGCCTCGTATGCGGTCCGGAACAGCGACCGGTAGCTCTCGTCGGGGAACGACCCGAAGTCGGACTGGCCCGCTCCCACGAGGTACGCGTCTCGCATACGTCGCCTCTCGTGGAGGAGCGACAAAGTGGTTGCGAGGCCGGCAGTCACGCCAGGCCGCTCGCGCCGCTCCCGTCGAGGAGCGCGTGGCCGGTCTGCCGGCGCTCGACGAACGACCAATCGACCTCGACGCCCAGCCCCGGTCCGTCCGGGACGGTGACCGTGCCGTCCGTGACCGCCTCCGGCGAGGACGTGAATCCCTGGTCGCTCATCCACGCCAGGTCCTGCGGGTGGAGCAGGCCGCGCTCGAAGTAGCCGGCGTTCCGGACGGCGCTCAGGCAGTGCAGCGTGGCCGGACCGCCGAGGTGCAACTCCACGTCGGCCCCGAGCGACTCGGCGGCGCGCGCCATCTTCAGCGCTCCCGTGACGCCGCCGTCGAGGTGGACGTCGGCCCGCACGAGGTCGCAGGCCCCCGACACGAGGTGGTCCGCGTGGCCGAACGGGCCGGTTCGGACGTGCTCTGCGCCCAGGACGGGCGTGTCGAGCGCGCGCGTCAGCCGCTCCATGCCCTGGAGCGACTGGCCGGCGTCCGCCGTCGGATCCTCGTACCACCGGAAGTCCAGGTCGTCGAGCGCCCGTCCCACGCGCAGGGCGTCGCCGTAGGTGTCGTACTCGCTCGACGGGTCGAGCATCAGGTCGAGGTCCGGGGCGGCTTCCCGCGCGGCCTCGCAGGCCGCCACGTCGCGGTCCGGGTCGCCCGCCGGGTCGCCGTGGAGCTTGAACGCGCCGTAGCCCGCGTCGCGACACTCCCGGGCGAACTCGCCGACCGCCTCCGGCGAGGACAGCCCGTCCGGCTCCTCGTCCATGAAGTAGGTGGAGGCGTAGGCCGGGATCTCGGTGCGGTAGCCGCCGAGCAACTCGGACACCGGTGCGCCGTAGTGCTTCCCGGCGAGGTCCCAGAGCGCCACGTCGATCGGGCCGAGCCCGAGGTGGTCCGTGTGCCTGAGCCCGGTCCAGAGGTCCTGCCAGATGCCCTCGCGTTCGAGCGGATCCCGCCCCAGGAGCCGGCCGGCCGCCATCGACACCTGGGTCACCATCGGCGGGACGAACACGATGCCGCGGTAGTGGCCCTCCAGGCCGTCGGCCGTCCGCACCGTGAGGACGAACCCGGGCTGTGCGAGCGTCTCGCCCGGGGCGTACACCTGGTGGCCGTTCGCCACGCCCACGTCGTCGAGTTCGTAGGCGAACTCGTGAATCTCCAGTTCGGCGATGCGCATGGGCCCCGGTGGACGGCCCGGTAGAAAGAGCTACCCCGCGATCAGGCCGCGGCGATCTCGGGCGTCTCCATCTCGAACAGTCGGGCGTCGCAGTCCTCGCAGGTCACCGCCACCACGTCGACCGACCGGCAGCACGACTGGACGACCTCCTGGCCGAACCGGACCGCGCCGCCACAGGACGGGCACTCCTCCAGGAACAGCCGGAGGCCGTTGAGCAACTGACCGCGCTGGGCGGGCGTGGTCGACGCCCAGCCGTCGAGTTCGTCCGCGAGGACGCGCGCCGCCGCGACGTCGGCCAGGAACGCGGCCCGCGACTCCCAGTGGCCGACGCGGGAGCCGTTCGAGGTGGCCGAGAACGCCTCGCCGAACTCCTGGAAGCTCAGGCTCTCGGGGTCGATCCCGAGCAGGTCGGCCAGCGCCGCCCGGCTGGCGTCGTCGCCGCGGGCGCGCTCGATCTCCTCGAACCACTGCTCCTCGAACCACGGGGCGACCACGAGGTCGTCGACCGTCTCGTGTTCCTGGAGGACGCCCCCCTCGACCAGCACGCGCTCGACGTCGACCTGCTCGCCCGGTTCGACGAGGTGCGTCTCCCGCTTGTCGAAGAGCGCGAGCAGCCAGTCCGGGAAGTAGCGCTTGGTCAACTCCGGCGTCCCGGGCACGAGGTAGCCCCGCAGGTAGACGAGCGCCAGCGACGCGAGGAAGACGGCCGCGCCCGCCGGGATCGAGACGACGCCCACGACGACGGACAGGACGGCCGCGATCGCCACGTTCGCGATCGTGCACGGAATGCAGCGGTTCTCTCCCGTGTACTCGGGTTGCCGGACGCGGTCGAACGCGTCCACGACGGCGTTGGTCATGCGTATCCGAATCACCCGTAAGGGATTGAGTTTTTCCCTGCCGGTGACGCGGGATCGTCGACGCCCGTCGTATATACGTCATTAATCGACACCCGTATCTGTCTCCCCACATCGGTATCGTTGTCTAAATGTGTACTGTATACCATGGGTATCTTTATCTCTGCAACGTCGACATCGGAGGCACCCACACGGACGTCGCCGTCATCGACGCCGACTCCCGGCCGTAACCGGCGCGGTCACCGACCCTCGAAGGTCGGTTGCTCGCCGTTCCGGAGCGCCTCGGCGGCGCGGTCGTAGTCCTCGGTGTCGGCGGCGATGGCCTGGCTGGTCGCCTCGGCCTCCAACACGTCCTCCAGGTCGCGGTCGTAGCCGCGCCGGATCAAGCGCTTGATGTGCCGCTGGGCGACCGGCGCCCCGGTCGCCAGGTCGTCGACGAGCTCGTCGGCCCGCGCCTCGAACTCGTCGTCCGGGTAGACGTGGTTGACCAGCCCGAGTTCGTGGGCGCGCTCGCCGTCGACGATCCGGCCGGTCAGCGCCAGTTCCATGGCCATGCCGCGCCCGAGCAGCCGCGGCAGGACGTACGAGCCCGCACAGTCCATGCTGAGGGCGAACCGGGCGTGCGAGAAGCCGATCCGCGCCCGCTCGCTCGCCAGCGGGACGTCGCACGCCAGCGCGAAGCAGGCGCCGTCGCCGATCGCCGGGCCGTCGACCTTCGCGACCGTCGGCAGGGGGTGGGTCACGAGGTCGCGAGCCAGGCTGTGCTCGTTGTCCTGGATCGTCTGGACGCGCTCGTCGAGCGGCGGCGCCGGGCCCTCCTCGCCGCCCAGGTCCTCGATGTCGGCCCCCGTCGAGAAGGCGTCGCCGGCCCCTTCGAGCACCACGCAGCGCGCGTCGGTCTCCTCGGCCTCCGCCAGCGCGTCGATCATCGCCCGGTAGGTCTCGCGGGTGAGCGCGTTGTCGCGCTCCGGGCAGTCCATCGTGATCGTGAACCGGCCGTCCGCGACCGCCGTCCTGACTCTGTCTGCCATGGCACCGCCATCGGCCAAGGGGCCGATAAAGGTTGGTCGGCCGTCTCCGCGGCCGCGGCTACCGGACGGATGGTTCCGCCGGCCTCGACCGCGGGGACCTCGACGCCGCCCGCGCGGCCGCACGGGAGCGCGAACTCGCTGAGGATGGCTCAGTCCCGGTCAGGAAGTACACCGACGAGGAGGGGAACGTCACCGGGTCGGAGTGGATCGACTCCGACGACGACGGCCGTCGCGAGCGCCGGGACACGAGCAATCTGACGATGCAGGCTCCGCATCACAGCCCGCAGGGGAAGGACCTGAAAGACCCGGAGTACTGATCGATGGTCCGCGTCCAGGTCACCCTCACGGGAGAGAAGGCCGACCGATTCCGCGAGCTCCGGGACGCCCTCGAGGACCAGCTGGGCTACCGGCCGTCGCGCCCCGAGACGGTCGGCCTCCTCATGGCCGCGGACGTCGACGTGACAGCGGCCCTCCGGTAGAGATTAGCAACTATTTCCAGACCGTCTCCTCGCCGGAAAAGTCCTCATCCTTCGTAACGACCGCCTCGGTCCCCTGGACTCGGTGGGTGGCAACGAGCAGACCGTCATGCATCGAGTACAGAGCGATTTCGCTCGCAAAGACGGCAAGTTCGTGCTCGCCAATTGAGGCGACGTCGACCGGCCCATTGGTAACCAGCCGCCGAAGCGTTTCGTTGGGATTGCCCTGTAGTTCGACACCGGCCACGACGCCTCCCCTGGACACCTGATAGAGGACTTCGGCAAGCTGAACATCTGGAGAAAGAATGACGTCGATGCCGTCTTCGGCGCGGGTGAAGATTTCGTCAGCGCCGGTTGGGAGTTCATCGACGAGATACCGGAGCATCGCTACAGCATCGGCCATATATCGGACCATCGTCACTCGATGTCCTCGGTTAGCCGGTCTTCGATCTCTGACCGATGGTCGTGTATGCGCTTCTCGAGTTCTTGGGCGATTTCTTCGCGCTTCTCGGAGGATGTGTCTTCCGGAACGAGCATGCCGCGGGCGCTCCCTCGATTTGCCTTCCGGACCTTAATGCCGTCCTCGTCCTTCAACCAGACGAGTTCGTCACCTTCCTTGAGGCCATACTCCTCGCGGAGGTCCTTGGGGATGGTGACCTGACCTTTTCGAGTGATGCGAGTTGTCTCTCCCTTCGCACCGTCGTCTGCACTCATATCCAGTACTACGTACCGTAGTACCTAAGGATTGTCCTTGGCGATACACGACATTCTGCGGTGACATCCTCCCCGTCGTGAACGACGGGGCTTCCCGTACCGCGGGTGGGATATTTGCCGGTCTACGACACGACTTGCTCTCTCGTGTTGAACGTCCCGCTCTCGCGGTCGAACAAGTATGTCGATGGCTGTGCCACACAGCCGTTACTCCTATCCTCGCCGTGAGGACTCGGAGTTATCTTCTGACGCATATTCTCCGCCCCGTTGCAATCCGCGTTCCCGACTAACCCGCACGACGAGCAGACGTACAGCCCACGTTCAACACGGTTCGACTTCGTGTCGTCACCACACCGTGAACACGTCTTTGAAGTGTTCCACTCGTTCTCTTTCAGCACCTCAACGCCACGAATCTCGCCTTTGTAGTCAAGGTACTGGTAGATGCGGTCAAACGCCCACGTGTGGAGTTTCTTGTTCCCTGTCTTTCCCCAGTCCGAGTCACGCACGTCTTCAGGCCAACTCACCGCCAGCGTTCCCACACCGCGTTCGACACACTCTGTGATGATGGTATCCGTAAGTGTGTGGTAGAAGTGCGTCTCGCGGTCAGCGAGTTTTCGGCGTGCCCACATCGACTGCTTCGACGGGCCGTTCTCACCCTCGGTGTCGTACTCGACTCGCGTGAAGTAGTGCTTGTCCTGTTTGAGCGAGTTGCCGGGGTACAGAACGTATTCGTCAGGGAAGGCGACCGTGGCGATATTCTTGATACCGAGGTCAATTCCCGCCACACCCTCGCCTGCCGAGTCGTTAGTTTCGAGTTCGACTTTGCAGACGAAGTGCAACTCCCATTCGTCACCGTTCCAGACAGCACGAACGTTCTGCACGGACTCGACCTCTGAGAGATCTACATCGGGACGAGTCTGGTACTCGCAGAGCAGGAAGTCCGACCAATACTCTTTGAGGTTCGAGC
>JBDGSV010000032.1:0-25676 GCA_042217375.1 Haloarculaceae archaeon | reverse complement strand
TCACCTGGTTGGGGTAGTCCGAGCGCCCGGTCGCCATGATGACCGTGTCGTCGCGCGCCTGCTTTGCGGTCTCGTAGTCGATCTCCGGGTCCGGGTTCGCCATCGCGAACACGATGGGATCGTCGGCCATCGACTGGATCATCGACTCGTCGACGATGCCGCCGATAGAGAGGCCGGCGAACATGTCGGCGCCCTCCATGGCGTCCGCGAGGTCGCCCTCGGGCACGTCGCGTGCGAACTCCTTCTTGAACTCGTTGACGTCGTCGGCCGCCGCGCGCTGCTCGGTGATGATGCCCGAGGAGTCACACATCGTGATGTTCTCGGCGCTCGCGCCGAGCGAGACGTAGAAGCGGGCGGTGGCGATGGCCGAGGCGCCGGCGCCCGAGAAGACGATTTCGAGGTCCGCGAGGTCTTTCTCGGCGATGTCGGCGGCGTTCAGCAGCGCCGCGCCCGAGATGATCGCCGTCCCGTGCTGGTCGTCGTGGAAGACGGGGATGGACATCTCCTCCCGGAGGCGCTGCTCGATCTCGAAGCACTCCGGGGCCTTGATGTCCTCCAGGTTGATGCCGCCGAAGGTCGGTTCCATCGCCTTGACGCTGGTGACGACGTCCTCGGGGTCGTCCTGGTCCAGTTCGACGTCGAAGACGTCGATGTCAGCGAACCGCTTGAACAGCACGCCCTTGCCCTCCATGACCGGCTTGGAGGCCTGGGCACCGATGTCGCCGAGGCCGAGGACCGCGGTCCCGTTCGAGATCACGCCGACGAGGTTGCCCTTGGCCGTGTAGCTGTAGGCCTTGTCGGGGTCGTCGCGGATCTCGCGGCACGGCGCCGCCACGCCGGGCGAGTAGGCGAGCGAGAGGTCCCGCTGGGTGTTGGTGGGCTTCGTCGTCGATATTTCGATCTTCCCAGGCGGGTCCTGTCGGTGATATTCGAGAGAGTCCTCGTCCAGTCCCATGGAACTATTCCGGACGAGCGAACCTAAAAAGCCACCCCTTCGGGGCAGGATCGGTCCGGAGCGCCGTCTCGCGAGGCGTTGGCGGCCCGCGTCGTCGCTCGCGGGGACCAGATACAAGCCCTCGGCTCCCGAACGGGTGACCAGCGACGTGACGCCATGACAGACCGGCCGTACGTTCCCTGGCTGACGCGCAACGACGAGGTCATCCTGGAGTACATGGCCGACGGGGCGACGCTCTCTCCGATCGGCGCGCCGTCGGCCGACCTCGACGTCGAGGGCGACGCGACGTTCGTCCTGCTGCGCCGGCTCCCCCGGCTGTTCGCGGCCGGCCTCGTCAAGGAGACCGGGGCCGCCGAGTACGCCCTGGCGGGGAAGGGGCAGGCGTACCTCGCGGGCGACCTCGACCCGGCGGCCCTGGAGACGCCCGACGAACGCGAGTGAGCCGCCGACGCCGGTCGCAGACAGGCTTTTGGTCCACAGCGTCGACTGGTGAGGGGCGCGGGCGACGCCCCGCGGACGGCACAACGATGATGCTGACAGACGAACAGCGGATGATTCGCGACACGGTCCGGGAGTTCGTGGAGGCGGAGATCGCACCCGACCTGCCCGAGGCCGACCGGAAGCCGATGACCAGAGACGAGGCCGTCGACTACATGCAGACGATGGCCGAGATCGACGTGGGTCCGTACGCCGAGGAGGGGTTCGAGAGCGACGACCCGCGGACCGGGTCGATCGTGACCGAGGAGATCAGCCGGGTGTGGCCGAGCCTCCAGGTAACGATGGGGATGTCGTCGATCCCGGCGAGCGTGGTCGACATCGTGAGCGAGCAGACCCGCGAGGCCTACGAGGCCGAGCGCGCGAACGACGAACTCGTCGGCTGCTTCGCCATCACGGAACCAGCCGGCGGGAGCGACACGAAGGTCCCCGACACCACGGCCGTCAGGGACGGCGACGAGTACGTCCTCGACGGCGAGAAGACCTGGGTGTCGAACGCCCCCATCGCGGACGTGGCGCTGGTGGTCGCCTGGGACGCCGAGCGCGAGCAGCGCTCCTTCTTCGTCGTCGACCAGAAGACGTCGGGCTTCGAGACGCGCTCGCTCGACAAACTCGGCTGGAAGGGCTCGCCGACCGGCCAGATGTTCTTCGACGACTGCCGGATCCCCGCCCGCAACGAACTGACCAACGCCGTCGTCGCCGCGGCCGAGGAAGACGACGGCGACGACGGGGGCGGCTTCCTGGCCGGCAGCGACGACCCGCTCAACACCATGTTCGCCACCATGCGAAACGGGATGGCCTCCATCTCGGTCGGCATCATGCAGGCCGCGCTGGACGCCGCCGTCGAGTACGCCACCGAGCGGGAGACCTTCGAGAAGCCGATCGCACAGCACCAGCTCGTCCAGGAGTTGCTCTACGACGTGAAGGCGAAGCTGGAGACGAGTCGCCACCTCACCTACCACGTCGACGACCTCATCGCCGCGGGCCACGAGGACGCCCGCATGATGTCCTCGCTCGCGAAGGGCTACGCCTGCGAGGCAAGCGTCGAGGCCACCAGCAAGGCGCTCCAGGTGTACGGCGGCAACGGGCTCTCGACGGACTACCCCCTCGAACGGTACTTCCGCGACGCCCGAACCATGACCATCCCCGACGGCACCACCGAGATCCAGAAGCTCGTGGTCGGCTACGAGCTCACGGGCATGCAGGCCTACGAGTGAGCGTAAACCGGTGAGTGCGATAGGAAATCGGCGGCACCGACGCACACGGGGTTCCGATGCGCGTCGACCGCGAAACGTAGGTCCCGTTCGACTGGCGAACGGGCAGCCGGGCCCAGGTCGTCGTGAGTAGCCCGAAAGGAAGACGCGCATCGCCCAGCCGCCTCGTGCGCGGCCGTGGACGCGGCGCTACCCGAAGCTGATCGAGGCTCGTACTGCTAGCCGTCCGGCCGTTCGGTTCGGCACCGGCGTGCCGAACGGCGGCGGTCGACGGCTCAGCCCTCGACTTCGTTCCCGCACTCGGGACAGACCAGCGTCACGCCGTCCGGTTCGACCTCGGCGACGTGGTAGTCGGAGTCGCCGCAGGCCGAGCAGGGGAGCGGCGCGCGGGTCTCGCCCATCTCCTGCGGGGCACCGATCGCGAGCGCGACCACGCGGTCGTCGCTCTCGTTCCGGCCCTCCTGGTACTCGCCGCCGGCGAATCGGACGGCCTCGTCGGCGCCGATCGTGAACGCGTCGTCGAGCGTCTCGAAGGTGGCCTCGCCCTCGATGACGTAGAAGATCTCCTCCTGGTCCGTGTGGGTGTGGAGCCCGCCGGAGAAGGAGTCGCCCGGTTCGAGTTCGAAGTAGTTGATGGCCGCGTCGCTCAGTCCGAGCGGATCGGTCAGGTGCTTGGTGACGGCGGCGACGCGCGGTTCGTTCGTGACGTCCTCGACGGTTACTTTCTCCATCGCGACGGGGGCCAGACGCGCCTGTGCGATAAACGTTCGTGCCGCTCAGGGCTGTGGCGACGGCGGGCGGAGCAGGAGCGCGGCGGCGCCGGCCAGGACCGCGAGCGCGCCCCCGAGCAGGAACGTCTGCTCCCAGCCCATCGTGGTGACGAGCAGGCCGGTGACCGTCCCCCCGAAGACGCCGCCCCACACCTTCCCGGAGTAGAGGAGCGCGTAGTTCGCAGAGGAGTGGCGTTCGCCGTAGTACTCGCCGACGACGCTCGGGAACAGCGTGTACTGCGGACTCCAGAAGAAGGTGGCGACGACGACGGCCCCGACGAACGCCGCGCCCGCGCCGCCGATGCCGAAGTAGACGGTCGCGAACAGGCCGAGGCCACAGAGCGTGAACGAGGCGGCCATCGCCTGCTTGCGCGGAACGCGGTCCGAGACCTCTCCGAGCACGAGGCGGCCGACGCCGCCGGCGAGCGGGAGCAGCGTCGCCGACAGCGTGGCGATGAGCGCCGCCAGCCCCAGGTGGTCGGCGAACGAGATCACTTTCTCGGTGAGCATGAGGCCCGCACCGCTGACCGCGACGAACATGGCGTACATCAGCCAGAACTGCCAGGTCCGGAGCATCTCCCGCCAGGTGTAGGTGCGCCGGGGGGCGCCGTCGGTCGCCACCGGCTCGCCGTCGGTGCTCGCGACGTCGGCGCGCCAGTCGGGCGGCGGGTCGCGGAGCACGAGCGCGCCGACGAGCACGACGAGGCCGATGAGGACGCCCACGTTCCGGAGGACGCCCGCGTAGCCGCCGAGGGTCGTGTTCGCCCGGACGTACGGCACGAGGAGGGCGCTCCCGCCGGCGAACGCCATGGTGCCGATGCCCGAGGTGAGCCCGCGGCGGTCCGGGAACCACTTGAGCGCGGTGTTGACCGCCACCGTGTAGACGATGCCGACGCCGATGGCGCCGAGCGAGTAGAACAGGTAGACCTGCCAGACCTCGGTGGCGACCGCGAGGCCGAGGTAGCCGCCGCCGGCGAGGATGGCCGCGAGCAGCGAGATGGCCCGCGGGCCGTGGCGGTCCCGGATCCAGCCGACCGGGAACTGCGAGCCGGCCTGGAACACCACGAACAGCGTGAACACGGTGCTGAGCGCGGCGCTCTCGATGCCGAGGTTCTGCGCGACGGGACCCCGGAGCGAGGACCAGACGTACTGGTAGGGGCCGACGACGGCCATCATCCCGGCGGCGGCGAGGATGAGCCACCACCGCGAGAATCCGAGGATCTCGCGCGCACGTCGGGCTTCGCTGTCCGACATCTATCGGTTCCCCCGTCCAGCGCTCGTCTGTAGGTCCAGTGCATCCATCCACGCGGCCGTTCCAACCGGAGCGAAATAGGCGTGACGGAGCGACGTACCTTCAAGTCGTCCGCCCGCGAGCCGGGAGACATGGAGATCGGCACCGTCCTCCCGCAGCTCGAGATCGGCCCCGACCCGGACACGCTCACCGGCTACGCCCGGCGCGTCGAGACCGCAGGCTACGAGCACGTGCTCGCCTACGACCACGTGCTCGGCGTGAACCCCGACCGCGAGAACTGGGAGGGGCCCTACGACTACGAGAGCCAGTTCCACGAACCGCTCACGACCTACGCCTACCTCGCCGCACAGACCGACCTGGCGTTCGTGACGGGCATCCTGATCCTGCCCCAGCGCCAGACCGCGCTGGTGGCGAAGCAGGCCGCCCAGGTCGACCGCTTCACCGACGGGAACCTCCGTCTCGGCGTGGGCGTCGGGTGGAACGAACCCGAGTACGTCGCGCTCGGCGAGGACTTCTCCACCCGCGGCCGTCGGATCGAGGAACAGGTCGACCTCCTGCGGCGGCTCTGGACCGAGGACCTCGTGACGTTCGAGGGCGAGTTCCACGAGATCCCCGACGCCGGCATCAACCCGCTCCCGGTCCAGCAGCCCATCCCGATCTGGATGGGCGGGATGGCCGACCCGGTCAAGGAGCGGATCGCTCGGCTGGCCGACGGCTGGCTCCCGCAGTTCCAGCCCGGCGAGGAGGCCGAAGCCCACCTCGCCGACCTCTACGACTACGCCGAGGCGGCGGGCCGCGACCCCGACGAGATCGGCATCAGCGGCCGGATGTACGCCGTCCCGGGCGAGGAGGACGAGTGGATCGAGCGCGCCCAGGCCTGGCACGACCTCGGCGCCGACTACCTCTCGGTCTCCACGATGTACCAGGGACTCGAACGCGAGGAGCACGCGGCCCACCTGGAGTCGGTCGCGGACGCGCTGGGCGCGACGGGCCTGCTCTGAGCGCCGGAGTGTCGGCAAGCGAGTGGGGGAGGCGTGGACATTTCCCCTCGGCCGTGGTGTGTGCCGGCACGCCATGGAGTACACCACGCTGGGCGACACCGGGATGACGGTCAGTCGGATCTGTCTCGGCTGCATGAGTTTCGGGTCGGGACGGGAGTGGATGCTCGACCGCGAGGAGAGCCAGGACCTCATCGAGCGCGCCATCGACCTCGGGGTGAACTTCTTCGACACCGCCAACGTCTACTCCACGGGCGAGTCCGAGGAGATCCTGGGCGAGGCGCTGGCGGGCTACGACCGGGACGCGCAGGTCGTCGCCACGAAAGTGTTCGGCGAGATGGACCCGGACGACCCGAACGCCAGCGGCCTCTCGCGGAAGGCGATCGAGCAGGAACTGGCCGCCTCGCTCGACCGCCTCGGGATGGAGACGCTCGACCTCTACCAGACCCACCGCTGGGACTACGACGCCCCCGTCGAGCAGACGCTCCGGACCCTCGACGACGCCGTCCGCCGCGGCCAGGTCCGCTACCTCGGCACGTCCTCGATGTGGGCCCACCAGTTCGCTGAGGCGCTCCACACCAGCGACCGCCTCGGCCTGGAGCGGTTCGCCACCATGCAGAACCACTACAACGTCCTCTACCGCGAGGAGGAGCGCGAGATGCTGCCCCTCTGCGAGAAGGAGGGGATCGGCGTGATCCCCTGGTCGCCGCTCGCGCGCGGTCTCGCGGCGCGACCCCACGAGGACGTGGACGCCACGACCCGGGGCGAGACCGACAGCTACCTCCACGGGATGCCCTACCTGGCGGGCGGCGGCCGCGAGATCAACGAGCGCGTCCAGGAACTCGCCGACCAGGAGGGCGTCACGATGGCGCAGATCGCGCTCGCGTGGCTGCTCGACAAGGACTGGGTGGACGCGCCCATCGTCGGCACCACCAGCGTCGAGCACCTGGAGGACGCCGTCGAGGCGCTGGAGATAGACCTCTCGGACTCGGACGTCGAGTACCTCGAGGAGCCCTACGAACCGCTCCCCGTGGCCGGCCACGAGTGACGGTCGGGTACCGTCGGCGGGCGGATGCGTCCTGCTCTCGCGCCGCGCCCGGCGAGGCGACCGTGACGGCCTGCTGGTAGACGCGACCGTCGCCGATCGCGTCCGGGGCGGCAGCAGCCGTGCCAGCCGTCGCGAGCAGCGCTGCGCCGGCACCGCGATCGTCTGGAGGGCACGCCCGGGTAGACGAGGCGGCGCCGACGAAAGCGTGACGGGTCGCCGCCCGCACGCGATCCGAAACGGTCACGGTCGCGGTCGCCCGACTGTCGGGCGTGCCTTCCAGACGCGTCGCCCTCGCGCTCCTCGTCGGCGTCCTCCTGCTCGCGCAACCGGTCGTCGGGAACGGGCCCGGGCAGGACGTCCGGTACACCTACGCCGTGACGCAGGTCTCGGTCGGGAGCGGCGAGGCGGTCGAGACGATGTACCACCTGCCAGCAGTCGCCTACGGCACCGGATCGCAGCTCGCGGCGGTCCGGGCGGCCGCCAACGACACCTACACCCGGCCGGTCGAGGCAGTCGACCCGGCCGTGCGCGCGCTGACCGACCGGCGGTTCGTCGCAGACGACGCCGGCGACCAGTACTACCAGGTCGAGGCGCGCGTCGTGAACGGGACGTTCGAACTCCGGGCGCGGCGGGCGCCGCCGCGCGACGTGGCGGCCGCCCTGGCGGTCTCGCCCCGCGAGGCGCCGCCGGCGGTGCAGGACGCGCTGAACGGCGACGTACAGAGCCCCCGGAAGGACCCCGTCACGCTCGTCAGGTCGGGCGACCGGTTCCTGCTGGTGCGCCCGGTCGCGACCGAGCACGTTCCGGATCCGCTGACGCTCCCGAAGCTGTTCGGCTACGCCGTCGGCATCGCGCTGCTCACCTGGGCCGCGCTGTCGTGGAGTCGCGGCCCCCGCAAGGAGTAAGGAGCGGCCGCTCCTCGGCGGAGGCATGCTCGACCCCGGCGAGGAAGCCCCCGCGTTCGAACTGACAGCCCACGACGGCGAACCCGTCTCGCTCGCCGACTACGAGGGCCAGCACGTCGTCCTCTACTTCTACCCCCGTGCAGACACGCCCGGCTGCACGACCGAGGCCTGCGGGTTCCGCGACGCGTGGGACGAGTTCGCGGACCGCGACGTCGCCGTGCTCGGGGTGAGCAACGACCCCGTCGAGAACCTCCAGCCCTTCCGCGAGAAGTACGACCTGCCGTTCACGCTGCTGAGCGATCCCGACTGCGGGGTCGCCGAGGCCTACGAGTCGGCAGGCGAGGTCGAGGTCGACGGCGACGTCTACGACGTCGCGCACCGCAACACCTACGTGATCGGCCCGGACGGCCACGTCGAGGCCGTCTACGAGGACGTCTCCCCGGACGGGCACGCGACGGAGCTCCTGGCCGACCTGGCCTGATCCTCACCGCCCGTCGAGGCCGCTCACGAAGACCGCGAGCCACTCCGAGCGGTCCCGCCGCCGGCGCACCGTCACGCGGTCGACCCACTTCACCCACTGGAACCCCCGGCGCCCCGGCGCCACCAGCCGGAGGGGGAAGCCGTGGCCGTGCGAGAGGCGCTCGCCGTCGACGGTCGTCGCCAGCAGGGACTCGCGCGCCTCCGCGATCGGGAGGCTCCACCGGTAGCCCGTGACCGACCGGAACTGGACCCACCGCGCCTCGTCGCTGGCGCCCGCGGCGGCGAGCAGGCCGCCGACCCGGACGCCGCGCCACTCGTGGTCGGAGTACCAGCCGCTGGTGCAGTCGAGCAGCGCGCGCTCGCGGGCCCCGCCCGGGAGGTTGGCGGCGTCGAACGTCCGCGGCGTCGCGACGAGGCCGTCCACCCGCAGCGACCACGCGTCGAGCGCGACCGGGTCCGGGTCGTCGGCCACCCAGCTCGTGACCGGGAAGGCGTTGCCGTCGTCGCTGCCGTGCTCGCGGGAGCCGGTGAAGCGCCGGGGCGCGGCGCCGCGCAGGCGCGCGAGCGCCGACTGCCCGCGCCAGACGAGTGCACCGCCGACCAGGAGGCCGGCGTAGCGGAGCGCGGTGCGGCGGTCGCGGAGGTCGACCGCGCGGGGGTCGTGGGCCCGGCGCCGGAGGTGCGCGAGGAGGAGCGCTGCGGCCGCGATCCCGACGACGGCGTGGACGACGAGCGGCGGGACGGGGCCGACCGGGACGCCGGCGTCAAGCACCCACGCGACGCCGGTGCCGAGCGCGGCGACCGCGACGATCGCCAGCAGGACCGAGACCGCGACGCCGCGCGGTCGGTGGCGGAGCCGGTGGCGGACCCGCCAGAGCTTCGCCGCGAGGAGCGGGACGAGAGCGAGGCCGACGACGCCGTGGGCAGCGAGCACCCACCAGTCGTCGGGCGTGCCGGCGAACAGGCTCCCGAGACCCGTACCGAGCAGCACGGCGACGGCGACGAACAGCGACCAGTCGAGGAGTCGCGGCGGGGCGAGCGAGCGGGCGCCCATGCAGTCTGCCAGGGCGGCCAGCCCGATAGCCCCTGCGGCGCGGACCCACAGGGTGATTACCGCGCCGCTCCTCCGTCCGACGAGATGCTCGTCTCCACCACGGTGGCTGACGTCATGTCCCGCCCCGTCAGCACGGTCGAGGAGGACGACACGGCCCGCAGAGTGGCGGCGGTGCTCGACGCCGCGGACGTCGGGGCCGTCGTCGCACTCGACGGCGGCACGCCGAGCGGCATCGTCACGGAGTCGGATCTGACTCACCTGCTCGCGGACGGGGCCGACGTCGACGCGGTCACGGTCGCCGAGATCATGTCGGCCGATCTCGTGACCGTCGCGCCCGACGACGCCATCGAGGACGCGGCCGAGTTGTTCCGCGACTACCACGTCCGGCGCCTCCCCGTCGTCGAGGCCGGCGAACTGGTCGGGATCGTCACGACCAGCGACGTGGCGCGCTACCTGCCGTCGCTCCTCTACCGCGCGCGGCAGGGCGAGCACCACCAGCCCCACTACACCGTCCGTCCGGACACGGCCTACGAGCACGGCGACTGGGAGTTCGAGTGCCACAGCGTCACCGAGGGCGGCGTCACCGTCGGCGACGTGGTGCGGTTCAGCAAGACGCTGACGGACACGGACGTCCGCAACTTCGCCGAGGCCAGCGGCGACACCAACCGGCTCCACCTCGACGCGGACTACGCGGCGGGGACGCGCTTCGGCCGGCGCATCGTCCACGGGACGCTCGTGGGCGGGCTCATCAGCGCCGCGCTCGCACGACTGCCCGGGCTCACCATCTACATCTCCCAGGAGCTCACGTTCCGGGGGCCCGTGGACGTCGGCGACCGCCTGACGGCCGTCTGTGAGGTGATCGAGGACCTCGGGAGCGACCGCTACCGCCTCGCCACCGAAGTGCGCGACGAGACGGAGGGGAGCGTCGTCATCGAGGGCGAGGCGACGGTCATCGTGGACGACCTCCCGGTCGACACCGCCGTCTCGGTCGAGGAACTGGCCTGACGTTCTCAGCCGCCGGGACTCGCCGGCCGCCTATAACGGCCGACGGCCCGTCTTCGAGGTATGACCGTCACCGACATCGCCCGAACGGACATCGTGACCGTCGACCTCGAGACGCCGGTGCAGGAACTGGCCGAGATAATGACCGACGCACACGTCGGGAGTGTCGTCGTCACCGACGACACGGGCGCGCTCGCCGGCATCGTCACCGACCGCGACCTGGCCGTCTACGTCTGCCGGCTCGACCGCGTCCCCGAGGAGACGACCGCCCGGAACGTGATGGCGACGGACGTCTTCACCGTCCGCGACGACGCCGGCATCTTCGACGCCCTCTCGGCGATGGCCGACGAACCGGTCCGCCGCGCGCCGGTCGTCGACGCGGACGGCCGGCTCCGTGGCATCGTCACCCTCGACGACTTCGTGGTGCTGCTCTCGCGCGAACTCGACCGCGTCTCCTCCATCATCGAGGCCGAGTCGCCGCCCTACCCCGCGCCGTAGCCGTCTCAGAGCGGCAGCGGCGCGTGGAGCACCACGACCACCGCGAGCGCGATCCAGCCCACCTTCAGCGCCGTGTTCACCGCGACCACCTTCGAACCGAACTCCGCGCCCCAGATGCCGTACTGGAAGGGGATCGAGCGCTTGAACGTCGACACCGCGAACGAGACGATGCCGCCGACGAGCATGGTCGCGACCGCCTGTCGAGCGGTGAAGGCGCCGTCGCGGACCAGCGGCGCGATGACGAACGCGCCGTTCGTGGTGTCGACGGCGAAGACGGCCACGACCGGGACCGCCGCGGCGGGCAGGCCGGTGACGGTCGCGAGCGGCGTCGCGCCGGCCGTCGCCGCCTGGAGGTCGACCACCCGGGTCAGCAGGACGACCGCCGTGTAGACGAGCAGGAGGCGCGGGACGACGTCGCGCGTCTTCGAGAGACCGCTCTCGACGGCGTCGCGGAGCGTCGCGCCGAGCGAGGCGGCCCCGCCCGCGCCGTCGGCCTCGACGGCGACGCTGGCGCTCGGGTCGACGTTGCGCTCCGAGAGCATGAGCGCTCCGGCGAGCACGCCGGTCAGGGTGATCGCCAGCGCGACGAGCGCGCGGGCGCCGACGTACAGCAACCCGACCCGCAGGCCGAGAATCGGGACGAGGACGGGCGCGTAGAAGGTGAAGACGTGCTGCACGAAGCCGAAGAAGGTGTTCACCGTGACGGCGACGAGCGTGGCGCGGTCGTCGAGGCGGCCCGACTCGCGGAACTCGGCGAGCATGCCGTAGCCGGCAGTCGTGGACGCAGCGGTCGTGAGGATGGCCGTGCCGACCTCCTCGGGGAGGTTCGCGGTGCCGGTGAGCGGCCGCGAGAGCGCCGCCACCGCGCGGACCGCGCCGAGCGACACCAGCAGGTCCGCGAACGTCACCCCCAGCGCGATGAGGACGGTGATCTCGACGACTCGCGGGAGGACGGTCGCGAGGACGTCCGCGAGCAGGGCGAGCGGGTCGGCCATGGGCGGGTGCTAGCGCCGGGGCGTCAAGTCGGCTCGGATTCCTGGCCGCGGCGCTCGCGGGTCTGGATCAGCCGTTGCGGGCGAGGTGAGAGCGTCAGAACTCGTCGAGAGCGGTCTGGAGGAAGAGGCCGATGGCGAGGTGCTGGCGCATCGCGGCCGCGATCTCCTCGCGGGCCGCCTCCCGGTCGTCGACGTGGTACTCTTTCGTCCGGACCAGTTCGTGCATCTCCAGCAGGTCCTCCTCCTCCAGTTCGTGGAGGCGCGGGTAGACGGTCCCGGGGCTGAGCTGGGCGTCGAACAGCGTCGAGAGGTCGTCCATCAGGCCCTTCCCGTGGGTGCCGTCCTCGCGGAGACCCACCAGCAGGAGCAGCAGTTCGTCGAGGCTCCCCTTGACCATCTCCTCGTCGAACCGGAACGCCTCGCCGGGGAACAGCGACTCGAGCACGGAGTGGAGCACCTGTGCCGAGCGCTGATCGTCCAGCGAGCCGTCCGCCTCCAGTTCGTTTCGCAGCCGGTCGATCGAGATCACCGGCCCGTCGTCCAACAGTTCCGCGTCCCTGGCATTCGAGGCCATACATGAAAGATACATCATATTACATTAAACCCCGAACAGGCTTTTCAGAGTCTGAAAAACAGCGGTCAGTCGCCGGTGAGCGTCGTCAGCAGCGACCGCGCGACGGCCTTGTCGAGCGGGTCGTTGGCGTTGCCACAGTGGGGCGACTGGACGCAGGCCGGGCAGCCGTCCTCGCAGGGGCAGTCGGCCAGCAGGTCGCGGGTCGTCGCCAGGAGGTCCGCGATTCCCTCGTATCCCGTCCGGGCCAGGCCGACGCCGCCGGGGTGGCCGTCGTAGACGAAGACGGTGCTCTGGCCGGTGTGGGAGTGGTGGGGCGTCGAGAGTCCGCCCACGTCCCGCCGGTCGCAGAGCACCGTCGTCGGGAACATCGAGATGGCGGCGTGCTCGGCGGCGTGGATGCCGCCGGCGAAGTCGCCCTGCTCGCGCAGGCGCGCCTCGACGTCGCCGGGGACCGTGAAGTAGAGCGCGCGGGTCCGCAGGCTGGTCTCGGGCAGCGAGAGCGACTCGGTCCCGAGCGACTCGCCGGTCCGGGCGTCGCGGCGCTCGAACCCGGTGATCTGCTTTCGCATGGTCACGTCGGCGAACCGGACCGGCACGTCGGCGCGGGCGAGCGGGGCGCGCTCGGCCAGGTCGGCCTCCACGGTCATGGCCTTCTCGTGGCGGACGCGCGTGAAGTAGTCCGCCCAGGTCGGCTCCAGTTCGGCCACGCCGCGGTCGACGTCGAGGTCGACCACCTCGTAGGTCTGGCCCTGGTGGTGGTAGACGGCGCCCGGGTGGGCGTCGCGCAACCCGTCGGCGAACGGGAGACGGGCGATCACCTCGTCGCTGCGTCGGTCGCGGAGCCGGAGCTGGCGGTCGTCGACGGTCCGCAGGCTGGTGTCGTGCTGGGGGCTGCCGTCGCCGGCGTCGAGCCAGCGGACGCCGGCGTCGGTCTCGCGGCGCTCCAGCAGGCCGCGGTCGGTCAGGTCGGCGACGAGGGCCGGGAACGTCGACCCGAAGTACCGGTCGTCGTCGGGTCGGAGCCAGGACTCGCGGGCGGCAGAGCGGACGTGGCCGGGCGCGATCTGGTCGTTCTCGGGGTTCGCGACCGCCCGCTCGGGGTCGCCCGCGAACAGGGCGTCGGGGTTCGACAGGAAGTACTGGTCGAGCTGGTCCTCGCCGCCGACGAGGCAGACGAGCGCGGGGTCGGTCCCCCGGCCGGCGCGGCCGGCGCGCTGGAACGTGCTCATCCGGGTTCCCGGGTAGCCGTCGAGCAGGACGGCGTCCAGCCCGCCCACGTCCACGCCGAGTTCGAGCGCGCTCGTCGACCAGACGCCGCGCAGGTCGCCGTCGTGGAGCCGCGCCTCCAGGTCGCGGCGCCGGTCGTCGGTGAGGGCGGCCTGGTAGGCCCCGACCCGCGACGCGAGGTCCGACTCGCCGCGCTCGCGGAGGGCGTCGGCGCTCTCGCTGGCGTACCGCTCGGCGGTCTGGCGGGCGCGCGTGAACACCAACGTCTGGTACCCCCGCGTCACGAGGTCGACGAACAGCCGCCGGGTCTCGGTGTGGCTCGACCGCCGCCGCCCGAACGCTGACGGCTCGCCGCTGCGGTCGGACGCGGGCGGGTTCCACAGCAGCCAGTGGCGCGGGCCGGTCGCGCTCGCGTCCTCGTCGACGAGCGCGAACGACGACGCCGGCTGCCCGGTGACGCGCGCGGCGTGGTCGACGGGGTTGCCGATCGTCGCCGAACAGCAGAGCCAGTCCGGGTCGGCGTCGAAGGTCGCACAGAGGCGGGCGAGCCGTCGCAACACGAGGGCGACGTGGCTGCCGAACACGCCCCGGTACTCGTGGACCTCGTCGACGACGACGGTTTCGAGCCGGGAGAAGAACCACTCCCAGAGCCGGCGCGCGTGGGGGAGGAGCCCGTAGTGGAGCATGTCGGGCGTCACCAGCAGGACGGTCGGCCGGCGGTCCCGGATCGCCTGCTTCTCGGACTGAGACTGGCGGCCGGTGTACCGGTCGACGTCGACCTTCGACCCGAAGCCGAGGTCGCGTGCGAGCGCCGACAGCGTCTCGGCCTGGTCGTCGATGAGCGCGACCTGCGGCGCGAGATAGAGGGTCGTGGCACCCCGGGCCATCGCGCGCTCGAAGGCGGGGGCGGTGTAGGCGAGGCTCTTCCCGCTCGCGGTCGGAGTGGCGAGGACGACGTTTCGACCCTCGCGGACCGCCTCGATCGCCCGCGCCTGGTGGGCGTAGAGCTCGTCGATACCGGCGTCGTCGAGCGCGCTCGCCAGCCGCGGTTCGAGGTCGACCGCGCGCGACGTGGCGGCCTGGCCCGGGAGCGTCCGGTGGTCGCGGATCTGTCCCTCGTAGTAGGGCCGCTCGCGCAGCCAGTCGACAGTCTCCTCCACTGGACGAGCCGTCGGGCGCCGGCGGCCTAACGGTTCCGGACCGGATGGTGAACGCTTTTCCCGCTCGGGGACGGATGGCGAGGCGATGATTCCGGGTGCGGACGAGTACGACATCGACGTGCGATTCGAGGAGGCGACGGTCGACCGCCTGCTCGCGGCGAGTCCCGACGACGTCGCGGCCGCGCCCGAACTCTCGTTCGCGAAGAACGTCTTCGTCCCGCTGACGACGGCGTGTCGCTACACCTGCACCTACTGCACCTACTTCGACCCGCCGGGCGAGGCCGAGCTCATGTCGCCCGAAGAGGTGGCGGCGGTGCTGGAGACGGGCGCGGACGCCGGCTGCACGGAGGCGCTGTTCACCTTCGGCGACGACCCGGACGACCGCTACACTGCGATCCACGACCAGCTCGCAGACTGGGGACACGACTCCATCCACAGCTACCTCCGCGAGGTGTGCGAGCTGGCGCTCGACGTCGGCATCCTCCCCCACTCGAATCCGGGCGACCAGACATACGAGGAGATGGCCCAGGTGGCCGACGTGAACGCCTCGATGGGCGTGATGCTGGAGACGACCGCGGACGTCGACGTCCACGCCGGGCCACGACGGAAGTCGCCCGGCCAGCGGCTCAACACGATCCGGAACGCGGGCGAACTCGGCGTCCCGTTCACGACGGGCATCCTGGTGGGGATCGGGGAGACCTGGCGCGACCGCGCGGAGTCGCTGCTGGCCATCCGCGAGTTGCACGAGCGGTACGGCCACGTCCAGGAGGTCATCGTCCAGCCCGTCAGCCCGAACGAGCGGTGGCAGGGCGACCCGCCCTCGGTCGAGGCGATGCGCCGGGTCGTGGCGATGGCGCGGGTCGCGCTCCCCGGGGAGGTATCGGTGCAGGTACCGCCGAACCTCGCGCCGGTCCGCGACCTGCTCGACTGCGGCGTCGACGACCTGGGTGGCGTCTCGCCGGTGACCGACGACTACATCAACCCCGACTACGCGTGGCCGGCGCTCCGGGAACTCGAAGCCATCGCCGAGGAGGCGGGCGTCCCGCTCCGGGAGCGGCTCCCGGTGTACGAGCGGTTCCTCGACGACCCCTCCCGCGAGTGGGTGTCGCCGCGCATCCGCCGGGCCATCGAGGCAGAGGACGACGCCGGCCAGCGCTACCGCGCGCTGCTCGCCGACTGAGCGAACAGGCGACGGCGTCGGGCACCCGCACGGTGCGTCGCGCTCCGGCCTCGACCGGTGCGGGGCTGGCGGTCAGCGCACGCGAGCGGGTGGCCCCGGCATGGTATATAAATCTCAGTCGTCGGCGGGCGGACGGGCGGCGTCGGGGAGGAGCGGCGTGCCGTCGGCCTTCGGCCCCAGGCGTGGCCCGTGGGGACCGTCGTCGGGGTCGATGACCCGCCGCTGCTGGTAGTCGGTCGAGCGCTCCACGGGCGTGCGCCCGATGGCGGTGATCATGTCGACGTAGTCCTCGAAGCTCCGGAACTCGCCGAACTGCCCGCCCGCGCGCTTGGTGATCTCCTCGGAGAGGATGGTGCCCATGAAGTCGTCGGCGCCGCAGTTGAGCAGCTTCAGCCCCTGGGCGTTACCGTACTTCACCCACGAGGACTGGATGTGGTCGACGTTGTCGAGGAAGAGTCGCGCGACCGCGATCATCAGTTCGTCCTCGTCGGCCGAGGCACCGCCGCTGACCATCCCGCGCTCGAACAGCGGCGTCTCCTGGTGGATGAAGGAGAGGGGAACGAACTCCGTGATGTTGCCCGTCCGGTCCTGGAGGTCGCGGAGGACCTTCAGGTGCTGGACGCGGTGCATCTCGTTCTCGACGTGCCCGTACATGATGGTCGCCGTGGTCGGCAACCCGACCGCCGCTGCGGCCTCCATGGCCTCGACCCACTCGCCGGTGTCGATCTTGCCGGGACAGATGACGTCGCGGACCTCGTCGACGAGGATCTCGGCGGCCGTCCCCGGCGCGCTGTCCAGGCCGGCGTCTTTCAGGCGGCGGTAGATCTCCTCGTAGTCCCAGTCGGTCCCCCGCCGGGCGTGGTAGGCCTCCTCGGGCGTCATCGAGTGGAGGTGGACGCCGTCCACGCTCATGGCGCGCATCTGCTCGACGTACGTCCCGGGGTCGACGTCGTACCGCGAGGGCGACTTGTAGTTGAGGTCGCCTCGGTCGCTCGTCTCCAGAATCTCGCGGTGTTCGTCGTCGAGCGCGAACGCCGGGTGGAGCCCCGAGACGGACGTGACCTCGTAGATGCCGCGCTCGACGGCGTCGCGGACGATCTCGCGCGACTCCGACGGCGTCTTGGTGAACCCGCCGTGGTCGTCCTCGTTCTCCGCGAGGAACTGGTCGGAGCGGTCCTTGAAGTTACAGAACAGACACCCCGTGTTGCAGGCGGTCGTGACGTTGTTGTTCAGGTTGGCGACGAAGGTCACCTCGTCGCCGACGACCGCCGCGCGGCGCCGGTCGGCAACCTCCAGCACCTGCTCCTTCCGGACCGGGTCGATCCCCACGGTCTCGGTCCCCGTCGTGAGAAGTTCGACCCCGTCGTCGACCGTCAGTCGCTCGCCCGCGCGGGCCTTGGCGAGCGCGTTCTCGAACGACTGGTCGGTCACGGGGACGTTCCGAAAGTCGAACTCCCCCGTCGAGTCGTTGGTAGCCATGCCAGACCACACTGGCGCGACGCACAAAAACTCTGCCGGGACCCGAACGGGCACGGCCGCACGAGAGCCGCCAGCGACGCCCGCTGTCGTCCCCACTTGTGAATTAGTCGAAGATAATCTGGAGATAACCTACTGTATATTAGGAGATAATCTAATGAAAATCTTTATAGTATCTCAAGATAATTATGTAGTATGGGACTGCTTACCGACACCAAACTCAACTCCAACCTGACGACGATCCCCGAGGCGGTCCGGAACTACCTCGGCGTCGAGTCGGGCGACCGCGTGGAGTGGCACGTCATCGACGGCGAGATCGTGGTCCGGAAGCGCCCCGCAGAGGGGGGTGACGAAGCGTGAACGCGCTCTCGCGGCTCGACGTCCGGCGGCGCGCCGAGACGCCGACCCCCGACCTCCAGCAGGTGCTCGACGTCCTCGATTCCAGCCGGCACCGCGCGCTCCTGGAGACGCTGGGCGAGGGGGCGTTCACGGCGGGCGAGCTGGCAGAACGTCTCGACATCCCGCGGTCGACGCTCTACCGGTACCTGCGCCGGCTCGTCGAGCTGGGGCTGGTCGAGGAGTCGCTGCGGCTCAGCCCGACCGGGCACCACCGGAGCGAGTACACTCGCGGGGTGACCGACGTAGTCGTCTCGCTCACCGGCGAGGACGGCTTCTCCATCACGCTGGTGTGAGCCGCCGGCGGTGACAACACAACGCCTTAGTGTGCGCCCGCGAACCCCGAACCGATGACCAGCGTCAAGGAGTTTCGGGTACTCGAGGCGGCCGGTCCCGACCGCCTCGGGAGGGGGGAGTTCGTCTTCACCGACGATTACTCCGTCTTCGACTGGGGGAAGATGCCCGACGCCATCCCCAACAAGGGCGCCTCGCTCTGTGCGATGGGCGCCGCGAACTTCGAGCGCCTGGAGGCGGCGGGGATCCCGACCCACTACCGCGGCGTGGTGGTCAACGGGTCGGTGGTCGACCTGGAACAGGCCGGCCAGCCGCCCCGCGAGATGGCGATCGACCTCACGCAGGTCCCCGACCTGCCCCACGAGGGCCGGGACTACGACTACGACGCCTTCCACGAGGCCGCCGGCGAGAACTACCTGATCCCGCTGGAGATCGTCTTCCGCAACCGCGTGCCCGTCGGCTCCAGTCTCCGTTCGCGGGTCGACCCGTCGGCGTTCGACCTGGACGCCGAGACCTGGCCGGACGAGCCGGTCGACCTCCCCGAGCCAGTCGTCGAGTTCTCCACGAAGTTCGAGGAGTCGGACCGCTATCTCGACCACGAGGAGGCCCAGGCGATCGCCGGACGGGCCGACGTGGACGACCTCGAAGCCGTCGCGCGGGAGGTGAACCGCCTGGTGACCGACCGGGCCGCCGAGGTCGGCATGAACCACCAGGACGGCAAGATCGAGTGTCTCTACTTCCGGGGCGAGATCCGGGTGGCCGACGTCGTCGGCACCTTCGACGAGAACCGGTTCGCCGTCGACGGCCAGCAGATCTCGAAGGAGGTGCTCAGGCAGTACTACAAGCGGACCCAGCCCGAGTGGGTCGCCGCGGTCGAGGAGGCGAAAGAGCGCGCCAAGGCCGAGGACGTTGCCGACTGGCGGACGCTCTGCGACCAGGAGCCGGCGCCCCTGCCGGCGCACGTCGTCGACGCCGTGCGCGACCTCTACGCGGCGGGAGCGAACGCCTACGTCGGGCGGGACATCTTCGACGCGCCGCCACTTCGCGAGGCCGTCGACGCGGTCCGAGCGCTGTAGGCGCGGCGTCAGGGCTCTGCCGTGGTCGACCCGGCGGCCCGTTCCCGGGCGCGCAGCCCTCCGACGACCACGAGGACGCCGCCGAGGACGCCGAGCACCAGCCCCACGAGCAGGCCGCCGAGCACCGCGATCGATGCGATCGAGGCGACGAGCCCCGCGACGCCCGCCTCCACGTCGTAGGGCGGGCGAGCGAGCGCGGCGAGACCGCTCGCGAGCATCACGCCGGCGACGAGTGCGACGACCGCCCACATCTGGACGCCGACGACGAAGACCCAGTTCCCGACGGCGAACAGCGGCACGAGCGCGACCACGGCGCCGCCGAGACACAGCAGGAGACCCCCGACGGCGGTGAGCGTCCGCGGCGTGACCATCTGTCGACCACGGAGTGGGTCCGGAAAAGCGTTCTCGCGTGCGCTGGGGTCGTCAGTCGTCCGCGTCCTGGCTGGGCGCGCTGCCGAGACCGTCGAGCGGTCGGTCGGGAGAGACGTCGTCGACGATCGACGGCATCCCGAGCTGGTACTGGCCGTCGGTCTCCTCGCGGAGTTCGGTGCGTCCGTGGTAGACGGAGATGGCGTCGTCGAGGTGGAGGCGCACGGCCTCCAGCAGCGCCTCGGCCTCCAGGGGCTGGCCGCGCCGCTCCAGCTCCGCCACGTCGGCCCGGTCGGGGACGTTGAACGCGCGCTGGGTGATGATCGGGCCCTGGTCGAGGTCGGTCGTGACGTAGTGGGCGGTCACGCCGGCGACGCGAACGCCCTCCTCGCGGGCCTGGCGGTAGGCCTCGGCGCCGGGGAACGACGGCAGCAGCGAGGGATGGACGTTGATGATGCGGTCCTCGTAGCGGAAGACGACCTCGGGCGAGAGGATGCGCATGTAGCGTGCGAGGACGACGAGGTCGATCTCGTACTCGTCGAGGATCGAGAGCAGTTCGGACTCGTCGGGGACGCCCTTCTCGTCGCCCACGTCGTAGAAGTCGAGGCCGTAGTGGTCAGCCAGCGGTTCGAGGTCGTCGTGGTTGCCGACCACGACCTCGATCTCGGCCCCGAGTTCGTCGTTGGCCCACGCGTCGAGCAGCGTCTCGAGGCAGTGTGACTCCTTCGTGACGAGGACGGCGATGCCCTGGACGTCCCGGTCGGAGGGAAATCGAACCTGGATGTCCAGCCCGAGGTCGTCGCCGAGGTCCTGGAGCGCCGAGCGGAGGTCGGCCTGCGAGCAGGACATCTCGGTCGCGTCCACGTGCATCGTCATCCGGAAGATCCCCTCGCGGACCGCCTGGTCGAGGTCCTCGATGTTGATGTCGTTCTCGAACAGCAGGGACGTCACGCGAGCGATGAGCCCGGTCTTGTCCTCGCCGACGACGGTGACTTCGGTGTACTTCGTCACCGGGACCACCACAGTACGCTCATGGGAGCCGGGTCGGTGGCAGCGAACAAAAGCCCGTCCGTTCGCGACGCGAATCGAGTCACAAGAGTTTTCGACGGCGGTCCCGGCGTCTCACGTGATGACCGCCTACACCGCCGTCGTGACCGTCCGGCTCAAGCGGGGCGTGCTCGACCCCGAGGCCGAGACGACGAAGCGGGCGCTGGAGCGGCTGGGCTTCGAACTGGCGGATCTTCGCGCTGCCGACCGGTTCGAGATCGACCTCGACGCCGACGACGCCGACGACGCCGCCGAGCGTGCCACCGAGATGGCAGAACGGCTGCTCGCGAACCCGACCATCCACGACTACACCGTGGAGGTCGAAGACGAGAGATGAACGCGACCGGCATCGTGGGGGTGGTCGCGTGACCGTCGCGACCCCGACTCCGACGCCCGACTCCCACACAGAGGTGGTCGCGTGACCGTCGCAGTCGTCCGCTTCGGCGGGTCGAACTGCGACCGCGACTCCGTGCGCGCGCTCGACCACCTCGACATCGACGCCGAACTGGTCTGGTACGAAGACGGCCTGCCCGCCGACGTCTCGGGCGTGATGCTCCCCGGCGGGTTCTCCTACGGCGACTACCTCCGGGCCGGCGCGATGGCCGCGCGCGACCCCATCATGGACGAGATCCGCGAGCGCGCCGACGCCGGCGTCCCGGTGCTCGGCGTCTGCAACGGCGCGCAGATCGGCAGCGAGGCCGGCCTCGTTCCCGGGGCGTTCACGGTCAACGCCTCCGCCCGCTTCCAGTGCGAGCACGTCCACGTCCGCGTCGAGAACGCGACCACCCCCTGGACCGCCCACTACGAGGAGGGCGAGGTCGTCGAACTCCCCATCGCCCACGGCGAGGGGCGCTTCGAGATCGACGACGACGAACTCGACGCGCTGGAGGCCGACGACCGCGTGCTCTTCCGGTACTGCGACGCCGACGGCACGGTGACCGAGGCGGCCAACCCCAACGGCTCGAAGCACGCCATCGCCGGCGTGCTCGGTCCGCGGGAGACGGTCGCCGTCCTGATGCCCCACCCCGAGCGCGCGACGCTGCCCGACCTCGGCGCCACCGACGGTCAGGGCGTCCTCCGCGGCTTCGAGGCCTGACCGGCGCTACGCCAGTTCCGCCCGGCGCGCCGCCAGCGTCTCGCACCGCGCGTCGAGTCCTTCTGCCTGCGCGAGGTCGACCCCCGTCGAGAGGTAGTCCCGCGCCGCCTCGTGGTCGCCGGCGGCCACGCAGACGTCGACCAGCGTCTCCAGCGCGTCGAGCGCGTCCCGCGTCGCGCCCGCCGCCCGGTGGCACTCGACCGCGTCGGTCAGGTGGTCGCGCGCCGCCTCGTGGTCGCCGCGGGCCCGCGCGACCCGGCCCAGGAGCGCGCGGCTCTGAGCCGTCCCGCGCCGGTCGGTCACGTCGCGGTAGGTCGCGAGGCTCTCCCGCGCGCGCTCTGCGGCCGTCCCGTGATCGCCGCGGGCCAGGGCGACCGCCCCGAGCAGGCGGACGCTGTCGGCCCACCCCTGGTCGTCGCCGATCTCGGCGCGGAGGTCGCGGCTCTCCACGAGGTAGTCGGCCGCCGTCCCGGGGTCGTCCCGGTCCAGCGCGAGTTCGCCGAGCTGGTAGAGGCTGTTCGCCTCGCCGTGCCGGTCGCCGACCTCGCGCCACCGTTCGAGCCCCCGGCGGGCGTACCGCTCGGCGGCGTCGAGGTCGCCCCGGTCGCGCGCGACGACGCCGAGGTTGGTGAGGCTGTCGGCCTGGCCGCGGCGGTCGCCGATCTCGTGCCGGGTGGCCAGCGCGGCCTCGTGGTGGGTCTCGGCCGTCGACGGATCGTCGCGCGCGGCCGCGACGATGCCGAGGTTGTTTCGCGCGTTCGCCACGCCGCGGCGGTCGCCGACCGACCGCTTCAGGGGGAGCGCCGCCTCGAAGTGCGACGCCGCGGCGTCGAGGTCGCCCCGCGCCCACGCGACCGCCCCCAGATTGATGAGACAGGACGCCTCGCCGGCGACGTCGTCGGCCTCGCGGTAGACGCGGAGGCTGGCCTCGTGGTGGCGCTCGGCCGCGTCGAGGTTCCCCCGCCGTCGCGCGAGCTTCCCGAGGCCGCGGCGGGCGCGGGCGAGCAGCGTCGCATTCGGGGCACCGGCTCGCTCGTCGAGCGCCGAGCGGAGCCACTCGAAGTCGCGCTCGGCGGCGTCGTAGTACCCGCCGTCGAGGGCGGTCTCGCCGCGCCAGGTCCGGTAGCGCAGCGCGAGAGCGTCCTCGCAGGCCGGCGGGAAGGCCGCGCCGTCGAGCGCGCCGAACAGCGGCGCCAGTCCGGGGCGGTCGCGGCCGAGCGCGAACAGGTCCTCGACGAGCGCCGTCGCCCAGGAACCGGGCGTCTCGGCCGCGCGGTCGAGCGCGGCCGACTCGCCCACGGCGGCCGCGACGCGCTCGCGCCGGTCGGGATCGCTCGCGAGCGCGAGGACGCGCCCGACGACCCGGGCGACGCGTTCGGCGGCGTCGGCGTCGCACAGGTGATCGAGGAACTGCGCCGACCACGCGCCGTGGACCGCCCGGTGGCGCCCGTCCGGCGCAGTCCCGAAGATCACCCGCCCCGTCAACCGGTCGAGGGCGGCCCGGACGCCGTCCGGATCGTCGGGCGCGACCGCGTGGACGTAGGCCGGCCGAACGCCCACGCCGGCGGCGTTCAGCAGGTTCACCAGGACGCCCACCTCGAGCGCGAGGCCGTCGAGCGCGTCGGCGGTCGCGGCCACCTCGTCGACGAGCGTCGTCGGGCCGGTTCCGTCGTACTCGGCGAGCGGGTCGGCGTGGAGCGCGAGGCGGTGGAGGAGCAGGAGGAGTTCGGCCGGTTCGGCGGCGTCGCCCTCGCCGGACCGGACGGCGTCGAGCAGTTCGGCCGGCGGCGTTCCCACTGCGTGCCCGACGGTCGCCTCGAACTGCTCGACGAACCGCGCGCACTCCCGCTCGTCGAGCGGCGGCGCAGCGACCTGCGCGACCGCCTCCTGCCGGTAGCTCTCGGTGTCGGCGTCGAACGTCGTCGGCGGATCGTCCCACTCCGGGCGGCGGGCGTCGAACAGGAACGTCACGGTCGGGTCGGCGGCGAACGTCGCGAGCAACCCGACGACGGCGTTGGCCTCCTCGCGGACGGCGTCCTCGACGACCACGAGCGCGTGTCCGTCGGCGCCGCGGAGGCGCTCGGCCAGCAGCGTCCGGGAGGCGAACCGCCGATCGCGGCCGGACGTCCGGTAGAAGACCGGTCCGTGACCGGCGTCGAACCACCGGCAGGCGACCGTTCGACAGATGGTACTCTTCCCGACGCCGGGCGGCCCGAGGAGGACGTGGTCGCGGCCCTCGCGGAGGCGTTCGACGAGGTCGGCCGACAGCGACCGGCGCTCGCCGTCGCGCACGTGCTCGCGGTCGAGCGCGTCGCCCGCCCGGACCGCCGCCAGGTCGAACCCCGTCCGCCAGGCGGTCGCGGGCGGCGTCGGCTCCCGGCGCTCGAAGTACGACGCCGTGAGTTCGACGACGCCCTCCCGCGCGAGCAGGTCGGTCTCGGTGCCGGTCGCGGACGCGCGGTCGGTCACCTCGGTCGCGGCTGCGCGGGCGTCGCGGAACCGGGCCAGCGCCCACCGCACCGCTCCCGGCGTGTCGTTCACCGCCACGCCGTGGAGCGACTCCCCGTCGTAGACGGCGAGCAGGACCCGGCGCTCGCCGGCGCGCTCGCCGATCACCAGCGAGTACGGCGGCCGGTCGGTGACCGAGACGTCGACCCGGTCCGCGGCGGCGAGTTCGCACAGAAGGTCCGGTTCGTGCTCCCGGAGCTGGTCGAGCAGCGCCTCCGCGACGACGGCCGTCAGGGTCGCGCCCCCGTCGACGACCAGGTCGCGGACGCGCCGGATCAGCCCCGGGTCGGTCAGCGCCCGCGAGAGCACCCAGATCCGGTCCGCCCCGGTGAAGAAGTCCCGGATGCGCGTCACCGACCCGTACGGCGTCGGTCCGTCGCCGACGTGGACCTCGCCGCCCGCGAACAGACAGGGGTCGAGCGCGACGTCTCCGTCCAGCGGTTCGAGGAGCCGTCTGGCCGCCGTCAGGTCAGTCAGCGACGCCCGCAGGTCGCGGTGGGCCGCGGCCGCCAGCCGGCCCGCGAGCGTCGCCTCGTAGCCGTCGGTCGTCCGGTGGACCAGTCCGGCGGCGGCGAGTTCCCGGACTGCACGGTCGACCGTCGAGCGCGAGTCGGGCAGGTCGGCGACGAGCGTGCGCTTCTGGACCGCCCCGCGAGACAGTCGCTCGAGGAGGTCCTGTCTGCGAGCGACGAGTTCGAGCAACGACGGCACGTCGGGACCCCCCTGCACACCCGCTCGGTCGGACCGGAGACGCAAAAGCGGTGCGGGGGCGACAGGTCGATGAGGGTCGGCCCCGAACGGTCGGCCGTGAGCGAGGACACGGTCCGCGTCTGGCTGGTCGAGCGCACCTACTCCGACGACGAACAGAACCTGATCATCCTCACGTACGCGACGCCGGACGGCGAGCGCTACTTCCGGAAGGAGCGCGCGCTGCCGAGTTTCACCGGCGCACACCGGGAGACACGGGCGGCGCTCGACGTCTCGCCGACGAACCTCGGCACGGTCGACGACCCCGAGCGCCGCGAGCAGTACGCCGCGGAGGCCACGCGCATGGCCGAGCGCCACGCGCCCGACGACCCGATCTAGCGGGCCAGCGGCAGTCCGTAGCTCGTCTCGCGCTCGACGACCGCCTCCCAGGTCGTCTCGCACTCGCAGGACACCTGCTCGAAGACGGTCGGGTCCTGCCGGAGGTCGAAGTCCTTGATCGCGCGCTGGACGCGGTCGTCGCACTCCCCGCAGTTGTGGGGGCCGCGGTCGGAGCCGTGGCCGACGGGGTCGGAGACGACGATGACGTCGGCGTCGGCGGTCGATTCGAGGACGTCACAGACCGACCAGAGCCAGGGCGACCGGTAGCCGTCCGCGTGGTAGAGCTGTTCGACCATCGTGTAGCGCTGGACGTTGGTGGGGTTCATCGAGACAGTATGACACCCCTCGACGGCGGCACACTGCCGCACCGACCGCTTCATGTCCGCGACGGCCTCCGACTCCGAGAGGAAGGGCGGCTTCATGAGGAGGTAGGCCTTGACGCCGGCGCCGGCCTCGGTCGCGGCCGCGCAGGCGGCCTCGAAGTCCGCGAAGTCGAAGTACTTGTTCACGCAGTCGTGGCG
>JBDGSV010000019.1:0-25731 GCA_042217375.1 Haloarculaceae archaeon | reverse complement strand
GCGCAGTCGCGGTAGGAGAGCCACATCGCCTGGCCGCGCTCGTAGTCGATCGGCGGGTGGTTCTTCGTGAGGTTGCCGATCCGGACGTTGCACACCTTGATGCCGTGCTCGTCGTGGTAGTAGCGGCCGATGATCTCGCCCGTGGCCTTGGAGATGCCGTAGAAGTTGCCGGGGCGGGGGAGTTCGGTCCCGTCGAGCAGGAAGTCGTCGTGGGCGCGGTAGATGTCGGGTTTGCGGTCGGTCTCGTAGTGGCCGACGGCGTGGTTCGAGGAGGCGTAGACGAACTTCTCCACGCCGTTGTCGATGCAGGCGTCGTACAGGACTTTCGTCCCGTGGATGTTGTTGTCCAGGACGCTGTTCCAGGGCGCCTCCGGGCGCGGGTCGCCCGCGAGGTGGACGACCGCGCCGACGTCCTCGGTCACCTCGTGCATCGCCTCCTCGTCGACGACGTCTGCGACCGTGTAGGGATGGTCCGGTTCCTCGTCGGGCGGGTTGTGCGCGAGCAGTCGCCAGTCGTACTGGTCGCCGATGCCGCCGAGGATGGCCTGGCCCACGCGCCCCATGGCCCCCGTCAACAAGACCGGGTCGTTCATCGACTGGAGGTGGGCGGGGGGCGAGTAAGTAATATACGATTCGACCGCTCCGGCCGGCCGTCGGCGTGCGCGCCGGCCGATCGCGACGCGACGTCGCTCGCGGCGCTACTCTTCCATCTGGGGCTTGCCCTTGATCGTGACCGTCTCGCCGATCATGTACGAGGAGGCCTCGCTGGCGAGGAACTGCGTGAGGTCGGCGATCTCGACCGGGCGGCCGAACGTGCGGTCGACCTCGCTGCGGTCGATGTCGCCCGGGCCCTCGATGCCCATCTGGGAGGCGACGCCGGGCGTCGCGACCAGGCCGGGCGCGATGCAGTTGACGCGGATGTCGTGGGACGCGTACTCCGCGGCGAGGGACTTCGTGAAGTTGATGACCGCCGCCTTGGCCGCGCCGTAGTGGGGCATCTTCTGGGAGCCCTGCTGGCCGGCGACGCTCGCGAAGTTGACGATGGTGCCGCCGTCGCCCTGGGACTGCATCTGCTGGCCGGCGATCTGCGAGCAGTGGAAGGTGCCGTGGAGGTTGATGTCCACGATGGTCTTCCAGCCGTTCGCCGAGATGTCGTCGAAGTCGGCCATGAACGACGCGCCGGCGTTGTTGACCAGGCAGTCGAGCTGCCCGAACTCCTCGACGGTGGCGTCGACCAGCGCCTGGATCGAGTCCCGGTCGCGCACGTCGCACTCGACGGCGATGGCCTGGCCGTCGGCCTCGCCGCCGTTGATGCTCTCGGCGACCGACTCGACTTTCTCCAGGTCGCGGGACGTGACGACGACGTTCGCGCCGTCGTTCGCGAACCGCTCGACGATGGAGCGGCCGATGCCCTGCGAGGATCCCGTGACGATCACTGTCTTCCCGTCGACGCTGAACTGGCTCGTTGTCATGGGTAACAGGCTCCGGATTTTCCCCCCCGAGTGATAAATGCTCCCGTAGCGGACAGCCCCGTCGGTGGCGTCGCCCCCGTCTCCACTCCGCACCGTCCCTGCACGCTCCGTCCGCTCGCCAGCGCGCTCGCGTAAACGATTTGAACGGAGTGGACGGTCCGAACGGTCGTCGGACCTTTCACGTCGGGCGGTCTCCGGCCGGACATGGTACGCTTGACGCACGCCAGCCTCGCCGCGGTGATCGTGATCCTGGCCGGCTGTGCCGGCGCTCCGCCGGGGACCGGGAGTCCGACGACCGCGCCGGACGCGACGGCCACGCAGTCGCCCGCGGCCGCGACCGACGGCGGCCAGGTCAACTTCTACGTCAGCGACGAACCGAACGCGATCGGCGACTTCAGCCGCCTGAACGCCACCGTCACCGCGGTCCGGTTCCACCGCGGCGGCGAGAACGGCACCTGGATCGAGCACACGGTCGACGACGTCACCGTGGACCTGACCGAACTCCGGGGCGAGAACGCGTCGCTCGTCGGGACCTACGACCTGCCGAACGGTACCTACACCGGGGTCGTCATCGAGGTCGACGACGTCGAGGGGACGCTCGACGCCACCGGCGAGCCCGCGGACGTGACGCTCCCGAGCCAGCGCCTGAAGCTGAACGAGCCGTTCGCCGTCGGCGCCGGTTCCGAGGTCGACTTCGTGTTCGACCTCACCGTCGTGCAGGCCGGCAAGAGCGGGACGTACGTGGTCAAGCCGGTCGCCGGCCAGTCGGGCACCGACGTCCCGATCGAGCGCGTCGGCCGGCCCGGCGACCACGCGTCGGCCGGCCTGAACGCGACGTTCGTCGGCCGCGTCGCGCCGGGCGAGAACGCGACGGTGCGGGTGACCAGCGCCGGCGCGCCCGTGGCGAACGCGACCGCGTTCGTCGACGGCGAGGCGGTCGGCCGGACCGACGCGAGCGGGCGGGTCGCAGTCCACGTCGACGCCGACGCCACCGACCTGACGGTCCGGATCGTCGACGGCGACCGAGAGACCGACCTGGAGACCGCGTTCGAGGCGTCCGCCGCCGCCTCCGGTTCGGGGTCGGGCTCCGGAGCCGGGTCTGGCTCCGGCGGTGGCGGGTCGTCGACCGCCACCGCCACGCCGGCGTAGCCGCCCGGTCCGGTCGCCCAGATGGCAAATGTTAACAGGCGACCGGCGGTGTTCTATCCGAGCTATGGCCGACCTCAAGATCGACACGACGGTGAAGGGTCTCTCGGACGACACGGCGCAACTCGCCGCCCAGGCCGAGGACCTCGGCTTCGACGGCGTGTTCACGCCCGAGATGGACGAGGACCCGTTCCTGCCGCTGCCGCTGGTCGCGGAACACACCGAGGACGTGCAGCTCGGCACGCGCATCGCGACGGCGTTCACGCGCTCGCCGATGGTGATGGCCTACATGAGCTGGGACCTCCAGCGCTACTCCGACGGGCGGGCCGTCCTCGGGCTGGGGACGCAGGTGAAGGGGCACAACGAGCGGCGGTTCTCCGTCGACTTCGAGTGGGAGAGCCCGGGGCCTCGCCTCCGCGAGGAAGTGCTGGCGATCAAGCACATCTTCGACGTCTTCCAGGGCGAGGCCGACGAACTGGACTTCGACGGCGAGTTCTACCAGTTCTCGCTGATGACCGACGAGTTCGACCCCGGTCCGCTGGACGTGGGCCCGCCCGACGTCTGGGTCGCCGGCGTCAACGACTACATGCTCAAGATGGCCGGCGAGGTCTCCGACGGGCTCTGCATGCACGGGTTCAACACCCCCACGTACACCGACGAGGTCATCGCGCCCCTCGTCGCCGAGGGCGCAGAGATCGGCGACCGCGACCCCGAGGAGGTCACCCTCTCCGCCAGTCCGTTCCTGGTCACCGGCGAGACCGAGGAAGAACGCGAGGAGATGCGCCAGGAGGCCAAGCAGCGGATCGCCTTCTACGGGTCGACCCGGACCTACCACGACGTGCTCGAACTCCACGGCTGGACGGACGTCGGCATGGAACTCCACGAGCTCTCGAAGGACGGCAAGTGGGCGGAGATGGCCGAGCTGATCACCGACGAGATGGTCGCGACGTTCGCCATCGAGGCGCCGCCGGAGGACCTGGCCGACGAAATTCTCGACAAGTACGGCGGCGTCGCCGACCGCGTCCAGCTCGCCTTCGACGGCAGCGACTACTGGGGCGACGTCATCCAGGACCTCCGGCAGGCCTGAAGCCGGTCAGTCGCGGGCGAGCAGGTGCCCGGCCAGCCCGATGCCGCCGAGCGCGGTGAGCGCGCCGAAGCCGGGCTGGCTCGTCGCCGTCGCGGTCGGCTCGCCGCCGGTGCCGCCCTCGCGCCCCGCGTCCGTCCCCTCGGTTCTGCTCGCGCCTCCCGCCGGGACGATGCGGTGGACCGCCCCTGTCGATCCGGACGCCCGGGCGCTCCCGTTCGTGCAGACGTAGGGTTCCCCCTCGCGGTCGCGCCCGAACGCCAGCAGGAAGCGCCCGAGTTCGCCGCCCTCCCGGCCGGCGATCCGCAGCCGCTCCATCGACCACGTCTCGCCCTCGGGCGTGGCGACGAACAGCGTCCCCGAGGCCTCCTTGAACGACCGGCTCCAGTCCCCGAAGACGTACCGGTCACGGAGCGCGGGGACGGTGGACTGGCGGTAGACGTAGCCGCCGACGACCGCGAGGCCGATCCGGGTCCCGTCGCGCTCGTGCGGGTACTCGATCACGGGGTCGATCAGGGGCTGGCCGTCCGACGTCTCGGTGGGGCAGGTCCGTGCCCCGAAGCAGTGTGCGCCCTCGCGGACGTTCCAGCCGTAGTTGCCGCCCTTCTCGACCACGTCGACCTCCTCCCAGGTGCTCTGGCCGACGTCGCCGACCAGGAGTCGGTCGCCGTCGAACGACAGCCGCCAGGGGTTGCGGAACCCCCAGGCGAAGTGCTCGTCGAGGCCCGGTTGCCCCACCAGCGGATTGTCGTCGGGGATACCGTACGCCCGGTCGCCGTCCCGCCCGTCGACGTCGATGCGCAGGACGCTCCCGCGGAGGTTGTCGGTCACGTCCTGCCCGTTGCCGCCCCCGACGCCGTCGTACCAGTCCTGGACGTGCCCGGTCCCCTGGTCGCCGCCGGCGCCGCCGTCGCCGACCGCGACGTAGAGGTAGCCGTCCGGGCCGAAGGCGATCGCGCCCGCGTTGTGGTTGGCCTGCGGCTCGGCGATCTCGAGGACGGTCCGCTCCGAGCCGGGGACTGCGGTGCCGTCGTCGCCCATCCGGAACTCCGAGAGGACGAACGTGTGGGAGTAGTCGGTGGGCGTCCCGGAGCGGCGGGGCGCGCTGTAGCGGACGTAGAAGCGGCCGTCGCCGTCGGGGTGGAAGGCCAGCCCGAGCAGCCCCTGTTCGAGCCCGCCGACGACGACCTGGTCCCGGAGGTCGAGGACGGTCGTGGTGGATCCCTCGCCGACGGCGTAGACGCGTCCGGGCTGGTCGAGGACGAACAGGCGGTCGTCGCCGGGCGCGACCTCGACGCCGGTCGGCGAGGCCAGCCCCGAGGCGACGCGTTCCAGCCCGACCGTCGGCCCGGCGGGGACGGGATTTTGCTGGATCGCGGCCGAGGCGGAGGGAGCGGCGCCGAGCGCGGCGAGGCCGGCCCCCGCTGTCGCGAGGAACCGGCGGCGGGTCGTGTCCATACTGGTCGGACGACGGGCGACCCCTCGTAGCTTTCGCCGGGGATGGGAAACCCCTAAATCCGGACCGGCCGGAACCCCTGGCGTGAGCGAGGAGTTCCGGGTCGACCTGCACGTGAAGGTTCTCGACGACCGGGTCGTCGAGCGAGCGAAGGCGCGCGGCCTCGACGCGCTGGTCTACGCGCCCCACTTCACCCGGCTCCCGGACGTCGAGGCTGCGGCCGAGCGCTACACTGACGAGGACCTGCTCGTCGTCCCGGGCCGCGAGCTGTTCACCGGCGACTGGCGCGACCGGAAGCACGTCCTCGCGGTCGGGCTGTCGGAGCCGGTCCCCGACTTCTGCACCCTGTCGGGGACCATGGCCGAACTGCGCCGCCAGGAGGCCGCCGTCCTCGTCCCGCACCCGGAGTTCGCCACGGTGAGCTTCGACGCCGACGACGTTCGCGCGTACGCCGACGTCGTCGACGCCGTCGAGGTGTACAACCCCAAGCACCTCCCCTACCACAACGATCGCGCCCGGGAGATCGCCCGCGAGACGGGCAAGCCGGGCTTTGCCTCCTCGTACGCCCACCTCCGGGGGACGGTCGGCGAGGCCTGGACCACCTTCGAGACGTCGTTCGAGACGGGCGCGGACCTCGTGGCCGCGCTCCGGGCGGGCGCGCCGCGGCGGCAGTTCCACCGCGACGGCACGGCGCACGCGCTCCGCTGTGGCGCGGAGGTCGCCCACCTCTTCTACGAGAACTCCTGGCAGAAGTTCGACCGCCTGTTCCTCTCGGGGACCGAGCCGACCCACCCCCGGCACGTCGCCTACCAGGGCCGGTTCGACGACGTGGCGGTCTACTGACGCCGGAACGTTCGACGGCTCTCCCCGAGAAACGCTTATGTGGAATGTTAACTAACATCACTCGATTGCCCATGGCGCCACACGTTCCACGCGGCGGGTCGCTGACGGGGAGTCCGGGAACGAAACTCATCAGACGCAGGACGGTGCTCCGGGCCGGCGTTCCGGCGGCGGTCGCCGTCGCCGGGATGCAACCTGCCGTCGCAGAGCCGCTCGACGGCAAGGGAAACGACGTGTGTCCCTGCGTCTTCGGCATCACCGACGCCGTCCCGGAGGGGACCGGGACTGTAGTGGTGTCTGGACACGGCGCGGTGGCGAATCCACCCGAGGAAGTCACCGTGCGCGTGTGGGTCCGCGGCGCCCGTGGCGCCCGTGCCATCGGCAGTGCGACGTTCGTGTGTCGGGGCGTCGCGGGCAGCGAGGCCCCGTTCTCGGTCTCTGCCGCGGTCCGGGGCGTCGCCCGTTTCGAGAGCGGCGACGACGTTCACGTCGACGCGACGGCCCACATCAACCCGGACGACGCGCCCGCCATCGGGGCGGGAACGTGGGAGTGGGACGGGCGGGTGAGCTAACGGGTTCCCTCGCGCCGTGCGCGGCTGTCGCGGTGTCGACAGCGTCCGGCTCACGGCGGCTCCACCACGGCCACGCCTGCCGGAGTAGCCATCCCGACGGAGACTGGGCGCTCTCCTCCACCCGCGATTGAGGTCGGCCCCGTCGGTGGAGCGGTCACCTACCCGCCGAGCAGCGCGGTCGCCGGGTCGAACGGGAGGCTCGCGGCTGCCGTCGCCAGGAGGTCGGGGACGACGTGGACGAGGACCGCGGCGACCACCAGTTCGAGCGCCGTGACGACGAGCGTGACCGCGTTGGCGTACCTGCTGGCGGTGGTGACGCCGAAGGGCAGCCCGTACTCCCGCGACGACAGGGGGTAGAACAGGGCGATGCCGCGCTTCGAGCCGACCACGTCGAGGACGTAGTGGGTGAGGACGCCGATCCAGACGAACCGGAGGGTGCCGAGGTAGAGCGGGTAGGCGGCCACCACGGCGAGCACCGGGAGGTTGTGCAGCGTCTTCCGGTGCTTGCCGAACGCGGTGTCGACGTCGGGGAACAGCGCGCCCAGCACCACGGGCACCGAGACCGCGGCCACCGTCCGGACCGTCTCGACGTCGCCCGCCGGGTGGAGGACATATCCCAGGCCCGCCGCGAGCAGGACGGCGTTGAGGACGTGCCCCTCCTTATTCATCGCGGTCGGTCGCCGCGAGGACGTCGCCGAGCGCCCGTCGTGCGATCTGCTCTTTGATCTCGCGGCGCGTTCCGTCGAACTCGTAGCGCGTCACCTCGGTCCGGGACTCGCCGGTCCCCCAGGGTGCGGCGCGGGCGACGCCGACGAAGACGGTGCCGACCGGTTTCTCGTCGGTCCCGCCCGCCGGCCCGGCGACGCCAGTCGTCGAGAGCCCCCAGGTCGCGTCGGCGGTGTCGCGGGCGGCCCTGGCCATCGCCCGGGCGACCGGTTCGCTCACGGCGCCGAACTCGTCGAGCGCCTCGCGGTCCACCGCCAGCACCTGTCGCTTGGCGTCGTAGGAGTAGGTGACGAGCGAGCGGTCGAAGTAGTCGCTCGACCCCGGGACGTCGGTGAGCAGCGACCCGATCAGGCCGCCGGTACAGGACTCTGCGACCGCCAGCGTCTCGTCGGCCGCCCGGAGCGCGTCGCCCAGGCGCTCCTCGACCGGTGGATCGTCGGCGTACTCTCGCATGCCTCCGCGTGGGCCGGCCGGACTCATGAATCCGACGGCCGGGGCGCGGCTACAGCTCGGCCCGGTGGAGCGGCCAGTCGTCCGCGATCCCGGCGGTGACCGTCAGCAGGCGCTCGACGTACGCCGGGAGGTGGGCTGCCGTCACGGGCGTCCCGTGGCTCGGGGCGACGCGGTCGACGTCGAACCGGCCGAGGCGGCGTTCGAGCGTCTCGCGGAACGACTCCGGCCGGGCGTACTGGAGCCAGGGCAGGCGGTCCCGGCAGTAGGCGTCGACGTCCTCGGTCGCGACGGCCCGCTCCGGGGCGTCCCACACCTCCGTACAGCGGCCGGGCCGGTGGTAGTTGCCCAGCGCCTCGGAGGTGAACAGCGTCCCCGTGTCGTGGTCGAACGGCCACTGCGAGTAGACGTGGTCGGTCATCGGAGGCTTCACGAACGAGATCTCCCGGCCGCAGACGTCGTGCGTCTCGTCGATCTTCCAGAGCTCGCCGTAGCCGCCGAACTCGGGCGGGATGTCGGTCGCGGAGTAGACGCGCGCGTCCTCGTAGGCGCCGACGTCGCCGGCGTGCGGGAGGTTGGTGTGCGTCATCACCAGCGCGTCGACGCCCGCCCCGTCCGTGACGTCCTCGACGGCCTCCCGGACGTGAGCCGCGTCCGGCGGCCCGGCGTCGACGAGCACGTTCCCGCCCGCGCCCGTCAGCAGGTAGACCGAGGCGTGGACGTGGCGGTCGTCGTCATCGCCGACCGGTTCGCACTGGGGAATCCACCAGAGGCCGTCGGCGAGTTCGACCGGCATCGTCACACCCTCACGTCCTGGCCCAGCCCCTGCTCGACGATGGTCTCCAGGACGGGCCGGAGCCGCCGGAGGTACGCCGTCGCGTCCTCGCGGACGACCGCGCCGTGGGCGGGACAGACCATCGACGGGTCGAGCCGCTCGACGACGGCCTCGACGTCGGCCATCACCCGGTCGGGGTCGACGTACGCCAGCCACGGGAAGGTGTGTGCGTGAAAGCCCGGCCACCGGAGCGCGGTGAACTGCTCCGGGTCGTCGGCCAGTTCGTCGACGAAGTCGCCGCACTCGCCCTCGACGTGGGTGTTGCCGTAGGCGTCCACCGTGAACAGCGCGCCGGTCGCGGAGTCGTGCGCCCACGCGGTGCTCGCGAGGTCGAACAGCACGGGGTGGACGAACTCCAGTTCCCGGCCGCCGAGGTCGAGGACGTCGCCGGCCGCCACCTCGCGGAACGACTCGACCGTCCGGGTCAGCGCGAGGTCGTGGAGCGCGTCGGCCGCAGGGACCACCAGCGTCGCGTCCGGGTTGGCCCGCAGCAGCGCCTCGGCGTTCCCGCCGTGGGGCGCCTCCGGGTGCGACACCACCACGTAGTCGAGGTCGACGTCCCGCTCGTCGAGTTCGGTCAGCAGCGCCGACTGGAAGTTCGGCGGGAGCGTGTCGAACAGCAGCGTCTCCGCGCCGTCGAGGAGGTAGGCGTTGAACTGGGCGTGCACCGCGCGTCCCTGCTCGTACCACGGCGGCGGGTCGTCCATCGCCGCGAGCCGGTCGGCGACGAGTTGCGGCACCACACAGCCCGCGAGCAGCGTCGTGTCCGGTGCGATCTCCCGGGTCGACAGCTGTATGTCTGACATGCGGTGCCGTACCACTCGCCCGGGCGAGCCAATAAACCCTCGCCGCCTGCCGCGCCAGGGCGTCGATTCCGCGGTGTTTATGTTGCTCGGTGACAATGAGTACCACACGATGGACGTGGCTGGGGTGGCGCACGCGCTCGGCCTGACAGTCGAGGAGGCCGCGGTGGGGTTAGCTGCCTCGATCGGGCTCGCAGCGTTCATCATGGTCGCGCTGCGCTACGAGGCCGAACTCCCCTTCCTCGTGAGCCTGCTGTTCGTCCCGGTCGTGGTGGCGAGCGGGTTCACGTTCGCGCTCGTCGTCCGGTTCTGGCTCTCGATCAGCATCCTGGAGTCCGCGGGCGTCCTCGGCGGGGTGATGATCCTGCTGATCGCGGTCTACGAGGGGCTCAAGCTGTTCGCCAGCGACCCGCCGCCGCCCTCGACCAGGTACTAGGGCTTTTGCCGCCCCGGCGCGACGGGCCGCCATGGCGACGGCCGACGACCTCGCGGCCTGGCTCCCCGGACGGCCGCTGGACCGCGACGACCTCGCCGCCCTGGAGGCGCGGGACGCCGTGCGCCGCGCGGTGACGGTCCGCCTCGCCGAGCGCGCGGCCGGGACGTTCGCCGGCGGCCTCCAGATCGAGGTCGACGGCGGGCTCGTCTACCTCGCCGACCGGACGGCCGGTCGGTGGCGCGTCGAGCGCTACACGGGCGCGACCGCCTGGTGGCTGCGCGAAGAGCGCGCGGACCGGATCGACGTCCGCGACTAGTTCGCGATCAGTTCCAGGGCCGCGCCCTGGCCGAAGCCGACGCACTCCGTGGCGAGCCCGCGGTCGACGCCGCGGCGGTTCATCTCGTGGACGAGCGTCACGGGCAGGCGAGCGCCCGAGGCGCCGAGCGGGTGGCCGATCGAGATGGCGCCGCCGTTGACGTTGTACCGGTCGTCCGGGATGCCGAGTTCGCGCTGGCAGTAGAGCGTCTGCGAGGCGAACGCCTCGTTCAACTCGACCAGCCCGTAGTCGTCGACGTCGGTGCCGGCGCGCTCACAGAGGCCCCGGACGGCCGGGACCGGGCCGATGCCCATGACGGTGGGATCGACGCCCGCGACGTTGTTGGACCCCACCTCGGCCATGACGTCGAGGCCGTGGTCCTCGGCGAACGCCCGGCAGGTCAGCAGCAGCCCCGCCGCGCCGTCGGCGATCTGGGAGGCGTTGCCCGGCGTGACCGTGCCGTCCTCCTTGAAGACGGTCGGCAGTTCCGCCAGCTTCTCGGCGGTCGTGCCCGGTCGCAGGCCCTCGTCCTCGTCGTGGACGCCGTCCCCGGTCTCGACGGGGACGATCTCGTCGTCGAAGCGGCCCTCCTCGGTGGCGGCGACCGCCCGCTGCTGGCTCCGGGCGGCGTACTCGTCCTGGGCCTCGCGGGTGACGTCGTACTCCTCGGCGACCTTCTCGGCGGTCGCGCCCATCGGGAGGTTCTCGGCGCCGTAGCGCTCGTACATCGCCGGGTACATGGAGGTGTCGCCGCCGCCCATCTTCACCCGAGACATCGACTCGACGCCGCCGGCGAACATCACGTCCCGCCGACCGGCGGCGATGGCGTCGCTCGCCGAGATGAGCGCCTGGGCCGAGGAGGCACACTGCCGGTCCACGGTCGTCGCCGGCACCTCCTCGTCGAGCGCGAAGATGGCGATCTGTCGGGCGATGTTTGTCGCCTGCTCCTCGCGCTGCTGGGCGCAGCCCCACATCAGGTCGTCGACCTGACTGCTCTCGAGGCCCGTCTCGTCCATCATGTGCTCGACGAGCGGGATCGACATGTCCTCGCTGCGGAGCCCCGCGAGCGCGCCGTCCTCTTTGCCCTGTGCTGTCCGCACGGCCTGCACGATCACCGGATCCGTGTCTGCCATGTCACATCTTCTCGGGGCCGAGAGGTTAGTTCTTCGGGCGAGTTACGCGTCTCCCGGCGTTGCACTTTGCCGGTAGTGGTCGCTCACCGGGCGCGCTCGTGGCTCCGCCGGACCGCCTCGTGGACGCGCCCGCGGTCGCTGCCGCCCGCCAGGTGCGTGGAGCAGTCGCAGTCGGACGCGCCGAGGCCCGCCACGGGGTCGAGGCGCGCCGCGAGGTCGCGCGCGACCGCACACTCCACGTCGACGCCCGCCGACCGCACGACCGACTCCACCGCGCTCTCGGGGTGACAGAGCAGGTAGTCGACGTGCCAGTGGCGGACCTCGCGCTCGCCGCGCGCGAGGTCGCGGTGACGGTCGACGCGCGCGAACCCGCCCGCGCCCAGCGCGCTCCCGGTGTAGGCGTACCAGCCGGCCGCCAGGTCGCGCTCGCCCGCCGCGCCGAAGGCGATCGTCGCCGGCGCGGACAGCGCCACGACCAGCGTGTAGGTGCCGCCCGTCACGGTCTTGTGCCTCGGGCGCGAACGTGCAGCCCGTGACTGCCGTCGTCGACATCAGCTGTCCCGACTGCGGCCGCACCGACCCGGTGGTGAAACTCCGTCTCGACACCTACCGCTGCCAGGAGTGCGGCCGGGAGTTCTCCCACCAGGACGTCCTCCCCTGAGCGTCGCATGCCCGTCCCGTGGGGGCCGGGCGACGTGTGTCTGTCGACGTGCCGACCGCGTCGCCAGCGCCGACCACAGCGACCCGACCACTTTTGCCCGCGTCGGCCCACCCGAGGGGCATGTCCCAGTTCCGCGCACCCGCCCGGTACGTCCAGGGCGAGGGCGTCCTCGACGCGGCCGGCGACCACCTCGACCGGATCGACGCGACCGCGGCCGTCGTCGCCGGGGGCGAGACCGCGCTCGCGACCGCGGGCGCCCCGCTCTCCGACGGCCTGGCCGACGCCGGCGTCGACCACGTCGGGACGGTCCGGGGGATCAGCCAGTCGACCGACGCGCGCATCGCCGACGTGATCGCGGCCGCAGACGAGGGCGGGGCCGACCTCGTGGTCGGCGTCGGCGGCTGTACGGCCATCGACGCCGCGAAGGCCGCCGCCATCCGCGGCGACCGGTCGTTCGTCGCCGTCCCGACGCTGGCCAGCGCCGACGGGCCCGCCGGCGGCGTGGCCGTCGTCTACGACGAGGCGGGCGGCATCGTCGACGTCGAACTCGCGGCCCGCGACCCCGAACTGGTCCTGGTCGACACGGGCGTCGTCGCGGCGGCGCCGACTCACTTCCTCCGGTGGGGGCTCGGCGACTCGCTCGCGACCGTCTTCGAGGCCGAGGCCTGCGCACAGACCGGCGCGCGGACCATCCACGGCGAGGAGACCGCACCGACCGGCCTGGCGCTCGCCCGCGAGACGTACCGGGTGATCCGGGAGCACGGCGAGCAGGCGCTGGCCGACGTCGAGCGCGGCGCGGTCACGCCGGCCGTCGAGGCGGTCGTCGAGAACACGCACCTCACGAGCGTGCTCGGCTGGGAGAACGGCGGGCTGGCCGGCGCGCACGCCCTGGAGACCGGCCTCCGGGCGTCCGGAATCACGGAGCCGCCCCACGGCCCGCTGGTCGCGATCTGCACGCTCGCCGAACTCGTCTGGCAGGACCACGAACGCCGCGAGGAGGTGGCCACGCTCCTGGCGGCGCTGGACTTCGCGGACCCGATCCCCGACGGGGCCGACGTCCGCGCCGGCGCCGCGGTGGCCTGCGACCTCCCGATGATGGCCCACGAACCCGTCGCGGTCGATCCCGAGACCGCGACCGCCGCCCTGGAGACGGCCCGCGACGCGCTCGACGCGGCGCGGGCGTGACGACCGCCGCCGGGTCAGTCGCGGCGCGCGCGGTCGAGGAACGAGCGCACCGCCGCGCGGTGGCGGGGATCGTCGACGGCGCTCAGGTGGTCCCGCCCCGGGATCACGACCGCCGTCGCGCCGGGGATGGCGTCCGCCAGCGGTCCCGGGTCACCGACGAGGTCGTCCTCGCCGCCCGCCACGACCAGCACCGGGGCGACGACCGACGCCAGGCGCGCCGGGTCCATGGTCAGTCCGGCCTGGGGCGCGCGGCGGAAGGCGGCCAGCGCCGTCAGGTCGTTGCCGCGTCGGGCCGCGAACGCGCGGAACTCCCGGGCGGTCGGGTCGCTCACGTCGTCGGGGTCATCGGCCGCGAGCGCGTCGGCGATCGCGGCGCTGTAGCGCTCCTCGCGGAGCGTCCGCTCGCCCACGCCCGCCAGGACGACCGCGCCGAACCGGTCCGGGTGGTCCACGAGCAGGTGCATCGAGAGTCGGGCGCCCATCGAGTAGCCCACGAGGTCGGCCTCGTCGATCCCGCAGTGGTCGAGCAGGCCGACCACGTCGCCCGCGACGACGGCCGGCTCGTAGGCGGCGGGGTCGTGGGGCGCGTCGCTCTCGCCGTGCCCGCGGACGTCGAGCGCGAGCACGCGGTAGCCGGCGTCCGCGAGCGCGTCGTCCCAGCCCGCCGCGCGCCAGGTGCCCCGCCGGTCCGAGGCGAACCCGTGGACGAGGACCACGGGTCGGCCCCCGCCCACGTCGTCGTACGCGATCTGGACGCCGCCGGCGTCGGAGGTGAACGTCTGGCTCACGTCCCCGAGCGCGCGCGCTGGCCTCTTGAACGTCACCCCGCGGGGTCCGTCGACGCCTCGTCCGGCGCCCGGACGGTCAGGACGGGCACCGGCGACGTCCGGACGAGCTTCTCGGCCACGCTCCCGAGCAGGTACCGGTCGACGCCCGTCCGCCCGTGGGTCCCCAGCACCACGACGTCGACGCCGTGGGCCGCGACGTAGGCCTCGACCGTCCCGTGGATCGAGGCGCCGGACTCGACGGCCTCGGTCACCGACTCGACGCCCGCGTCGGTCGCGGTCTTGGCGGCCTCGCCGACGACCTCGGTCGCGCGCTCCTCCAGGGCGTCCGCCTGGAGGTCCGTGCGGACGTCGATCCCGAGGCTCGCGACGTCGACCACCGACAGGAGGTGGAGCGTGGCGCCGGCCGCGGTCGCGAGGTCGGCCCCGACGGCGAGCGCGGCCGCCGCGCAGTCGCTGCCGTCGGTCGGCACCAGCACGTCCCGGTAGGGGTAGCCCGGCTCGGTCCCGGGCCGGAGCGTGAGCACCGGCACCGTCGACCGCCGGACCACGCGCTCGGTCGTGCTGCCCAGCAGGATCCGTTCGATCCCCCGCCGGCCGTGCGTCGGCAGCACGACGAGGTCGACGTCGCGGTCGGCGGCGTAGTCGACGATGGTCCGGTCGGGCTCGCCCTGCAGGACCGCCGTGACGACGTCGACGCCGCGGCTCCGCGCGCGGTCGGCCGCCGCCTCGACGATCCGCTCGCCCTCCCGTTCGAGGGCGTCGACGACGTCGCCCTGGACCAGCGTGAGGCTGTCCCGGGTCGTGTCTGCCACGTTCAGGACGTGGAGCGTCGCGTCGTGCGCCGCCGCGAGGTCGAGCGCGTGGTCGAGCGCGGCCGCCGCGCCCTCGCTCCCGTCGGTGGGGAAGAGGAGCCGGTCGTACATGCCACGGACGTCGTCGCGGACAGTGAAAAAAGCGCGCGCCGGCCGGTCAGGCACTGGCGTCCTCGCGGACCGCGGCCCGCCGGTCGGCGATCAGGTCGAACACGGGTTCGACGTCGCCGAGCACGAACAGCGCGTAGTAGCGGAGGTACGTCTGGACCGGGACCTGCACGAGCGCGGCGACCGCGAGGACCGACAGCCCGTACAGGACGCCGCCGAGCACCAGCAGGGCGACCCCGACGCCTCCGGCGACGGCGGTCAGTCCGATCCCCAGCGCGAACAGGATGCCGAACGGGACGAGCAACACGAGCGCGAGCACGGCGGTCGCGACGCCGACGACCAGCCCGCCGACGAGCGTGAGGAAGAACGCGGCGACGACGTAGGCCAGGTACTGCTCCCACTGGCGGCGGATCGTGGGCCAGAGCTGGCGCCAGCCGGCCAGCACGCCGCAGTCTTCGAGCACCATGACGGGGACGACGAACACGGTGGTGAAGCCGTTGACGAGGCCGGCGACGACCGCCAGGACGACGACGAGCGGGAGGAGCGCGAGGAAGGTGGCGACCGACAGCCCGCCGACCGACCCGCCCTCGACCAGCGGCAGGAGGAACGGCGCGGCCAGCAGGAGGACGCTCCCGAGGACGAACGCGCCGACGACCAGGCGGAAGCCGAACAGGCGCACGCCCTGGCGCCACCGGCGCCCCCAGTAGCGGCGGATCGTCACCTCCTCCGCCCGGAGCGACTCGACGAAGACGAACTCCATGACGGCGCAGACGAGCGCGAACGCCAGCGCCAGGAGCAGGACGACGCCGACGACGGTCGCGACGAGCAGCCACGCCCGGGGGCCGAGTTCGGGAGCGCCCATCCCGCCCGGCGGGGCGCCGCCGTCGCCCGCGGTGTACTGGAAGAAGTTCAGGTTCGCGCCGGGACCGCCGACGAACAGCACCACGAGCGCGAGCTTCACCCACGTCGTGCGGTCGACGGGCGTGAGAAGCGCCCGGGTCGCGTCCAGTGCGTCGTCGAGGTCGTCGAGCGCGTAGAGGGCCATCACGCTACCTACGCGCCCGACAACTTAGAATCGCGACACGTGTCTTATCCAGTAGGAATCGGCGGGCGGTCGCACCGCCGGTCCGCGCGGGACGCGGGTCCGGGCGAACCGACGGGCGGCGGCGTCAGTCGTCCGCGCGGACGTCCTCGACCGCGACCTCCTGGTCGAAGTACTCGCTCGCGCGCGACGCCTTGCGCTCGGCTCGCTGTCGGCGGGCCGCTTCGGTCATCATGTCGGCGTGCCAGTCGATCCCCTCGTCGGTCTCGAGTTCGACCGACGTCACGCCGTCGACGGCGCCGATCCGGTCCTCGACCTCCTCGACGAAGTAGGGGATCTGCATGCAGAACGGCGAGGTGAGGCGCATCGAGACGGTGACGCGGCCGTCCTCGACGTCGACGGCCTCGACCAGCCCCATGTCGACGATGCTGAGGTCCGTGCCGTTGGCGGCGCTACAGGGGTCGACGATCTCGTCGAGTCGCTCGTGGATTCGGGCCTCCGTCGTCGTCATCTGGCCACCTCGCTCGCTGCGTCCGTGGTCGAGTAGGGCGCGGACAGCTCCTCGCTCGCGCGGTCGAACTCGTCGCCCTCGATGCGGGACCGGGCGGCCTCGACGTCCAGCCCGATCAGGTCGGCGTAGTTCTCCCCGAGGATCTTCCGCTTGTGCTCGTCGGTGAGCCGGGGCAGTTCGCCCATCATGCTGGTGTTCTTGCGGACGTCGTCGGGGAACTGGAAGTCGCGGAACGCCTCGAGTTGCGGGCGCGGGTGGACGGACATCGCTCCGGAACTCCAGAACAGCCGGTCGATCCCCTCCTCGCCGACGAAGCTGATCAGTTCGGCCAGCAGTTCCGCGAACCGCCGCTCGTTGCCGAGCATGATCGCCGGCAGCCCCTCCAGGTTCACGTAGACGTTGGGGAAGCGGGCGAGTTGCCAGGCGGTCTCCTCGGTGAACGAGTACCCGCCGTGCACGATGCTGAAGGTGAGGTCGGGGAAGCTCTCGGCGGCCTCGTCGACGTCGCCGGGGTGGTAGGGGCCGCGGGGAACCGGTCCGAACGGGATCGCCTTGTGGATGTCGACGAGGTCGATGCCGAGGTCGCGGGCCTTCTCGAAGACGGGGAAGGCGACGTCGGGATCGCCCATGCTCCAGCCCTCGTGGTGGTCCTCGGTCCAGTGCGAGGGGTAGAGCTTGACGCCGATGGGGTCGAACGACTCCACCTGCGACTCGAGTTCGGCCTCCCAGCCGTCGCGGAGGGGATCGACGCAGGCGTACGAGCGGAAGCGGTCGGGCCACCGGTCGACGACCGCACCGGCCTTCTCGTTCGCGACCAGGCCGTCGTGGAAGGCGTACATCGGGACCGGGTGGAAGGTCGCCATGTCGGTGTGGCTCTCCCGGAACAGCATGTTGGCCGTCTCCTCGACGCCCCAGTCGCGGACGTAGCCCTCCGTGGTGAGCGTGTAGTCGTCGGAGACGACGGCGGACACGTTGCCGAACAGCATCTCGGTGATCCCCTGGGCGTGCTGTTCGTTCCGGTAGTTCGACGGGGCCATGTTGTAGGCGTGCGTGACCGCGTCGTAGACGAACGTCTCGTCGAGGTCTAGCACGGCTGCTCCCCCCGATCGCAGGCGGCGCAGTCGACGGCCGGGCCCCGGTTCGTGCAGTGAGTTGACATGCTTCTCACACCTGACATCGGAGCAACAAATATCTTCGGCACACGCCGCGCTGCGGCCGCGCCCGTCGCGGCGCGTGCCGGGGCCCCTAGATAGATAGTCTCCAGCTGCACCCGGGGGGTTCCTATCTAGCCAATAATCGCTTGCCGGCCGGTCGTCTCGACGGGGACGTGACTGCTGTGGGACCGAGACGCGACGCCTCGCACCTAACTCTCTTGGCATCCCGGTTATGCGGCGCGGTCGACAAGAGACGGGCATGGATCGGTTGACGGGGGCTGGTCGCGGCCGCGCGGCCGCAGTCGTCGGTCGGGGAGCGCCGCGCGGCGTCGCCCCCGGCGAGCCGTCGCGTCGCCCGTGCCCGGCAGCGACGCGTGGTCGGTCGACGGAGTCTAGACTATGACGACGGAACGATCTGAGCGACTGTCGACAGGCGTATCGGGACTCGACGAGGTGCTCGCTGGCGGTCTCATTCCGCGCCGGACGTACATGATCCGGGGGCCGCCCGGCGCCGGCAAGACGCTGCTCGGCCTCCAGTTTCTCGTCGCCGGCACGAGCGCGGGCGAGGACGCCCTGTTCGTCGCGCTCGAAGAGGCCGAAGACGACATCCGCGAGAACGCCGCCTCGGTCGGCCTGGACGCGAGCGGGGTGGACTTCCTGGACCTGAGCCCCGGCTCCGAGTTCTTCCGCGAGGACCAGAGTTACGACATCTTCTCGCCCAGCGAGGTGGAGGGCGAATCCCTGGCCTCGTCGATCGCCGAGCGCATCGAGCGCGCCGACCCCGACCGGGTCGTGTTCGACCCGGCGACCCGGTTCCGGTACCTGGCCCCGGACGAGTACCAGTTCCGCAAGCAGATTCTCTCGTTCGTCCGGTTCCTCCGCGAGCAGGACGCCACGGTCGTGTTCACCACGCAGGCCGCGGAGTCGAACCCGGACGACGACCTGCAGTTCCTGAGCGACGGGGTGATCGACGTCGCGGCGTCGGCCGCCGGCCGCTCGGTGAGCGTGCCCAAGTTTCGCGGCTCCGACTCCCAGCGCGGGGACCACGCCTTCCGGATCAGCGACGACGGCCTGGCCGTCTATCCGGAACTCGTCCCCGAGCGCCACACTCGGTCGTTCGCCGCAGAGGCCGTCCCTTCGGGGGTCCCCGGGATCGACTCCCTCCTCGGTGGCGGCATCGAGCGGGGGACGGTCACCATCGTGAGCGGGCCGACGGGCGTCGGGAAGACGACCCTCGGCGCGCAGTTCATGAAGGAGTCCGCGGGCCGCGGCGAGCGCTCCGTGATGTACCTGTTCGAGGAGAACCGCGAGACGTTCCTCGAACGGTCGACGTCGATCAACCTCCCGGTGCGGGCGATGATTGAGCGAGGCACGCTCGCCGTCGAAGTGGTCGAAGCGCTCCAGCGCTCCCCCGCCGAGTTCGCACACGACGTGCGCGCGCAGGTCGAGCGCGAGGACTCGGAGATCGTGATGATCGACGGCGTCGACGGCTACCGGATGTCGCTCCAGGGGCAGGCGACCAACCTCACGCGGGAACTGCACTCGCTCTGCCGGTATCTCAAGAACATGGGCGTGACGGTGATCCTCGTCGACGAGGCCGGATCGGTCACCGGCGAGTTCGTCGCGACCAGCGAGAACATCAGCTATCTCGCCGACAACATCGTGTTCCTCCGGTATCTCGAACTCGACGGCGAACTCAGGAAGGCGATCGGGGTCCTCAAGAAGCGGACGAGCACCTTCGAGCGCACGCTCCGGGAGTTCGAGATCACGGAGCACGGCCTGACGGTCGGCGAACCGCTCTCCGAACTGCGGGGGATCCTGCGCGGCACGCCCGAGCGCGCGTCGTCCCGGCACCACACCGATGACCGGTGACGGTCCGGACCCCGGAACCGGCGGCGGGCGCGCACGCGTACTCCTCGTGATCGACCGGACGGCGAACCGCGAGCAACTCGGCGCGTGGCTGGCCGAGCGCTACGACGTGACGACCGCCTCCGGTCCGGCCGTCGCCGGCGCGCTCGACGACTGCGACCTCTGCGTCGTCGACGACGCGACGTTCCGGTGCCACCGCGCCGACCTCGTGGCCCGGAAGGAGCGGTCCGACGAGGTGTTCTTCCCCTGTCTGCTGGCGCTCACCGGGCGCACGCCGGCCGACCTCGACGCCGACGTCTGGACCGCGGTCGACGACGTGATCGAGACGCCCGTCCCGCGGGCCGAACTCCGGGGGCGGATCGAGGTCCTGCTCCGGGCGCGCCGATACTCGGTCGACCTCCGGCGGCGCAACGAGTGGCTCGACCGGTTCGCCGGCACCGTCTCCCACGACCTCCGCAACCCGCTCACCGTCGCGCGCGGGTTCCTGGACCTGGCCCGCGAGAGCGACGACCCCGACCACCTCGACCGGGTCGACCGGGCGCTCGACCGGATGCAGACGATCGTCGACGACGTCCTGACGCTCGCCCGGAGCGGGACGGCCGTCGACGCCCCCGCACCCGTCGACCTGGCCGCCGTCGCCGAGCGGGCCTGGACGACCGTCGCGACCGGCGAGGCCGCGCTCGACGTCGCCGCCCCGGACGGGACGACCGTCGTCGCCGACGAGAGCCGGCTGATCGAGTGCTTCGAGAACCTGTTCCGGAACTGCGTGGAGCACGCGGGCGGTCGGCCAGCGGCCGACGACGGCGCCGACCCCACGGATCACGACGTGACGGTCCGCGTCGGGACGCTCGCGGACGGCGGGTTCTACGTCGAAGACGACGGCCCAGGCGTCCCCGAGGCCGAGCGCGAGCAGGTCTTCGAGTACGGGTACACGACCGCTTCGGACGGGACCGGGTTCGGCCTGGCCGTCGTCGAGGCGATCGTCGAGGCACACGGGTGGACGATTCGGGTCACCGACGCGCGCGACGGCGGCGCGCGGTTCGAGGTCGCCTGTGACCTCGGCGCCGGGGATCGCCAGTCCACCGCGAACGCGGGCGGCGACGCCCGCGACGGGTCCTGAACCGATGAGCGACGGTCCTCCCCTGTCGGTTCGGGTGCTGGTGGTCGACGACGACCCGGACTTCGCGGACCTGACCGCCACGTTCCTCCAGCGCCACGACGCGGCGATCGAGGTCGAGACGGCGACCAGCGCCGAGGAGGGGCTGGCCCGCCTCGCCGACCACGACTGCGTCGTGAGCGACTACGACATGCCCGGGATGGACGGGCTGGCGTTCCTCGACGCCGTCCGCGAGGAGCGCCCGGACATGCCCTTCATCCTGTTCACCGGCGCGGGCTCCGAGGAGATCGCGAGCCGCGCCATCTCGGCCGGCGTGACCGACTACCTCCAGAAGCGCGGCGGCACCGAGCAGTACGACCGCCTCGCCAACCGGATCGTCCACGCGACGACCGCGCGCCGCGCCGAGCGCGAGGCCGCCGAGACCAGGGCCCACCTCCAGACCATCGTCGAGAGCGCGACCGACGCCATACTCACCGTCGACGCGTCGAGCACGATCCAGTTCGCCAACGAGTCGGTCGAGTCGGTGTTCGGGTACGCCCCGGAGGAGGTGATCGGCGAACCGCTGACGATGCTCATGCCCGACCGGTACCGGGACCGGCACCTGGACGCGGTCCAGCAGTACCTGGAGACCGGCGAGCGCCGGCGCGACTGGGCGCTGGTGGAGTTCCCCGGCCTGCACCGCGAGGGCCACGAGGTGCCGCTCTCGATCTCGTTCGGCACGTTCGTCCGGGACGGCGAACGGCAGTTCACGGGCGTGATCCGCGACGTCTCCGAGCGCGAGGAACGCGAGCGCGAACTCGCGATGAAGAACAAGGCGATGGACGAGACCGCGGTCGGGATCGTCATCACCGACCCCTCGCGCCCGGACAACCCGATCGTCTACGCGAACGAGGGCTTCGAGGAGCTGACCGGCTACAGCCGGACGGCGATCCGGGGCCAGAACTGCCGGCTCCTGCAGGGACCGGAGACCGACCCGGAGCCGGTCGCGGAGATGCGGTCGGCGATCGACGAGGAGCGTCCGGTGTCCGTCGAGGTCCGCAACTACCGGGCCGACGGGACGCCGTTCTGGAACCGCGTCCACATCACGCCGATCACGGACGAGTCGGGCGCGGTGACCAACTTCGTCGGCTTCCTGCACGACGTCACCGACCGCAAGCGCAGAGAGCGGGCGCTCAGCCGGTACGAGACGCTCGTCGAGAGCCTCGACGACGCCGCCTGGATGGTCGACGAGGACGGCGTGCTCACCTTCGTCAACCGGTCCGTGGTCGATCAGCTCGATCGCCCCCGGGAACACCTCGTCGGGCGTCACTTCACGGACGTGCTGCTCTCCGACGAGGTGCTCCCCCGGGACGTCGTCGAGACCTTCGAGCGGGGGGTCGAGGCCGTCCTCCGGGGCGAGCGCGACGTCGTCCAGCGGGAACTGACGCTGTCGCGGGACGGGGTGGCTGTCGTCCACGACGTCCGCGTCGTCCCGGTCCAGGTCGAGGGCGAGACCGCCGGTGCGGTCGGGTTGAACCGGGACGTGACCGAGCAGAAGCGCCTGCGTTCGGAGCTCGAGAAGGTGTTCGGCCGCATCACCGACGCCTTCTTCGGACTCGACGAGGAGTGGCGGTTCACCTACGTCAACGACCGGGCGGAGGCGCTGCTGGGTCGGTCCCGCGAGGACCTGCTCGGGACGAGCGTCTGGGAGGCGTTCGAGGAGGCCGAGGACCTGGCGTTCTACGAGCAGTACCACCGGGCGATGGAGAGCCAGGAGCCGGTCTTCTTCGAGGAGTACTACCCCCCGCTGTCGACCTGGTTCTCCGTGCGCGTCTACCCGTCCGAGACCGGGCTGTCGGTCTACTTCCGGGACGTCACCGAGCGGAAGCGCCGGGAGGAACGGCTCGCCGGTCTCAACGAGATGCTCGCGGACTTCCTGCAGGCGGACGACCGGGTCGGCCTCTGTACCGCCGCCGTCGAGGCCGCGTCCGACCTCGACCTGCCCGCGACGACGGTCGCGCTCTTCGAGGACGGGACCGGCACGCTCCGCCCGGTCGCGAACACGCCCCTGGCCCGGGAGCACCTCGACGTGTCGGCTCTCCTCGACCAGCAGTCGGGGCTCGCCTGGGAGGCGTTCACCGCCGGGGAACGGGTCGTCGTCGACGACCCGGACGCGGACCTCGTCGACCCGGCCCTGTCTGCGACCCACCTCCTGATCTACCCGCTCGGCAAGCACGGGGTGTTCGTCGCAGCGGTCGACGTGCCGGGCCACGTCGCGGACGTGCGCGGCGACTTCGTCGAGACCGTCGTCGGCAACCTGCGGGGCGCGCTCGACCGGATCGAACGCGAGGAGCTGCTCCGCGAGCGCGAGGAACGGCTCGAAGAGCAAAACGAGTGGCTCGATCGGCTCAACCGGATCAACGACGTCATCCGACGGATCGACCAGGTCCTCGTCGGCGCCGCCACGGACGAGGAGATCGAGGAGACCGTCTGCGAGGAACTGGTCTCGGCGGGCCCGTACCGGTTCGCGTGGATCGGCGAGTACGACGCCGCGGCCGACCGCATCGAGTCGCGAGAGCACGCTGGCGACGGGCCGAACGTCCCGGACGCGGACACGCCCTCGCTGACGGACGCGAGCGGCGAGAACCCGACTGCCCGGGCCTCGCGGTCCCGCGAGTCGATCGTCGTGGCGGACGTCCTCACGGAGCCGCCGCTGGCACCCTGGCGGAAGGCAGCCCTCGACAGGGGCTTCCGGTCCTGCATCGCGATCCCGTTGCGCTATCGCGACCGCCTCTACGGCGTCCTGACGGTCTACGCGGACAGCCCGGAGGCGTTCGACGACCTGGAGCGCGAGGTGCTGACGGAACTCGGCGAGACCATCGCCTACGCGATCAACTCCATCGAGAGCAAGCGCGCGCTCGTCAGCGACGAGGTGGTCGAACTGGAGTTCGAGATCGACCCCGCCGAGATCCCGTCGGTCGAGGTCATCGCCGAGGCCGGACGCAAGTGCGCGCTCGAGGGCATCGTGCCGGCGGCGGACGGCACCTTCCGCGCGTTCTTCACGATCTGGGGGGCCTCGCCAGACGTGGTCGACCGCCTCGAGCGGTCTCCCTGCGTGCGCGAGTGCGAGCTGGTCGCCGATCGCGAGGCCGCGGTCCTCGTCGAGTGTACCGTCACGCCGGACAACTTCCTGGCGTGGCTCCTCGACCACGCCGCCGTGCCCAACTCGCTCTCGATCCAGGACGGCGCCTCGGTGACCGTCCAGATCCCGCGGTCGGCCGACGTCCGGAACTTCGTCGAGCTGCTCCAGGAAGCCTACCCCGGGACGCGGCTGGTCGCCCGCCGCGAGCGCGAACGCACCGTCCAGACGCGCCAGTCCTTCCAGTCCGAACTCGAAGACCGGCTGACGCCGCGCCAGCAGGAGATCCTCCGGACCGCCTACTTCAGCGGCTACTTCGACACGCCCCGCAAACGCACCGGCCAGGACATCGCCGCCTCCGTCGGCATCACGCAACCGACCTTCTCCGACCACCTCCGGTCCGGACTGCGGAAGCTGCTCGGCATGCTCTACGACGAGGAGAGCGACGCGCCCGACCGGTGACCCGCTCGGCCGCTCGTCGCTCTCCTCGCGCCATCGAACCTGTCTAGTCGTCGACGAGTGGCCCGTGCCACGGCTCCGTTCCTAGGTATCTAGTAGCCTCGTTCTCACCGTTACTTCTCACATAGCGATCAGACGCATACCGGTTCCGTTCCCATGTTCGCTCGTCATGCGTCTGAAACTTGCGACCGTCGCCGTGATCGTCATGGCGCTCACGGTCACCATCGGAGCCAGCGCGTTTACTACCGGTAGCGTCTCCCGGTCCTCGAACGTCAACGTCGTCACAGACGACGTGGGTCTCATCGGTCTCTCGGACGGGACGTCCGGCGGCCTCGTCTACCAGAACTCGACCGGTGCCCTGGAGATCGACTTCACCAAGGGCGGCGCGAACGGTGCCAACACGGCAGCTACCTTCGAACTCGGGAACCAGACCGACCCGACGAACCAGTCGGCGTTCAACATCACCAACAACGACGCCGAGTCCCACGACCTCACGGTCGAGTACACTGGCGTCAACGACGGCAACACCGACGCCAACATTCAGTTCAAGATCTACGACAACACCGGGTCGTCGGCCGCGACTGTGACCGACGAGAGCACCTCGGACACGATCACGGGCGCCGCTTCCGGATCGACCTACTACGTCGTCATCGTCGTCGACACCCACGGGCTGGACGATACGGCTGACCTCTCGGGGACACTCACGATCTCGGCCTGATCCGGCCTGAGTCTCTCACCCCGACAGTGATCAAACGCCTCTTCGCCGTTTTCGTGCTGGTCGTCCTCCTGCTGACAGTCGCACCCGTCGGGTCGCCCGTCAGGCTGTCGTACGTCTACTCCGACAGCATGGAGCCGACCATCCCGACGAACGCCGGGTTCTTCGTCGTGCGGGGGGGAGTCGAGCAGGGCGACATCGCGACGTTCTGGTCGCCCGAGCGGGACAGCTACGTCACCCACCGGATCGTCGGCCACACGGAGGCGGGGTACGTCACGAAGGGCGACAACAACCCGACGACCGACCAGGCCGCGGGGCACCCCTACGTCGCGCGGGAGCAGGTCGTCGGCACGGTCCTGACCGTCGGCGGGACGCCGGTGACGATTCCCGGCTACGGGGCAGCCGCGAGCGCGCTCCGCGACCACCTGCTGCTCGTCGGCGCGGGGCTACTCGGGCTCGCCTTCGCCCGGCAGGTCGCGTCCTCGTCTGGTCGCTCGCGGTCGGTCCCCCGCGTGCGCGACGTGCTCGCCCCGCTCTTCGCGGCCAGCCTGGCGTCGGCGGTGGCGTTCCTCCTCGTCGGCGCCGCGTCCCACACGTTCGCGTATGCGGCGGTCGCGTCGCCCACGGGCGCGCCCAACACGATCGGCGTGGGCGAGACCCAGACGACGACCGTTACGATCGACCGGACGGCGACGCCGCTCACGCACACCGTCGTCAGGACCCACAACATGCACGTCACGAACCAGACCCGGAACGCGTCGAGCATCGTGCTGACCGCCCAGATCGGCCCGCCCGCGTCCACTGGCCGGTACGAGACGCGGGTGACGGCCCACCAGTACCCGGCGGTGCTGCCGCCGTCGACGCTCCGGCGTCTGGACCGGATCCACCCGGTGGTTCCGGCGGCGATCACGACCGCCATCGCG
>JBDGSV010000023.1:24507-26299 GCA_042217375.1 Haloarculaceae archaeon | reverse complement strand
TCGTCCTGCCAGTCCCAGGGCTCGACGAGGACGACGTCGCCCTCTTCGATCCAGACGCGGTACTTCATGCGCCCGGGGATCCGCCCCAGCCGGTTCTTCCCGTCCTGGCACTGCACTCGGACGTGGTTCCCGCCGTTGTGTTCGGTCACTACGGCGAATTGCTCGTCGTCGTTCGGCATCCGGAGGTTCCGGCGCCCTGTCTCTTCACTCACAGTTCCACTAGGCGGGACGCACGGTTAAGTCCCCTGTTATCCGTGGTACCACCCGACACGGTGGCGCCGGACCGGGCAGTCGGGCCGCGTCCTCGGCCGCCGGACCGACCCGTCGGTCCGCGACGGACGCCCCGGGTCGCCGCGCGTCGCAGACGACTTCGCCGGGCTTACCGGCGCGTAAATGTGCCGTTACTGTACGGTTGGCGTACGCTTTTGTCGCTGCGGCCGACGCTCCCGGTAGCATGCACCTAGCCGGCCACTCCGGACTGGCCCTGCTCGCGTTCGCACCGTTCGCGTACCACTACTGCCGGACCGATCGCTGGCGGCGCGCGGGGATCGGGACGGGCACGGTGCTCGCGCTCGCGATGCTCCCGGACGTCGACCTGTACCTCCCCGGCGTGGCCCACCGCGGCATCACCCACACGGTCTGGGCGGCGCTCGCCGTGGGCGCGCTGCTCGCGCTGCTCGGCTGGCGGCGCCACGCCGGACCGGACCGGCGCGGCGCCGCCCGGTTCGCCTTCTGTCTCGGCGTGCTGAGCGTCCTGTCACACCTCGCGGGCGACGTGCTCACGCCGATGGGCATCCGTCCCTTCGCGCCGCTCGTCGGGACCGAGTACACGCTGGCGCTCGTCGCCTCCCGCGACCCCACCGCGAACCTCGTGCTCCTCGTCGCCGGCGCTGCGGCGATGGGTCCCTCACTCGGCCGCGCCTGGTCCCGGGCCGGCCGCCCGGCGTCCGTCCGCTCGCTCCTCGTGCTGCTCGACGCCCGCGTCCGCGGCCTGCCGGCGAGCCTCGCGCTCGCCGACGACGCCGTCGACCCGGCCGAGGACTGACTGCCGTCGCTCGTCAGGCGCGCTGTCGCGAAAAAGGCCGCCAGCCCGGTTACGCCGTCGTCCCGGTCCCGGCGGCGGTGTCCGTCATTGTGGTCCCGGTCGGCGTCCCGCCCGTCGTCCCGGTGCCGGTGCCCATCGTCTCGGTGGCGTTACCCGGCGTTCCGGTGCCGGTGCTCGTCGTCTCGGTGGCGTTACCCGGCGTAGCAGTAGCGTTGCCCGGCGTAGCAGTAGCGTTGCCCGGCGTGGCGGTGGCCGTCCCGGCGCCCGGCGTGGGCGTCGCGGTGCCCGCGCCCGGAGTCGGCGTCGGGGTCACGTTCCCGCCGGTCTCCGGCAGCCGGATGGAGAACGTGGCGTCCTGGATCAGCTGGACCTCGAACGGCATGTCGGTGTCCGTGGGGACCGTCAGCCCGCGCGCGAGCGCGGTGTAGGCCATCCCGCTCTCGAGGCTCAGGTCGACCGTCGCGAGCACGGTGCCGTCGTTGCCGGGGGTCGCTTCCCGGATCTCGACGGTGTAGTCGCCCGCGGGGACGGTGACGTACCCCGAGCTGTTCTGGAAGTCGACGTCGTCGGCGAGCACCGTGCCGGCCGTCTGGCCGCCGTCGGTCGCGGTCCCGGTGGCCATCGGCGTCCCGGTGGACGCCGGCGTCGCGGTGGCCGTCGGCGTTCCGGTCGCCGCCGCGGTGCCGGTGGCCGTGCCGTTCGCGGTCCCGGTGCCGGCGGTCGCAGTGCCGGCGGCGGTCCCGGTCG
>JBDGSV010000023.1:0-24407 GCA_042217375.1 Haloarculaceae archaeon | reverse complement strand
CAGTGCCGGCGGCCGTTCCGGTCGCAGTGCCGGCGGCCGTTCCGGTCGCAGTGCCGGCGGCCGTTCCGGTCGCAGTGCCCGCAGTGGTCTCGGTGCCGGCGGCCGTCGCGGTCGCCGTCGCGGGCTGGCCGCTCCCGACGGCGACTACGTCGACCGCTCCGGCGTCGGGCGAGAGGTGGAGCACGCGCACGGCCGCCTGGCCCTCACCGGGTTCCAGCGCGTCGTCCTCGTAGACGTTCAACTGGGCGTCGGTCGTCCCCGTCCCGCCGGTGGCGGCCACCGTGACCGCCGTCCCGGGGTCGATCGTGAGGCTGTCCTCCAGGAGGACGATGTCCGTCCCGGCGGCGGTGACCGTCACGTTGTACGTCCCGGCCGGGACGGCCTGGTAGCCGCTCACCGCGCCGTAATCGACGCCGCTGGCGACCTGCTGGCCGTCGAGCGAGATGTCGACCATGGCCAGGCCGGGCGCGGCGTGGACTAGGCGGAGGTACGCCGTGTCCTGGCTCGCCTGGGTCGGCGCCTGCTGGGCTGTCTGTTGCTGTGCGGGGGGCTGGGTGGCGACCACGACGCCCCCGATCGCTGCGCTCCCGACGAGCGCGAGTACGAGAAGCACTGCCAGTGGCTTTCTCGCTGTTGTGGCTGTCATTCCGTCGGACAGAAAGGTACTGGCAGGCTTTGTTATACGTCGCCAAGCGCGGCCTCGAATCGGCTAGGCCGAGCGAACTCTCCGCGTCTCGACGGTAAGGGCCGTCAACCGGCGCCGTCGACGCCCGCACGTTCGGTCGGCGGCGATCGACGCCCGGCGCGGTGAAAGCCGGGCTTATTCGCCGCTGCGACCGGGTATCGACTCGCTTCCCGCGAACGCCGCGCCGGTCACGCCGCGACGGCCACCCGGACCTCGATGCCGTCGGGGTCGTCGACGGCGAACCCCTCGTCCGTCCCGGCGACTGCGTGGCCCCGGTCGACGAGTCGGTCCCGGACTGCCGCCAGCGTCTCGCGGTCGGGAACCAGCAGTTCGAACCACGCCAGTCCCCTGCTCGCGCCGGCGGGCGCGCGCCGTCCGTTCCAGACGTTGAGGCCGACGTGGTGGTGGTAGTCGCCGGCGGCGAGGAAGCGCGCGCCCTCGTAGCCGTCGTCCTGGACGCCGAGTCCCAGCGCGTCCGCGTAGAACGCCGTCGACCGGTCGAGGTCGGTGACCTCCAGGTGGACGTGGCCGACGTCGGTGCCGCCGGGGAGCCCCGTCTCGCCCCGCGCCGCGGCGGCCAGGTCGTCGAGAGCGAGGGGCAGCGTGTCCATCGAGACGCCACCGTCGGTGCGGGGCCACTCCGACCGCGGCCGGTCGCAGTACACCTCGACCCCGTTCCCCTCCGGGTCGCGGAGGTAGAGCGCCTCGCTCACGAGGTGATCGGACGCGCCCGAGAGCGACCCGCGCTCGCGCACTCGTTCGAGCACGTCCCCGAGCGACCCCCGGTCCGGCACGCGGATCGCCAGGTGGAACAGGCCGGCGGCGTCGGCGGGACGGGCGGGCGCCGACGGCTCGGCCTCCAGGACGACCAGCGGACCGTCGCCGGCCCGGAGGAGCGCCCGGTCGCCCTCGCGCTCGACCGCGGCGCCCACCACGTCGCGGTAGAACGGGAGTACCCCGTCGAGCGAGGCGACGCGGAGCGCCACCCGCCCGACGCGCGCCGCAGACAGCGAGCCACTGGCGTCGGTGGTCATGGTCGCAGCGTGGGGCCGCCGGCAGAAAACGCGTTCGCCGCCAGCCGCCCGCTCACTCGGCGTGTCTGACGATGTGGACGTCGTACTGTGGGTCCTCGGAGATGGGGCTGCCGACGCTGGTGACCGGCCGGGTGACGCGGCCGGCGTTCTCGCTCCCGATGAAGACGATGGACGGATCGACGTCGTGGGCGACCTGCCGGATGGTCCGCGCGACGTCGACCGCGGTCCAGGCCTGCGCGCTCACGTCGTCGGGGTGTTCGACGCGGAAGGTGGCCCCGGGCGCCGTCGCCGCGACGCGTTCCTCGAACGCCGCCGCCACCCGGTCGCGGTCGTAGGCTTCGCCCTCGTCGATCCAGCCGCGGTCGCGCGCGAACTCCGGATCGTCGGGGAGCACCGACAGCACGAGCACCTCCTCGCCGCGGAGGTCGCCGAACTCGACCGCCCGCGCGAGCGCCGACGCCGCCAGCGCCGACCCGTCGTACGGCACCAGAAGGACCATGGCTATCCGTCGGTTCGCTCGCGCGGCGTATAACTTCTCGGCCGCACGGCGCGTCACAGCGGGACGACCTGCCCGGCGTCGCGCTCGACCGCCCGGTCGTAGAGGTGCTCGGCCGCGACCGCGTCGAGGACCGCCGACCCGACGCTCAGCACGACCGCCACCTCGCCGGGCGCGGCCCAGTCAGACGCGCCCGCGAGCACGTCGCCGAACGGTTCGATCGCGGCCGGACCGAGGTCGGACGCCAGCACGTCGCCCGTCTCGGCCGCCTCCGCCGGCACGTCGGCGAACACCCGCGCCGCCCGCGCGAGCGTCGTCGCGTCGAGTTCGCGCGTCTCGGCGGTGTAGGCTCCGACCGCCACGACGAGCGCGCCGTCGGCGAGCGCCCGGCCCGAGAACACCGGGTCGCGGCTGGTCGTCGCCGTCACGACCACGTCCGCGCCGGTCACCGCGTCCGCGGGGGCGTCCACCGCCTCGGCCGGCAGCCTGGCGTCGCGGAGGGCTGCCGCACAGGCCGTCCGGGACGCCGACGGCGAGTAGACGCGGAGCGTCCCGACGTCGACGGCGGTCGCGATCGCCCGCGCCTGCCACCGGGCCTGCGTCCCCGCGCCGAGGACGCCGACGCGTACCGGGCCGCACTCGCGGCCGCAGTGCTCGCGCGCGGCCAGCCCGCCGACGCACCCAGTGCGGGCGTTCGTCAGCCGCCGCCCGTCGAGGTACGCGACCGGCTCGCCCGTCGCGGCGTCGGTAAGCGCGACCTGCGCCTTCACCGTCGGCGTCGCGTGCTCGTGGACGCTCGCGAGCTTCGTGGCGTAGTAGGGCCGGCCGTGGACGTAGGCCGGCATCGTCAGGCCCGTCCCCGCCGGCCCCGGGTCCGACGGGGCCAGCCCGTGCCCGACGGGGAAGTGCGGGCGCTCGGGGCGCTCGACCCGCCCCTCGGCCTGTGCCCGGAACCCGTCGGCGACGACCGGCAGGAGCGCGTCGAGTGCGAGCAGGTCGGCGACGTCGTCGTCCGAGAGGACGCGGAGCATGGTCCCGCTCGGGTGCGAACGCACTTATCCCTGCGCTCGCCGTACGTCGGGCCATGGCGTTCGAGCCAGCTCGCGTCGAGGTAGTCACGTTCGACTCGTACAGCACCCTCGTCGACGTGGGTACGACCGTCGAGGCGCTCGCCGACCACGTCGAGGACCCGATCTCGGTCGCGCGGTCCTGGCGCGTCCAGTCGCTGATCTACGCGTTCGCCTGCAACGCCCTGGACGCCTACGAGCCGTTCTGGGACCTCTGTGACTACGCGCTCGACGACGCGCTCGCAGAGCACGGCGAGGACCTCTCCGCGGCGGTGCGCACGGATGTCCTCTCGGTCTACCACGACCTCGACTCCTTCCCGGACGTGCGCCCGGGCGTCGAGCGCCTGGTGGACGCCGGCTACGACTGTTACGTCGTCTCGAACGGGAACCCGGAGATGCTGGCCACCATGGTCGAGTCGGCCGGCATCGCGGACCTGATCGCCGACACCGTCAGCGCGGACGACGTCGCGTCCTACAAGCCTGCGCCGGCCATCTACGAGGAGGCGGCCCGCCGCGCCGGGGCCGAGCCCGAAACCGTCGTCCACGCCACCGCCGGGCTGCTCGACGCCCAGGGCGCGACGAACGCCGGGCTCCAGAGCGTCTGGCTCAACCGTCACGAGCGAGCGCGCGGCCGCTTCGGGCCGGACCCGGGTGCGGAGCGGGCGACCGTCCACGACCTGGCGGACGCACTCGGCGCTCCGTAGCGCCCGTCGCGACGCTTTTCCTCGCGCGGCCCCACGGGTCGCTCGTGCGCGAGTACGGCTTCGAGCTGGCCCTCTGTGCCCACCTGGAGGCGACGAGCGACGACCTGGTGAGCCGCCAGCTCGGCACCGGCCGGCACGGCCGGCGCGTGATCGACGTCCTGCAGGTCGAGCCGACCGACGAGTTCGACGCCCGGGCGGCGATCACGCCCCACGCCATCCCGCCGCGCGCGATCGAGGCCGCGGTCGGGCCAGGGCGGGCGCGCGACTGGCGCGCGGCCTTCGACGGCCACCCGGAGCGCGACCGGGCGGCCGTGGAGCGCGCAGTCGAGGTCGGCTTCCTCGAACGCGAGCGCCGGGGCGGCCGCACCTACGTGCGCCAGGTCGCCCGCTACCCGGACTGGTTCGGTCGCCTCCGCGGCGTCGAGAACAAGCCCGACCTGGACGCGCCGGGCGACCTCGCGCTCCAGCTCCGGAAGGACGTCTCGCTCGGCCTGCTCGACGAGGTGGTGCTCGCCACGGCGAGCTACGTCACCGGCGCCCACCTCAACCGGCTCCCGGACGCGGTCGGTGTGTGGCGGTTCGATCCCGAGACGGGAGACCGGACGGTGGTCCGGGAGCCGACGCCCCTCGACGCGACCGGGCCGGGCCTGGAGGTGCTCGACGAGCACCCCGGCCGGACCGAGGTGCGCCCCGTCTCCGCGGCCGAGACGGCGCGCCTCCGCCGCCGGCTGGCCGAGCGCGCCTACGGGAAGGGCTGGCGGACCTGGACGCTGCCCGCCTGCGCCCGGTGTGCGGCCGGCGCGGAGAGCGACGCCGCGACGCCCGGGCTCCCCGCCTGCCGCTACCACGGCCGGCTGGTCCACCCGGCCGAGGAGTGCGGTCCGGACTGTCCCGGCCACGACCCCGCCGACCCGCCCGCGGTCGACCTGGACGCGAAGCGGGCCCGCCGGTCGCCGTGGGTCGCCGATCCGGCCGGGCGCGCGCGACGCCAGGCCGGCCTCGACCACTTCCGGCAGTCAGACGAGCGGTCCGGCTGACGCGTCGCGGGCAGGCGCCCTGCCGCCGCCCCGAGAGGAAGCACTGAATATGCGCGCCGGTGAGTGAGGCAGTGTATGCGACGGACCCCGCCTGTCGCCCTCTCGCTCGTGTTCGCCCTGGTGCTGGTCCTCGCGCTCCCGCTCGGCGCGGCGGCCGCGCCGGCACAGTCCCAGCCTCCGAACCCCTGCGTCGGGACGATGGAGCGCCAGCCGGACGGCCCGACGCTCATGTCGATCCAGGGGACTCACATGACGGACGACGGCTACGAGAAGACCGAGGCTCGCCTCGTCGCGGCCGCCCCCAACGGCAGCGTCTACTGGGTCCGCGACAACTCCGCGGCCGGCCGGTGGTGGACCTACGACGTCGACCCGCTCCCGAACGGGAACGTCCTGCTCTCGACCACCGAACCCGGCGTCACGGTGGTCGAGGAACTCGACGCGACCACCGGCAAGCCGGTCTCGGTGACGCGGTATCCCAACGTCTCGGACGCCCACGACGTCGACCTCATCAACGGCGACGAACTCGTCTTCGCCGACAAGGGCGACTACCACAACCGGGTCGTCGTCTACAACCGGACGACCCAGGAGGTGGTCTGGCAGTACCGCTTCGCCGACCACCCGGACCAGTTCCCGCGGAGCGGCGGCGGCGAGTACGGGAAGGACTGGACCCACGTCAACGACGTCGACCAGATCGCGCCCGGGCAGTTCCTGGTCTCGCTGAAGAACTTCAACCGGGTCGTGGTCATCAACCGCTCGACCAAGGAGATCACCCTCTCGCTCGGGTCCAACGACAACCGGACCATCATGAACCGCCAGCACAACCCCGAGTACCTCCGCGGGCCGGACGGCCGGCCGACCATCCTCGTCGCGGACAGCCTCAACGACCGGGTGGTCGAGTACGCGAAGACCGGGGACGGGTGGACCCGGACCTGGCAACTCGTCGGCGGCGGGCTCGACGAACCGCGGGACGCGGACCGCCTGCCCAACGGCAACACGCTCGTCGCCGACCGGAAGGGCCACCGCGTGCTCGAAGTCACCCCCCAGGGTCGGGTCGTCTGGGAGTTCTACACGCCCTGGCAGACCTACGACGCAGAGCGCTACAACCTCGGCGACGAACCCGGCGGCCCCACCGCCCAGGAACTCGGCGTCACGGGGACGAAACGGATGGTGAACAGCCAGAACCGCTCGGACGCGGAGATCCAGGACTGCGCGGCCTACCTGAACGACTTCTCGGGCGGCGGCGGCCAGTTCTTCGGCGTCGGCGGGGGCGGTCAGGGCGGCGACCGCCCCGGCGGCGGCGGTGGCGGCGGCGTCCCGCTCGTCCCGGTGGCGGTCGTCGTCGCCGTCGTGCTCGTGCTCGGCGCCGTCGCGGCGGTCGTCCTGCGGCGCTGACTGTCGCGACGAACAAAGCATTTCACGTCCGCGTGTCGTGTCTGTGCTATGCCCTCTAACAGACGCCGGTACCTCGCTGCCCTGGGAACGGCCCTCGCGGCTGGCTGTACTGCCCCGTCGCTGACTGGAGAGAACACGCAGTCCCCGTCGGGGAACGCTGGCTCGGGATCGGTCGACCACACCCCGCCCGCCGGCGCCGACTGGGAGGCGCCGAGCACCTCGCCGACCACGGCGTCGGTCTCGCCGACGCGACTCGTCGAGAACCTGGAGATCCCCTGGGACCTCTCGTTCGCCCCGAACGGCGACCTGTTCATCACCGAGCGCGTGGGTCGGGTCGCCCGCTTCGACGGCGACGCGGTCCGGACGGTGGCCCGTCCCTCCGACGCCATCGACGCCGGGTCGCTCCAGCCCGGCAGCGACAAGCGCCCCTGGTGGGTCGACGGCGGCGAGGGCGGCACTCTCGGCGTCGCCACCCACCCCGCCTACCCCGACCCGCCGTTCGTCTACGTCTACTACACCACCAAGAGCGGCGGCAAGAAGCACAACAAGGTCGTCCGCTACGACGCGGAGGCGGACGAGCCCGAGTCAACCGCCGAGGTGATCGTCGACGGCATTCCGGCGAACCTCTACCACAACGGCGGTCGTCTCGTCTTCGGCCCCCGGAACTACCTCTGGGTGACGACCGGCGACGCCGGCGAACCCAAGAAGGCCCAGGACCCCGGCACGCTCAACGGGAAGATCCTCCGGATCACCCCCGACGGCGACCCCGCGCCGGACAACCCGGGGCTGGACGACCCGCGCGTGTTCTCCTACGGCCACCGCAACCCGCAGGGCGTCACCTGGACGCCGGACAACGTCGTCCTCGAGACCGAGCACGGGCCGTCCGGCCACGACGAGATGAACCGCCTGATCGCCGGCGACAACTACGGCTGGCCGGTGGCCCGCACCGCCGACGCGTACCGCGACAACCCACAGTTCCACCGGCCGCTGCTCAACTCCGGCAGCGCGCCGTCCTGGGCGCCCACCGGCTGCGTCTTCTACACCGGCGACGCGGTCCCCGCGTGGACGAACCGGCTCGTCGTCGGGACGCTCGTCGGCCAGCACATCAACGTCGTCACGCTCACGCCGCCGGACGGGCAACTCCCGCCGCTCGACGGCGACAGCCGGCGCTTCCAGGGCGACTGGTTCGACGACGCCTACGTCGCCACCTCGCACAAACTGCTGAAGGACGTGCTCGGCCGCGTCCGCCTGGTCACCCAGGGCCCCGACGGCGCACTCTACGCCATCACCTCGAACCGGGACGGCCGCGCCAACGGGAAGTTCCCCCGCGAGGTCGACGACGTCCTGGTCCGGTTCGACGCCGAGTGACCGGACCTCACAGCTCGTACTGCTCGCCGTCGACGGCCAGCGGCTCCTCGAACGCCTCGTCCGCGGGCACGAAGTGCGAGACGTGGACGACCCGGGTCTCGCGCGCGCCCAGGTCGTCGGCGAGCGACTGCGCGCCCTCGATGGTCATGTGCTTGGTCCCGAAGGTCCGCGGCGTCCCGGTCTCGTCCTCGTGGTCGCCGCCGAGCGGGTGGTACTCGCAGAGGTGGGCGGGCACGATGCCGTCCGCGAGGAACAGGTCGGGGTCGGCGAGCGCCTCGCGGGAGGTCTCCGGCACCGCGAAGTTCGTGTCCCCCGAGATGGCGAGCTTTGCGCCCGTCTCGGGGTCCTCGACGGCCAGCCCGTAGCAGACGAGCGGCGGGTGCTCGACGGGGACGAGCGTCAGGTCCAGCCCGCAGACCCGGAACGGGTCGAGCGGCGCCCGGCCGTGGACGGCGATGCGGTCGAGGTAGTCGTACTTCGAGCGGATCGTGTCGGCCACGCTCTCGCCGGTCTGCGGGTCGGTCTCGTCGGCCGCGTGGACGTCGAGGTGGTCGAACAGCCGGTAGGCGTTGCCCAGGCCGTCGAGGTGGTCGAAGTGGATGTGGGTGACGAGCACGTCGTCGGGGAGGGGGACGTCGTGGTCGAGGAACTGCGAGCGGAAGTCCGGGCTGGCGTCCACGAGCAGCGACTCGCCGGTGCGCTCGTTGTGGACGTGGACCGAGAACCGCGAGCGCTCGACGCCCCGCTCGCGGGCCGCCGCGCAGGTGTCGCAGTCACAGCGCGGCGTCGGCGTCCCCGTCGTGTCGCCGGTGCCAAGCAGCGTGACCTGCATCGTCCCCGTCGTCGGCCGGCGACGGCCTAAATGTCGCGGTCGCGGCCACCCGGCCGGCGCGTGGCAACGCCTTTGTCCCCGCTCGGACAACTCCTGTGCCATGCCCGGCTACAGCATGCCCGAGTTCGCGCCGCTCTACCCAGAGGGCCCCTACGAGTACGACGGCTTCACCGCACTCTTCCTCGAGTACGCCGCCGACGGCGACCGGCTGGACGGCCTCGTTCCCGCGCCGCTGACCGTCCGGCGGGACGCGGTGGTGCTCGCCGTCTACGACTACGGCGTCGTCAACGGCTTCGGCTCGTACTCGGAACTGGTGACGGGCGTCCCCGTCGCGTTCGAGGGCCGACCGCTGCTGTACGCGCCCTACCTCCTGCTCGACGGCGACGCCCCGATGGCCGGCGGGCGCGAGATCTGGGGCATCCCGAAGAAGCTCGGCGACGTCAGCCTGGACGCCGAGGGCGCGCTCGTCACCGCGCGCGCCGGGCGCGGCGGCGCGACGCTCCTCGAGGCCACGCTCGACCCGCGCGCCGCGACCGACGAGCACCCCCTCGCGCAGGACCGCTTCGAGAACGTCTACCGGAAGACCATCCCGGCCGCGACCGAGGGCGCTGCGCCCGTCGTCGACCGCCTCGTGGTCGCCGAGACCCGGGACGTGAGCGCCGCCCGCGCCCTGACCGGGCCGGGGACGGTCGACCTCTCGTCCTCGGCCGCCGACCCGCTCGGGGCGTTCGCGCCCGAGAGCGACCCCACGGGCTACCTCGTCGAGGGCAGCTGGGTCCTCGACCGCACCGAGGACGCCGTCCTCCACCGCTTCGAGGAGTCGGCGTAGGCCGGCGGGGGAAAGACCTTGCCCCCCGCCCCCGACCGGGTGGGCATGCCGACCGACGAGACCGTCGAGTACGACCGCGACGCACACCCCGCGACCGCCGTCCTCCGCCTCGACCGCCCGGAGGCGCTCAACGCGATGAGCGACGCGGTGGTCGCCGACCTGGTGGCGGGGATCGAGCGCGCCGAGGCCGACGACGACGTGCGGGTCGTCGTGCTCCGGGGCAACGGCCGGGCGTTCTCGGCGGGCTACGACATCGGCGGCGGGAGCGACCGCGACGACCCCGTCCCGCCGATCGACGACCTGCTCGACGAGTTCGAGGCCGCCACCGACCACGTCCACGCGGTCTGGAACTGCGACAAGCCGGTGCTCGCGGCCGTCCACGGCTACTGCCTGGCGGGCGGGATGGACCTCGCGATGGCCGCCGACCTGGTCCTCGCGGCGTCGGAGACGACGTTCGGCTACCCCGGCCTGCGGATGGCCGGCGTCCCCCCGACGCTCCTCTACCCGTTCGTGACCGACCTCCACGCCTCGAAGGAACTGCTGCTCTCGGGGAAGACCGTCGACGCCGAGCGCGCCGCCGACCTGGGGCTGGTCAACCGCGTGGTCCCCGGGGCGGACCTCGAGACCGCGGTCGCCGCCGAGATCGAGGAGATCAGGAAGATGCCGGGCAACAACGTGCGCATCCTCAAGCGCGTGCTCAACGGCGTCGCCGAGATGCAGGGCGCCCGGCCCACCTTCGAGTTCGCCGAGCTGTTCGACGCGCTCGGCCACCACACCGAACACGGCAAGAAGTACTACGAGATCGCGGCGACCGAGGGGTTCGACGCGGCGCTCGCGTACATGAACGAGGTGGACAAGGGGATGCGCCCGGACGGCGACGACGGGTGACGACTACGACTCAGCGGCCCCGGCGCGGCAACCGGAGGCAGACCAGCGCCGCGACCGCGCAGACGAGCGCCAGGCCCAGGAACGCGGCGTCGAACCGGCCGAGGTCGCCCATCGCCCCGACGATGGCCGACGCGGGCGCGGCGAGCAGGAGGTAGATGGTCCGCAGCAGCCCCAGCCCGCCGGCCTGCACCTCGGTCGGGAGCGCGCCCGTCGCGTAGGCGAACGCCAGCGGCCAGACGCCGAGCTGGACGCTCATCAGCAGGACGACCGCCGTCACCTGCACCGGTCCGGTGGCGAAGGGGAGCGCGGCCGTCGTCAGCGCGCTCGCGGCCGCGACGCCCGTGAGCGCCCGCGCGGTCCCGAACCGGTCGCCCAGCCCGCCGGCGGCGACCTGGGTGACGATCCCCCCGACGAAGAACAGCCCGAAGACCGTCGCGGCCGCCGACTGGCCGAACCCCTTGGCGTGGACGAGGTAGCTGACCAGCATCCCCGTCAGCCCCTGGTAGACGAAAAAGAGCGCCGTCATCGCCACGGTGATCAGGAGGACGTCGCGCGCCCGGAGGACGCCCACGGAGTCGCGCAGCGCCGCGAGCGCGTCCTCGCCGCCGGGGGCGTCCCCCACCGGGACGTACCGGTAGATGGCGACCGTGGTGACCAGGAAGAGCGGGAGCACGAGCCCGAAGCCGGCCCGCCAGCCCGCGGCGACGGTCACGACGCCCGCGACCGCCGGGAGGATCGACGTGCCGGCGTTGCCCGCGCCCGAGAGCACCCCGAGCGCCGTGCCCTCGCGGGCGTCGTAGGTCTCCGAGACGACCGTGATCCGCGGCGTGCCGAAGGTCCCGGTGCCAACGCCGAAGAGGACGATCCCCGCCACGAACACCGGGAGGGCGGGGGCGACCGTCACCAGCACGACGCCGCCGAAGGTCGCGAGAAAGCCCGCCAGCAACACCCGCCCGCCGCCGTACCGGTCGCAGAGCACGCCGCTCGGGAACTGGAGGAGCGCGGCCGCCAGCAACAGCACCGAGTAGAGCGAGCCGCCGCCGGCGAGGCTCAGCCCGAACTCTTCGGTGAGGTGAGGGAGCAGCGCCGGGACGACGAGCCGCACCCCGAGCACCAGGAACCACCCCACCGACACCGACAGGAGAACCGGTCCCCGACCGTCGGCGCGGAGGGCGGCTATCGTCGCGCGCAGCCCCCCTGCGTCACGTCCGCTGTGTCCCACGCCATCCACCTCCGCCGGTCCGGGCTTGAACCTTCTGGCACGGGTCGGCGAGGGCAACGGTTAGGTGTGGCGCTTGCAAACGGCTGTCCATGTCACAACCAGTCGGTCCCGAGACCGTCGAGTGGCGGGACGGCGTGGTCGGCCACGACCTCGACGCGTTTCCCGGCATCGAGTCGATCGAGCACGGCGGGGCCCCCGTCCGGGCGTACGCGGACCGGGCTCCCTCCGTGGCGGCCATGTTCGACGCGGCGGTCGAGCGCGCGCCCGACCGCGAGGCCGTCGTCTTTCCCGAACGGGACCACCGCCAGACCTACGCCGACCTCGCGACGCGCGTCGACCGGGTGGCGACGGGGCTCGCCGCGTCCGGGATCGAGCGCGGCGACGTCGTCTCGGTCGTGCTCTCGAACCGCCTGGCGTTCGTGGAGACGTTCCTCGCCTGTGCGCGCCTCGGCGCGATCTGTGCGCCCGTCAACACGCGGGTCTCGGCCCGCGAACTCGGCTACCTGCTCGACGAGACCGACCCCGCGTGTGTCGTCACCGAGGCGTCGTTTCTCGACCTGGTGGCGGAGACGGCGTTCGAGCCGCCGCGCCTGTTCGTCGCGGGCGACGCCGACAGCGGGCGTCCATTCGCGGCCCTCCGGGCGGCCGACCCCGACCCGCCGGCGGTCGACCACGACGAGGACGACCCCGTCTGCGTCCTCTACACGTCGGGGACGACCGGCCACCCCAAGGGCTGTGAGATCGAGTCGTTCCAGCTCACCAACGCCGCGGTCAACTACGAGGTCACCTTCGGGACGACGGACGGCGTCCGGTCGCTGTGCACCGTCCCGCTGTTCCACGGCGCGGGCCTTGTCTCGAACGCCATCCACACCCTCGGGCTGGCCGGGACGCTGGTCGTCGTCGACGAGTTCACCCCCGACGGGTTCCTCTCGACCATCGAGTCCGAGGCCGTCGAGTGGGTGCTCGGCGTCCCGACCAACTACGTCCTCGCGATGGAGCGGGCCGACCCCGGGGCCTACGACCTCGGCTCCTGGGAGATCGGCGCCTACGGCGGCGCGCCGATGCCCAGCGAGACCATCGCGCGCCTGCGGGCGGCCTTCCCGGGGGTCGACCTCTGTGACGCCTACGGGACCACCGAGACCGTCGCCGGCCTGGCGACGTTCTGTCCGGACCAGTACACCGACGACCGCGCCGAGACCATCGGCATCCCCTCGCCGGTGGTCCAGCTCGCGGTCGTCGACGGGGACGGCGATCCGCTCGGGCCGGACGACGTCGGCGAACTCCTCGTCCGGGGCCCGATCGTCGTCGACCGCTACCTCGACCGCCCGGAGGCGACCGCCGAGAGCTTCGCCTCGGGACCGACCCCGGGGCTGTGGTACCACACGGGCGACCTCGCCAGCATCGACGCCGACGGGTTTGTCTCGCTGAAGGGCCGGGACCGGGACAAGCTCGTCCGCGGCGGCGAGAACATCTTCGCGCTCGACGTCGAGGAAGTGCTGGTCGCCCACGACGGCGTCCTGGAGGCGAGCGTCACGGGCTTCCCGGACGCGGTGCTGGGCGAGCGCGTGCTCGCCGCCGTCGTGCCCAAGCCGGGCCACCAGCTCACCGAGGACGACCTGCTCGCGCACTGTCGCGACCAGCTCGCCGACTACAAGGTGCCAGAGATCGTCCGCATCCTCTCGGAGCTGCCGAAAAACCCCGGCGGCAAGGTGCTCAAGAGCGAGCTCCTGCCCGAGCCCCTCGAACACGGCATCGGGACCGGCCCCGACTGATCCAGCCGGGCGTCGCGCCGGCCGGCACGCCGGCGCTCCGCGGTGCCGGCTCGCGGCGCGGGCTCGCCGGCGGCACGGTCGTCAGTCGTGGTCGTGGTCGTGGTCGGAGTGGCCGTCGCTCCCGCCGGAGATGTCGCCGCCCGCGATGAGCGCGTCCGCGTCGCCGTCGATCATGTCCATGTTCTTGAGGTTGTCCCGCTCCTCGAAGCCGGCGACGGCGTCGAGGAGGTCCTGCTGGGTGAGGGTGGTGCGCTCCTCGGTGAGCGCGTTCAGCACCGCCTCCCGGAGGACGAGCCGGAGGTCGCTCCCGGTGAGCCCCTCGGTGGCGTCGGCCAGTTCCACGGGGTCGAAGTCGACGATCTCCATGGGGCGGGTGATGAGCCGGAGGATGTCCGCGCGCATCTGGCTGTCCGGCTTGGGGAAGTTGACGATCTCGTCGAAGCGCCGCCAGGCCGCGGCGTCGAGCTGGTCTGGGTGGTTGGTCGCGCCGATCAGGAGCACCTCGTCCTGGATGAGCGACACCTCGTCGATGCTCTTGAGCAGCGTGTTGACTGCGCGCTTGATCGCGGCGTGCTCGTCCGAGGAGCGGGTCTTGGCCACGAAGTCGAACTCGTCCATGAACAGGATGCACGGCGAGAGCCGCTTCGCGACCTCGAAGGTCTTGTCGACGTTCTTGGCCGTCTCGCCCAGGTACTGGCTCGTGATCATCGAGAGCTTCACCTCGACGAACGGCAGGTCGAGGTCGTGGGCGAGCGCTCGCGCGATGCTGGTCTTCCCGGTCCCCGGCGGCCCGACGAACAGCAGCTTCCCGATCTCCCGGAGCCCGATCTCGGCGAGGTAGTCGCGGTGCTCGATCGCCTTGACGATCTTCGAGATCTCGTCCTCCTGGTCGGTCGTCAGCACGAGGTCGTCGAGGGTGACCTCGACCTCCTCGGGGGCGCGGACCTCGACGAGGTCGAGCATCTCCTCGTCCTCCTCGTCGAAGTACTCGTCCAGCAGCGAGTCGATCCACACCCGGTCGGCCTGGATCGGGCGGTTCTGCTCGCGCGCCTCGGCGTAACTGACGTCCTCGAACTCCGACTCGTAGGCGGCCGCGAGGACGGGGTTCGAGCGGATCCGGTCGGCGTCCACCCGGTCGAGGAACCACTGCTCGGCCATGTCCGTCTCCGTGAGCGAGATCGTCCCCGAGAACTCGTCTCGCTCGGTGAACATCAGCCCCGAGACGGCGTCCCACGGGCGGTCGACGCCCGTGGCCGTGTTCGCGATCGGGTCCGTGACGCTGAGCGGTCGTTCGATGGTCCCACCCTCCCAGAAGACGCGCCGGTAGCGCGGCGGCAGGTCGTCCGGCTCGCGGTCACGGTCGGTCGTGTAGAGGTGAGCCGTGAGCAGGAATTCGATGACGTCGAGCTCCGGTTCCGTCATTCTCGGGTGCCTTGCCGGTCGGGACGAATAAGCCCGTCGAACCGCCGGTGGGCGCCGTCTCCCGTCGCGCGCCGGCCGTCTCGCCGATCGGGATCAGGTCGCTTTTGTCGGTCGCTCTCGTGCACCTGCCGTATGAGGTGTCGGCGTGGCGACCGGTGAGCTGATCCCGCTGGTCGCGGCCATCATCGCGCTCGGGGTCCTGGCGCAGGTGCTCGCCGCGCGGTTCCAGGTGCCGAGCATCATCTTCCTCGTCGGCGCGGGCATCGTCCTCGGGCCGGAGGGGCTGGGCTTCGTCACCCGGGCCTCCTTCGGCGACGCGCTGCCGGCCATCGTCGGGCTCTCGGTCGCCATCATCGTCTTCGAGGGCGCCTTCCACCTCCGGGTCGACCAGCTCCGGACCGCGCCGACGGAGAACGTCCGCCTCGTCACCGTGGGCGCGCTGCTCGCGCTCTTCGGGACGGCGGCGGTGACGAGGCTCGCCTACGGCGTGCCCTGGGACTTCGCCTTCCTGATCGGCGCGCTGCTGGTCGCCACCGGCCCGACCGTCGTCGCGCCCATCCTCGAGGTCGTCCCGGTCCGCGACCGCGTCGAGGCCGCCCTCGAGACCGAGGGGATCGCCAACGACGTGACCGCGGCCATCGTCGCGGTCGTCGTCTTCGAGATCATCGTCGCGGGCGAGGCGTCCGCCGACGCGTTTCTGGTGCTGTTCGCCGAGCGGCTCGGCGTCGGTCTCCTCGTCGGCCTGCTCGTGGCGTCGCTCATCTGGTACCTGCTCCGGTACGTCGACCTCTCGCCGGGGAACGCGCCACAGAACGCCCGCCTGCTCGTGCTGGCCGGCGCGCTCGTCGCGTTCGGGGCGGCCGACATCATCGCCAGCGAGGCGGGCGTCGCCGCCGTCGCCACCGCCGGGGTCGTCCTCGGCAACCTCGACGTCCCCTACGAGGAGGACATCTCCGAGTTCAAGGGCGACATCACGCTGCTGGTGCTGTCGTTCGTGTTCATCGCGCTGGCGGCGCTGCTCCGCTTCGAGGACCTCCTGGCGCTCGGGCTGCCGGGACTGGTGATCGCCGCCGCGGTCGCGCTCGTCATCCGGCCGGTCCTGGTGTTCGTCTCGACCGTCGGCGACCGGTTCACCACCGCCGAGAAGCTGTTCATGAGCTTCGTCGGCCCGCGCGGCATCATCCCGGCCTCGGTGGCCACGCTGTTCGCGGTCGAACTGGAGAACCGCGCCGCGGCGCTCCGGGCGGCCGGCCAGACGGCACAGGCCGCCCAGTTCGACACCGGCGCGACGCTGCTCGTCGGCACCGTCTTCCTCGTCATCCTCGTGACGGTCGTCTTCGAGGGTGGACTCGCCCGCCGACTCGCTGAAGCACTCGACGTGATACCCATGCGTGTACTCGTAATCGGAGGCGGACAGGTGGGCCGCGCGCTCGCCGAGCGCCTCGAAGACCGCGGTGAGAACGTCGTCATCGTCGAAGACGACGAGACGCAGGTCGAACTCGCCCGCAACGCCGGTCACACCGTCCACATCGGGGACGGCACCGACACCGACGCGCTGCGGGCGGCCGGCGCGGCCAACGCCCGGGTCGTCGCGGCCGCCACCGGCGACGACGACGTGAACCTCCTGGTCGCCCAGCTCGCCAGCTCGAAGTTCGACGTCGAACAGATCCTCGCCCGGGTGAACAACCCCGGCAACGTCGAGGCGTTCGAGGACCTGGGCGTGCGCGCCATCTCCTCGGCGCTCGCGACCGCCCAGTCGCTCGACAACCTCATCGAGCGCCCCGCGCTCGCCAACTGGATGGGCGAGATCGGCCGCTCCGGCGACGTCCAGGAGATCGAAGTGACCTCCGCCGAACTCATCGGGCGCACCATCCGCGAGGTGGGCCCCGACCTGCCCTCGGGCTGTCTGATCGCGCTCGTCAGCCGCGACGACGAAAGCTTCGTCCCCGCGGCCGACTACACGCTCTCGGAGGGGGACAACATCACGCTCATCGGCCAGCGCGAGGCCGTCCGCGAGGCGATGGCGTTCTGTCACCCGGACGGCTGAGCTCGGCCGCGAAACCGCCAACGGCTAGCGTCGGGCGCGGCGTCCCCCGGGAGTCGCGTCGTCCGTGACGCGTGAAACCCCGAACGGCTAGCTGACGCCCTGAGGCCAGATTTTATAGTCGGTCCGGCCAACCAACTGGTGTCAATGCTACACGCGAAGGGTCCACTCCTGACGATCGACGTGGGCGACCGGTCGGTCGAGGAGACGGACATCGACGACGTGCTGGAGTCGTTCATCGGCGGGCGAGGCGTCGCCACCCGTCTCGCACACGACCGCATCCCCTACGACGCCGACCCGCTCGGCCCCGAGAACAGCCTGTTGTTCACGACCGGTCCGCTGCAGGCCTCCCAGACGAGTTTCACCGGCCGGATGTCGGCCACGGCCGTCTCGCCGCTGACCGACGGGCTCCTCTCCTCGAACGCCGGCGGCTTCATGTCGCGGAACTTCGCCGACACCGGCTACGCCGCCGTCGAGGTCGCCGGCGCCAGCGACGACCTGGTCGGCCTCCACGTCACCGACGAGGGCGTCGAGTTCGAGTCCGTGCCCGACCTCGCCGAGGCGACGACCTCCGAGGTCACCGAGCACGTCGAGGAGACGCGGGGCCTCGGCGCCGAGCACATCGCCGCCATCGGGCCGGGCGGGGAACACCAGGTCCGGTTCGCCGCCATCATGACCACGGAGTCGCGGGCGTTCGGCCGCGGCGGCCTGGGCGCCGTCCTCGGGTCGAAGAACGTGAAGTTCCTCACCTTCGAGGGCGACTCCCCGCCGGACATCGAGATCGACCAGGAGACGGTCGCCGACGTCCGGCGCCAGGCCGCCACCTCCGAGAGCCCGATGAAGGACAGCGGGACCGTCTCGGTCACCGAGTACGCCAACTCCGTCGGCGCGCTCCCCACGCGCTACTTCCAGGAGCTCCAGTTCGACGGCGCCGGCGACATCGGCCCCACCGCGGTCGCCGAGCACAAGTACAAGAAGGGCACCTGCTCGCAGTGCGCGTTCGCCTGCAAGCTCCCCACCAAGGACGAGGACTCGGGGCTGGTGACCGAAGGCCCCGAGTACGAGACGGTGATGTCGTTCGGTTCGAACGCGGTCAACCGCGACTTCGTCGCGATCATGGAGGCCAACGAACTCTGCGACGAGTACGGCCTCGACACCATCTCCTGTGGCGACGTAGTCGCCGCCTACCTCGCCAGCGAGGACGAGTTCGGTAACACCGACCTGATGCACGACCTCGTGGAGAAGATCGCCTTCCGCGAGGGCGTCGGCGACACGCTCGCCGAGGGCGTCGACCGCTTCGCCGACGACCTCGGCGTCGAGAACTGGACCATGAAGGGCATGGAGTTCTCCGCCCACGACGGCCGCGCGCTCCACGGCCAGGGGCTCTCCTTCGCGACCTCCAACCGCGGCGCCGACCACATGTACGGCGAGATGTACCAGCTCGAGTACCCCCTCGTCGGTCCCGATCAGGCCCTCGACTCCGAGGGCACGCTCGGGAAGGCGGACGCCCTCGTCGACCGCGAGAACCACAACGCCGTCAAGGACTCCGCCGTGATGTGCAAGTTCGCCTTCGGCGAGGTCTCCCGCGAGCAGGTCAGCGCGCTCCTCGACGCCGACTACGACGACCTCGACGCGGTCGGCGCGCGCGTGGTCGAACTCGAACGCTACTTCAACAACCAGCGCGGCTTCGACCGCGCGGACGACGACGACCTCCCCTACGACCTCCCGGACCTCTCGGCGGCGCTCTCGGAGTACTACGAGGCCCGCGGCTGGAACGACGACGGGACCGTCCCCGACGCGAACGTCTCGCAGGGGCTCGCGCCGGCCGACGACTAGCGCTCCCCTCGCGTTCTCGACGCTCGTCCTGTCCCTGTCGCTCCGACCGCCGGCAGTCGGGCACGACGTGCAGGAGACCGTATCAGCCGACCAGCTGTCGCCACCGATCGCGCCCGTCGAACGGCGTGTACAGCGAGACGCGGTCGACGTGCTCGTAGCGGTCCTCGATGGCGTCCCGGAGGTCGGGCCAGTCGGCCTCGACGGTGAACGCCGCGAGCATCTCGTCGGTGATCAGGTCGCCCATCTCGTCCCACCGGCCCTGCGTCGACAGGTCGTGGAGGTCGGCCACGACGTCCTCCCAGCCGTGGACTGCGAAGATGGTCTCGTAGGTGCGCGTCGAGCCGTAGAAGGCGATCTGCTGACGCGCCCGCTCGCGGGCGGCCGCCCGCTCCTCCTCGTCGCCGGTGATGGCCATCACCTGCGTGGCGAGGGTCACCTCCGAGGGGTCGCGGTCGCCGATCTCGGCCCCGGCCGCCACGTTCGGGACGACCTCCTCCGCGACGTACTCCGGCGAGTGGAGCGGGTGGACGTGCACCCCGTCACAGAGGTGGCCGGCGAGCTTCAGGTTGAACGGGTTGACGCCCGCGACGTACACCTCGGGCGCGGGCGCGTCGATCGGGTCCGGGGTCCACTGGTCCGGACAGAGCGTGATCTGGTAGAACTCGCCCTCGTAGCCCACCTCGCCGCCGGTGGCCCAGGCGTCCCAGAGGTGCTGGAGGACCTCGACGTACTCCCGCAGGCGGGGCCCGGGGCGCTCCCACTCGAAGTCGACGGAGAAGCGCCGCTCCATGTGGCCCTTGACCTGGGTCCCGAGGCCGAGAACGAGCCGCCCGCCCGAGAGCTGCTGGATGTCCCAGGCGGTGTAGGCGGTGACCATCGGGCTGCGCGGGAACGCGACCGCGATGGCCGACCCGACGTCGATGGTCGCGGTCTCGCTCGCCGCCTGCGTCAGCAGCGTGTACGGCGAGTGGCTGGACTCGGTCACCCACAGCCCGCCGAACCCCTGGGTCTCTGCCTGCGCCGCGAGGTCGCCCACCTCGGTCACGTCGACCGACGGCAGGTACGCGTCTATCTCCATGGCCCCGGCGTCGACCGGGGCGGTGATGGGTGTTTCCCCGGCCGGCTCACTCGCGCTCGCCGGTCGCCCGGCGCGTGGACGGGCCGTCCTCGGCCGCCTGCGGGTCGAAGTGCGGCGCGGTCGCCTGCTCGTCGGTCTCGTAGGGGGCGTCGGAGTAGCCGTGGTCGTCGGGCACGGCGACGGGGGCCTCTCCGCGCTCGACGGCGGCCACGAAGTCCCAGGGGAAGAAGTGCCGCCAGCCGTACCGGGCCATGTTCCCGAGGTCGACGTCGTCGACGACGACGAACGTCGGGTCCCGGCCGCCGGCGGCGTAGAGGTCCTGGACGACGTGGAGGCGGTCGCGCCGCGGCAGGTCGAAGCGGAGCGGGTCGGGGATCGAGAAGCGGCCGTCCTTCTCGACGCCGAGCGCCTCCCAGATGGCGAGCGCGCGCTCGGTCCCGGGGATGGCCGCCTCCTGGCGGAGCGTCTGGTTGCCGGTCGCCCACACGTCCACGCCCTCGGCGGCGTGGGCGAGGTACTTCACCCAGCCGAGCGGGACCGCGGGCTTGTTCGGATCGGGGTGCGGGTTCGTGCTGACCGCCTCGTCGCGGTCGAAGCAGACGACGATCTCGGTCACGTCCGCACCTCCAGCGCCGCGCCCGCGCCGGACGTGCCGCCCGCCGGCGGCCGCGCGACGGGCCTCACGGCTCGCCCCCGTCGCGGTCCGCTTCCCAGGGGGAGGTCCCCGTCGACCCGCTGGACTTGAACGTCCCCCGGGCGGTCGCCACGAGGTCGCCCGCGTCGTCGCGCACCTCGACGTCGACCGTCGAGACGCTGTTCCCGTTGCGGACGACCTCGGCCTCGGCCTCGATGTACTCGCCGACCGACGGCTGGAGGTAGTCGATCCGCATGTCGATGGTCGGCGTCACGCTCGCGTTCACCGACCCCGCCGCCGCCCCGGCGACCGTGTCCGCGAGCGCGTAGGGGACGCCGCCGTGGGCGATGCCGCTCGCCGGATTCGAGGTGTGTTTCTCCTGCAGGTCGATCCGACCGACTGCGCGTCCCTCGCCCGCGTCCGTGATTCGGATGTCGAGCAGGCGCGCGAACGGGAGGTGTTCGAGTCTGTCGCTCACGTACCTGTCACTCGTCCCGCGCGTGGATAAGTGTGTGACGGTCTCCCGCACGCGAGGTCAGACCGCGGCGCGGAGGTCCTCGTACAGCGCCGCCTCCCGGTCGGCGAGGTCGCTCGCCCGCTCGCTGGCGGCGGCGAAGTGCGACTCGCGCTCGGCCGCGTCGTCGGTCTCGCTCGCCTCGTAGAGCACCCGGCCGAGGTCGGTCCAGGCGGCGGCGATGTCGTGCATCCGGACCGGCGCGTCGGCCGGGATCGGCACCGCCTCGACGGCCTGGTCGAGAAAGTCGGCGTACATCTTCCGGAACGCACCGCCGCCGGTCCCCCGGCGCTCGACGTTCGGGTAGGCGAACCGCGCGGTCCAGCGCGGGTCGTCGAGGTCGTTCCAGGTCGGGAGGTCGGCCGCGAACGCCCGGATGGCGGGCACGCCCTGCTCGCCGAAGTCGGCGTCGCCCCCGCCGCGCCCGGCCGCCGGATCGAGCATGGCGGTCGCCGTCTCGCGGATGGCGACTCGCGCGCCGGTCTCGAAGTCGGCGCCGAGCGACGGGTCCTCGACCGTGAGGTAGCGACACTGGAGCGGCGTGACGTGGTCGGAGGTCATCGCCTCCGCCAGCCGGTCCAGCGGGAGCTCCTGGACGGCCTCGAACTCGCTGTCCGCCAGGTGGACGTGGTCCTCGTCATAGCCCACCACGAGCAGCGAGTGCGGCGAGAAGTGCGTGCTCGACTCGTAGTAGTCGAGGTAGTAGAGGTCGGTGAAGATCATCACGGGCGCCCCGGCGTCGACGGTGGTGACGACGTCGTCCAACGCGTCGGGGAACGCCTGCCCCTCGTGAATCTCGTGGTCGACGCCCACGTGCTCGAAGAAGGCCCACTCCAGCCAGCTCGGGCGGCCGAAGAACAGCCGCTGGGGGCTGTCTGAGACGCGCATGAAGCTGAACCCGAGGCCGGACCCGAGGCCGAAGCAGGCCGCCTCGTCGAACCCCCAGCCGTAGTAGTCGGCGAGGTCGCGCAGCGAGGTCGAGCCGCAGTGGTTGCCCGGGCGGTGGGCGAGCGAGAGCCGTGGCATGGCGTGGGGTAGTCGATCCGGCGCCATAAATGTGCCAAACGCCGGCACGGGTCGCTGCCGTCTGCGGACCACCGGCGCCGGCGCTCGCCGCGTCGTGCCCGCGTCGCCTCAGACTGTCTGTATCAGGTCCTGGACGTCCGACTGCGACATCTCCATGTCGTGGACGTCCCGGGCGTGCTGCTGGACCATCTCGATCAGTTCGGACTCGTCCTCGGAGCGGATCATGAACTCGCAGTCGATACCGGCGTCCTGGCAGCTGAGCTGTTTTGCCACGTGTACCACCACTCGCCCACGTCGGCCGGCGGTCCCGTAGTTATTGACCGGTTGCCGGTCGTACGGCCGGCTTTCCGGCCGCCGGTGTGACGGCGCCGGCCGCGTGCGGCGGTACGAGCCGCCTACTGGTCGTCGCCCGGCCGTGCCGACCCGTGGACGCGGTCGTGGAGCGCCTGCGCCTCCGCCGGGGTCACCGTCAGCCACTCGCTCTCGGCGTCGAGTTTCACCTGGACCATGCCCTCGGGGACCTCCGCGTCGACCTCCGTCGCGTGCTCTGTGACGACGTGCGTCGCGAGTTGCCGGACGCCGGCCGCCTCCGTGGGCGCCACCGACCGCCACCCGCACCCGCCGTGATGACAGCGTACCATTGCCTACCGTGGCCGAGTCGGCTGGCGTACATAGCGCTTATTTCCGGTAGCAGGTGCGTACCTGCAGGTACGTACCAGATTCCCACCCGGCCGGCGGCGCGGTCACCCGCGCTGGTCGAGGTAGCGGAGCACGCCCCGCACGTTCATCGCGATCTCGGGGTCGACCTTCCGGGCGCCCCACACCTCGTCGAGGTCGTTCGTCTCGACGAAGTGCGCAACGACGGCGTCGTCGTCGCCGAGTTCGTCGCGCACGGCCGCGATGTCAGCGACCCACTCCCGGATGACCGACGCGTAGGTCGCGAGTTCGTCGCCCGCCGGGCAGTGGCCGTAGTGGCCGTAACAGAGCATCTCCGGGTCGAGCGCCTGCTGCGTCTCGACGTCGACGAGGCACTGTTCCAGGTCGAAGTCCGAGGGCGGGCTGGTTGGCCGGACCTCGTCGCGCTCCTGGACGTAGATGCCCGCGGCGTCGGCCGTGAACAGGACGCGGTCGTCCGGGTCGAACAGCACGACCTGGTGGGGCGCGTGTCCCGGGGCGTGGTAGACGTCGAGGATTCGGTTCCCGAGGTCCAGCACGTCGCCGTCCGAGAGTTCGGTGACGCGGTCGGCCGGCACCGGGCGGGGCTCGACGTAGTACTCGAACAGCGAGCCGACGGCGCGGCGGGTCCCCTCCCACAGCCGCCCGGGGTCGACGAGGTGCGGCGCGCCGACCTCGTGGACGTACACCCCGGCGTTCGGGCACGCCTCGGCGAGGAAGCCCGCCCCGCCGGCGTGGTCGAGGTGGACGTGCGTGGGGACGACGAGTTCGAGGTCGGCGGGCGAGATGCCGAGCGAGGCCAGCGCGTCGAGGACCAACTCGTAGCTGGGGCCGAGTCCGGTGTCGACGAGCGCGGGGCGGTCGGTGTCGTAGACGAACACCGACCCGTACTCGGCCACGTCGTACATCCCGGTGTCGAGGTAGTAGAGGTCCGCGACGCCGGGGACCTCGAACACGTCACCGATAGCCATGGGTGAGAGTCGGCGACGGCGAGCAAAAAGTCCCCGTTCCGCGGCCGGAGGCGGCCCTGCCCGACCGACACCCCTTTGCCCGGCGACCGAGAACCGCGGGCACATGCTGAGCAGGCAGTTCGTCCGCGAGCACCCCGAGGAGGTCCGCCGCGCCCTGGAGACGAAGGGCGTCGAGGACGTCGACCTCGACCGGGTGCTGGACGTGGACGAGGAGTGGCGCGAACTGAAGGCCCGCGGCGACGACCTCCGGCACGAGCGCAACCAGGTGTCCAGCCGCATCGGCGACCTCAAGCAGGCCGGCGACGAGGAGGCTGCCCAGGCCGCGATCGAGCGCTCCCAGGAGCTGAAGACCGAACTCGAGGCCGTCGAGGACCGCGCGTCCGCGCTCGAAGACGAACTGGAGGACCTCTTGCTCCAGCTCCCGAACGTCCCCCACGAGGACGCCCCGGTGGGCGAGGACGAGTCGGACAACGTCGAGGTCTACCGCGAGGGGTTCGAGGACCTGCGCGACCTCCCGGCGCCGGTCGTCCCCCACTACGACCTCGGGGAGGACCTGGACGTGCTGGACTTCGAGCGCGGCGCGAAGGTGGCCGGCGGCGGCTTCCAGTTCGTGAAGGGCGAGGGCGCGCGCCTGGAGTACGCGCTCGTCCAGTTCATGCTCGACGTCCACCGCGAGCAGGGGTACACCGACGTCTTCCCGCCCATCCCGGTGAACAGCGCGTCGATGCGCGGGACGGGCCAGCTCCCCAAGTTCGCCGAGGACGCCTACCGCGTCGGCGCCCGCCAGTCGGACGACTACGACGACGACGACCTCTGGCTGCTCCCCACCGCCGAGGTGCCGGTCACGAACATGTACCGCGACGAGATCCTGCTCGACGACG
>JBDGSV010000082.1:0-26725 GCA_042217375.1 Haloarculaceae archaeon | reverse complement strand
ACATGATGAAGGGCTCGGCCGGGCAGGCGGTCCACGCCGCCAACGTCGCGCTCGGGCTCGACGAGACCGCCGGGCTGGACCCAGTGGGGCTGCACCCCGTGGGGGCGCCATGACGGTCGTCGTCAAGATCGGCGGCGCGCGCGCAGTCGAACCCGAGGGCGCGCTCGCGGACGTCGCGGCGCTCGCCGACGAGGGCGAGGACGTCGCCGTCGTCCACGGCGGGTCGACGGCCGTCGACGACGCGCTCGAACGGATGGACATCGACCCGGAGTACGTCGAGACGCCCTCCGGCGTCGTCGGCCGCTTCACCGACGAGGAGACGATGGACGTGTTCAAGATGGCGATGGCGGGCCTGGTCAACACCGACCTCGTCACCGGCCTGCAGAACGCCGGCGCGGACGCGGTCGGGCTCTCGGGCGTGGACGGTGCTCTCCTCACCGGCCCCCGGAAGTCCGCCGTCCGCGTCGTCGAGGACGGCAAGAAGAAGATCCGCCGCGGCGACCACTCCGGCCGCATCGAGTCGGTGAACGCCGCGCTGCTGGAGTCGCTGCTGGCCGACGGGTACGTCCCGGTCGCGTCGCCGCCGATGCTGGCCGACGACGGCGTGGCGGTCAACACGGACGCCGACCGCGCGAGCGCGGCCGTCGCGGCCGCGCTCGGCGCGACGCTGGTCTCGCTGACCGACGTCGAGGGCGTCTACGCCGACCCGGACGACCCGTCGACGCGCATCGAGCGCGTCGCGACGCCCGCCGAGTACGACCGCCTGACCGACGCCGCCGAGGGGTTCATGGAGCGGAAAGTGATGGCCGCCACCGAGGCCCTCGACGGCGGCGCGGCGGAGGTCGTCATCGCCAGCGCGAACGCAGACCGGCCCGTCCACGCCGCTCTCGACGGCGGCGGGACGCACGTCCTGTCCGGCGCCGTCACCGAACCCGAGGAGGGATCGACGTGAGCGAGCACAACTTCGTCCACTCGGAGAAGCCCATCGCCATCGAGTCCGGCGAGGGCGTCTACCTCTACGGCGAGGACGGAACCGAGTACCTCGACGTCGGCGCGAGCTTTGCGTGCACGCCGCTCGGCCACTGCCACCCGGCCGTCGTCGACGCGGTGCAGGAGCAGGTCGAGCGCCTGACGTTCGTCCAGGCGTCCTACCCGGTCGCCGCGAGGGAGCGTGCCTACGACGTGCTGGCGGCCGCCGCGCCGGGCGACATCGACAAGGTCTGGCTCTGCAACTCCGGCACCGAGGCCAACGAGGCCGCGCTGAAGTTCGCGCGCTCGGCCACCGGGGACTCGAAGATCGTCGCCACCATGCAGGGCTTCCACGGCCGGACGATGGGCGCGCTCGCGACGACCTGGACGAAGAAGTACCGGACGCCCTTCGAGCCGCTGATCGGCGACGTCGAGTTCGTCCCCTACGGCGACGCCGACGCCCTGACCGAGGCGGTCGACGACGAGACTGCAGCGGTCATCGTCGAGCCGATCCAGGGCGAGGGCGGCATCAACGTCCCGCCGGCGGGGTACCTCCCGGCGGCCCGGGAGCTGACCGCCGAGGCCGGAGCGGCGCTGATCGTGGACGAGGTCCAGACCGGGATGGGCCGCACCGGGACGATGTGGGCGACCGAGCGAGCAGGCGTCGTCCCCGACGTGCTGACCTCGGCGAAGGGGCTCGCGAACGGCCTCCCCGTCGGCGCGACGCTCTGTGCGGACTGGATCGCCGAGGGAGCCGCCTCCCACAACTCGACGTTCAGCGGCGGGCCCGTGATCTCGGCGGCCGTCGACGCGACCGTCTCCACGGTCGTCGAGGAGGGCTGGCCCGAACACGCCGCCGAGACCGGCGCCTACATGCGCGACGAGCTCGAGTCGGCGCTGGGCGACGCCGTCCGCGAGGTCCGCGGCGAGGGCCTGCTGGTCGGCGTCGAACTGAAGCGCGGCGCCAACGCCGCCGCCCGCGACCTCGCGCTGGAGCACGGCGTGCTCGCACTCCCGGCCGGACGGACGGTGCTGCGCCTGCTCCCGCCGCTCACCGTCGAGCGCGAGCACGTCGACGAGGTGGTCGCCGCCTTCGCAGAGGTGGTCGCGTGAGCGACGCCGACGCGACCGAGCGCGACGCCGACGTCGAGGCCCGCGAGTTCTTCGAGGCCGTGGTCGCGACGCCGTCGCCGACCGGCGAGGAGACCGCGTGTGCAGAACTGCTCGTCGAGTTCTTCGAGGAGCGGGGCCGCGAGGCCTGGCTCGACGAGGTCGGTAACGTCCGCGCGCCGGCCGACGACGGCGTCCTGCTCACCTCCCACGTCGACACGGTGCCGGGCGACATCCCGGTCGAGGTCGAGGAGACGGAGGACGGCCCCGTCCTCTGGGGGCGCGGGAGCGTCGACGCGAAGGGGCCGCTGGTGTCGATGGCGGTCGCCGCCGTCCGGACCGGCGCGAGTTTCGCCGGCGTCGTCGGCGAGGAAGTCGACTCCCGGGGCGCGCGCCACCTGGTCGCCGACCGGGACGCCCCGGACGCGGTCGTGAACGGCGAGCCGTCCGGCTGGGACGGCATCACGCTCGGCTACCGCGGGCTGGTCTCGGGGACGTACGTCGCCACCAGCGAGTCGGGCCACACCTCCCGCCCGGAGAACAACGCCATCGAGGACGCGATGGCCTGGTGGGACCGCGTCGAGGAGCGGTTCGCGGTCGACGAGTGGGAGCCGGTGTTCGAGCGCGTCACCACCAAGCCCGTCCGCTTCGAGGGCGGCGTGAGCGACGACGGGCTCTCCGTCGAGGCGACGATGGACGTCCAGCTCCGCGTGCCCCCGGACCTCACGGCCGACGAGGTGCGCGAGATCGCCGACGGGAAGCTCACGGTCGGCACCGTCAACTGGAAGGACATGGTCGAGCCGGTGATGCAGAGCCCCCGAACCGAGGTGGCCCGCGCGTTCCGCGGCGCCGTCCGGCGAGCAGGCGGCGACCCGCGCCTCCTCCGCAAGACGGGCACGAGCGACATGAACGTCTTCGCCCGACAGTGGGACTGCCCGATGGTCACCTACGGCCCCGGGAACTCCGACCTCGACCACGCGCCGGACGAGCGCATCGACCTCGACGAGTTCGACCGTGCGACCCACGTCCTCGAAGACGTCTGTACCCGCCTCACCTGAGCCATGCCACGCAACTTCATCGACGTCGACGACCTGACCCGCCCGGAACTGGACGACGTCCTCCGCCGCGCGGCGGACCTGCGAGAGCGGACCCAGCGCGGGAAGGCACACCCGGTCCTGGCCGACCAGACGCTGGCGATGCTGTTCGAGAAGCCCTCGACGCGGACCCGCGTCTCCTTCGAGACCGGGATGACCCAGCTCGGCGGCCACGCCATCTTCCTCGGGCCGGACGACACGCAACTCGGCCACGGCGAGCCGATCAAGGACACCGCACGGGCGCTCGCGCGGTACGTCGACTTCATCATGGCCCGCGTGTTCGACCACGAGGACGCCCTCGAACTCGCCGAGTACGCCACCGTCCCGGTCGTGAACGGGCTGACCGACGACGCCCACCCCTGCCAGACGCTGGCCGACCTCCTCACCATCAAGGACCACCTCGGCTTCGACGCCGAGGTCGCCTGGGTCGGCGACGGCAACAACGTCGCCCAGTCGTTCGTCGTCGGCGCCGCCATGGTCGGTCTCGACCTGACGGTGGCGACGCCCGCCGAGTACGGCGTCGACGAGTCGGTGCTCGACCGCGCCGCCGACCTCGGCGCGGCCCCGACCGTCACCGACGACCCCGAGGCCGCCGTCGCGGACAGCGACGTCGTCTACACCGACGTCTGGGTCAGCATGGGCGAGGAGACCGAACGCGAGCGCAAGCTCTCGGCGTTCCAGGAGGGCGGCTTCCAGGTCGACGCCGACCTCCTCGGCGACCGGTACTTCATGCACTGTCTCCCCGCCCACCGCGGCGAGGAGGTCACCGACGAGGTCATCGAGTCCGACCAGTCGCTCGTCTGGGACCAGGCCGAGAACCGCCTGCACGCCCAGAAGGGACTGCTCACGTTCCTCGGGTGAGTCTGCCCCCGGCGTCGCCGGGATCGGGGCCGGACTCGTCTGCACCGGCGGAAGCCCTATCTCTGCCCCGCTCTGCCGGACGCCCATGCCGTCAACCCTGGTTCACGTGGCCTTCGGGGCGATCGTCGCGACGGCGCTCCTGGGGTCGGCGTTCGACCGGCGGGCCGTCGCCCTGGCGCTGGCGCTCGTGGCCGCCGCCGACCTCGACGCCGTCGTGGGACTAGTCCTCGCGGGCGCCCATCGCTCGGTGGGCCACACCCTGTTGCTCCCGCTCGGCGCGGCGGTCGCCGTCGCCCTCGACACCCGCGGCCGCGAGCGCCTGCCCTGGCTCGGCGCCGAGTCGTGGCTGGCTCCCCGGTTCGAGGGGAACGGCATCCGGGTCGCGTGGGTGTGCGTCGTCACGTTCGCCGTCGCGGCGATCGGGCTCGATCTCGTGATGGGCGGCCGGTTCGGCGGCGTCAACCTGTTCTACCCGCTCCACGACCAGTTCTACCAGCTCGACGGCCACGCGTTCTACTCCACGCGGGAGGGGTTCGTCCAGACGTTCGTGACGGTCACCCGCGAGCAGACCGGACACGGCGCCCGGACGGTCGTCGATGCGGGCCAGAAAGGCACCACGGCACAGGTCCACATCAGCAACCCGGTCGACCCCTCCAGGGGAGCCGAGCCGCCCGACGTCGAGCGCATCGTGCCGCTCGCGGCGGCGGGGTGGCAGCTCTGGACCGTCCTGACCGGCGCGCTGGTCCTCGCCGCGCGGCTCTGGGAGGAACGGTAGCCCCGTCGAGACCCGCAACCTGCCCGGAGCGTCCCACTCGAACGAGGTTTCCTTGCGGGATACCCACACCGACCGTGGGTCTGATATCGAAACAGACAGTATAAAAGTCGATGATCGTGCAGCGTCACGGCGCGGCAGGTACGGAACAGCGGGATCGAGACGAGCGATCGGCCTCCTACGCAGTCATCGAGGCGGTGGCCACGCGCGAACAGGCGACGGTGGCGTCCCTGCCGCCGCTCTCCGACGTCGTCGACACGGACGCCCTCGACGCCCTCTTTCGGCCGCGACCCGACGGGACGCCGCGCCGGGGCGGGACCGTGCAGGTCGGCTACTGCGGGTACACCGTCACCGTCGCCGCCGACGGGCGTGTCACGCTCGACCAGCCGGACGGGTGAGCGGCGTCGACCCCCCGGTGCCGTCCCGCCCGGAGAGCGGCGTCAGTCGAGGTCGGACTCGTCGCTCGCTTCGAGGATGCGGTCGGCCAGCCCCTCGGCATCGGTCTCGCGGAGCGCCGACTCGACGAGCATGTGGCCGCCGATGACCGCCGGGCTGATGACGACGTCGGCGCCGGCGCGTCGGAGTTTCGTCTCGTTCTCGCGCTCGGTGGCGGCGGCCACGATGCGGAGGTCGGGGTTGAGTTCGCGCGCGGTGAGGATCGCCAGCGCGTCGCGGGCGTCGTCCTGGGTGGCGGCGACGAGCGCCCGGGCGCGGTCGATGCCGACGCGCCGGAGCGGTTCCTCGTCGCTCGGGTCGTCGACGACGACCTCGTAGCCTCGGTCGCGGAGGCGCTGGGCCTTCTCGGCGTCGATCGTGACGACGACGAACGGGACGTCGAGTTCTTCGAGGATCGGTTCCGTCAGGTCGCCGTAGCCGACCACGACGACGTGGTTCTCCAGGAGTTCGAGTGCTGAGTCGGTCATGGTTCCGAGTGCGCGAGCGAAGCGGGCCTCGATGGCCGGGCCGAGCAGCGTCCCGAGCGCGACGGCGAACGCCGCCGTCCCGAGCACGAGCGCCGAGACGCCGAACAGCCGGCCGATGGCCGACTGCGGCGTGATGTCGCCGTAGCCGACGGTGCTGGCGGTGACGACCGCGAAGTAGAACGCGTCGAGGAGGGTGTCGAGCCCGCCGAACTCCGCGCGGAGCGCGTAGGCGCCCACCGTCGAGTAGCCGAGCGCGCCGACGAGCGCGCCGAGCGCGGCGAGCTGGCTCGTCGTGAGCGCGAGGTCGCGGTCGAACACGTCCCGGGTCAGCGACACCACGGGGAAGGCGAGCACCGAGACGGCGACGAGCGGGTAGGAGTAGGGGCTCGACTGGGCCAGCCCCTGCAGGGCGGCCACGGGGAGCATGACGAGCGTGGCGTACCAGGCGGCCCGGTACCGTCGCCGGAGCCCGAACGCGCTGGCGAGCAGGAGGAAGCCGGTGAGCGCGCCGGTGAAGCCGGCGACCCGCTGGACGGCCGCCGGGACGTAGGCTGCCAGCGGTCCCGTGACGGTCGGGTCGCTGATGTTGACCAGCCCCGTCACGACCGAGAGCACCGCCGCCGTCCCCGCCAGCAACAGCGCGGCCCTGATGCGGTAGCGCGCCCACCGACCCATGTTCCCGGCGGAGAGTCGCGGACTGCATAAACCCCGTCGATACTTGTCGGACCCGGCCGTGCCACCGCCATGACACCGTTTCCGGTCGAGATCCTCTTCGGCATCTACCTCGGCTTCCTCACCGGCATCGTCCCGGCGCTGGTGGCGTTCGTCCTGGGGTTCCTGTTCAAGTACTTCACCAACATCTCGATCCCCGCGTTCGGTGTGGTCGTCCTCGGCGTCGCCATCGCCGGTATCAACGGCGGGTTGCTCGCGCTCAACGACCCGACCATCATCAAGTCCGCCAACGCGCCCATGCTCCTCTCGGGCATCGTGGTGGTGCTGATGGTCACCCTCTACGCGCACGACAAGGGCGACAAACTCGGCGCGCGCCTCCCCAAGCGCCTGACCCTCCAGGGCCTGCGCGAGCGGACGCTGTCCGCGGACGTGGTCGAACTCGTCGGGGGGCGGGGCCAGGTCAGGGTCCAGGTCACCGGCGTGGTCCACGACATGGAGGGGTACCCGCCGCTCCCGGACGAGATCCGGCAGGCCATCCGCGACCACGACTGGACGCTCCCCGCCGACGGGCCCCTCGAATCCCTCGAAGCCCGGTTCGCAGAGCGGCTCCGGACCGAGTTCGACCTCGCCGACGTGCAGGTCGACCTCGACGACCGGGCGCGCGCGACGGTCACCGCCGCGCCGCCGCTCTCGGGGCTCTCGCGGCGCGTCCCGGCCGGCGAGCGCGCCGTCTCCGTCGAGACGCTCGTCCCGACGGGACTGGCCCGCGGCGACGCGGTCACCGTCGAGACGGACGGCCGCGAGGTCGAGGGGACGGTCGTCAGCGTCCGCTCCGGCGACGAGGGGACGGCGTCGCCGCCCCCGGCGGCCGAGAAGACGACCGGTGCCGACGAGGCGACCGACGCGCCCGCTCCGGCGACGGCTCGGGCGCCGACTGCGAGCGGCGGCCGCGGTCGGCTCACGGTGGCCGTCGCGCGCGCCGACGCCGAGACGGTGCTGCGGGCCAGCGACCCGCAGGTCGTCGTCCGGGCACGGGGCACGCGCCGGGAGTTCGAACTCCTGTCGCTGCTCCGGCGGGCCGGGCGGCGGTTCCGGAAGCTCCGGATCCGGACCGGTGGCGCACTCGACGGCACGACGCTCGGCGAGGCGAACGTCCGCGACGCCTACGGGGTCGTGGTGCTGGCGATCCGGCGTCCGGGCGGCTGGGTCGTCGCGCCCCGGGGGACCACGACGGTGGCGGCCGGCGACGAGGTGTTCGCCGTCGGGACGCACGACGCGCTCGAGGCCTTCGGCGAGGTGGCGGCGTGACGCCGCTCCAGGTCGTCTCCCAGGAGGGACTGGTCGGCGTGGTCGCCGTCATCGGCGGGCTGGGCGTGCTCGCGGGCGTGGTCGCCGCCGTCATCGCGCTGGGCTACCGGTGGTACGCCCGCGAGCGCCTCCCGCAGGGAATTGCGGTCCTCGTCGGGCTGAGCGTCGTCGCCCTCTCCCTCAACACCACGGTGGCGCTCACGCGGGTCATCGGGAACGACACGACGCTGTTGACGGTGCGCGCGGCGCTCACCAACACGACCGCGTTCGTCGTCGGCGCGGCGCTCGCGGTCGGCGGGAGCCGGGTGGGCGACCGGATCGGGACGGACGTGTTCGCGTTCGCCGGCGTCCGCGAACTCGACGCCGACGTGGGCCAGCTCGTCCGGACGGTCGGGCGGGTCGTCACCGTCGAACTCCCGGACGACCCCGACGACATCGAGGACATCGAGAACTACGATCCGGTCGACCGGACGACGAAAGAGCAACTCGCGGGCAAGACGCTCGTCTTCCCGCGCCGGTTGACCGTCGAGCAGTTGCGCGAGCGGCTGGTCGACCGGCTCCGGACCGACTACTCGGTCGGTTACGTCGACGTCGACCTCACCGGTCGCGGCGAGGTCGAGTACCTGGCGCTCGGGAGCCGCATCGCGGGGATCGGGCCGACGCTCCCGCCGGGAAGCGCCGCGGTCGCCGTCCGGGCCGATCCAGCGTTCGCGGCCAGCCCCGGCGACGTGGTGCAGGTGTGGCGGACGGGCGAGGTGACAGAGCGGGTCGCGACCGCGGAGGTCCGCGGGACTGCCGGCGACACCGCGACGCTGGCGGTCGACGACGCGGAGACGGAGCGGTTCTCGCCCACCGAGACCTACCGGCTGGTCACGCTCCCCGCAGAGTCGCGGCCCGACCGCGAGTTCGCGTCCCTGCTCCGCGCCGCCGCGGAGACGATGGGCGTCGTCACGGTCGCAGCGGGGTCGAGCCTCGCCGGGTCGCCGCTCGGCGCGCTCGACGTGTCGGTCGTCGCCGTCCGGCCCGCGGGCGAGACGGTCGAGACGCTCCCGCCGCGCTCGCGCGTGCTCGCTCCCGGCGATACGGTCTACGCCGTCGCCAGACCGGACGCCCTCCGGCAACTGGAGGCGGGCGCGGCCGCGACGGGCGAGTGAGCCCCGTCAGTCGTCGTTGAGCGAGATCGAGCGGATGGAGATGATGCGCTCGTCGGCCTCCAGCTTCTCGCGGGCTTCGTCGGAGACAGGGCTGTCGACGTTGTAGACGGTCAGCGCCTCGCCGCCGATGGTCTCGCGGGCGTTGTAGAGCCCGGCGATGTTGATGTCGTTCTCGCCCATGACGGTCCCGATGAACCCGATGACGCCGGGGGCGTCGGCGTTCCGCGCGATCATCATGTGGCCGTGGGGGATGGCGTCGACGCGGTAGCCGTCGATGCGGACGATGCGCGGGTCCTCGCCAGCGAACAGGGTGCCGCAGACGGAGATGTCGTCCTCGCCGTCGGAGACGCGGACGGTGACGAGGCTCTGGAAGTCCTCGGACTGGCTGGTCTTGGACTCGGTGACCTCGATGCCGCGCTCGTCTGCGGTCTGGAGGGCGTTGACGGCGTTGACCGGTTCGGAGAGCGAGACGAGCGTGCCCTTGACCGCGCTCGCGGTGACGAGGTCGACGTCCTCGTCGGCGATGTCGCCCTGGTAGGTGACCTCGACCTCCTCGGCGCGGCCGTCGAACAGCTGGACGGCGATCTTGCCGGCGGTCTCTGCGATCTCGAGGTAGGGACGGATGCGCGGGAACGCGCTCTCGTCGACCGACGGCGCGTTCAGCGCGTTGATGACCGGCTCGTCCGCGAAGGCCGCCAGGACCTGCTCCGCGATGGAGGTGGCGACGTTCTCCTGGGCGGCGCTCGTCGAGGCGCCGAGGTGGGGCGTGACGACGACGTCGTCCACGTCGAGCAGGGGACTGTCCGGGTCGAGGGGCTCCTCGCCGAACACGTCGAGGGCCGCCCCCGCGAGGATGCCGTCGTCGACCGCCTCGGCCAGCGCCGCCTCGTCGACGATGCCGCCCCGGGCGCAGTTGACGACGTAGCCGCCCTCGAGCTGGGCGAGTTCCTCCTCGCCGACGAGCCCCTCCGTCTCCGGCGTGAGCGGCGTGTGGACGGTGAGGAAGTCGGCGCGGTCGAGACAGACCTCGAACTCGACGAGTTCGGCGCCGAGCTGGTCGGCCCGCTCCTCGCTGATGTAGGGGTCGTAGGCGACGAGGTCCATCCCGAGGTTCCCCAGCCGCTTGGCGACCTCCTGGCCGACCCGGCCCAGACCGACGATGCCCAGCGTCTTGTTGTTGACCTCGGTGCCCAGGTAGTCGCCCTTGGCCCACTCGCCGGCCTTGAGGCGGTCGTGGGCCTGCGGGATGGAGCGGGCCGTGGCGAAAGTCATGGCGACGGTGTGCTCGGCCGCGGCGCGCACGTTGCCCTCGGGGGCGTTGGCCACGACGACGCCGTGGTCGGTGGCCGCGTCGATGTCGATGTTGTCGACGCCGATGCCCGCCCGCCCGACGATCAGGAGGTCGGGCGCGGCTGCGAGGACCTCCTCGGTGACCTCGGTACCCGAGCGGACGACGAGCGCGTTCGCGTCCGAGACCGCCGAGAGCAGTGCCTCCCCCTCGAGGTCGTAGCCGAGTTCGACCTCGTGGCCCGCCTCGCGCAGGCGCTCGATGCCCGCGTCGGCGATCGGGTCCGTGATGAGTACCTTCATGTCCGACCCGTCCGGGCCGGCGGGAATAACGCTTTCTTCATCGGCACGGCCTGCAGCGGCCGGCGCGAGCCCACCGCCGGAGCGTCAGTCGGGGCGGTCCTCGCGCCGGGTCTCGCCGAAGTCGTCGATGCGACCGTGGACGTAGGTGCACCACTCGTCGAGCGTGTCGTGCATCAGCGCCTTGGCCTCCGCGAGCGGCGTGGCGGTGTACTGGTAGACGTGCCCGCCGCCCTCCAGGAGGCGGCGCTCGCGCTCGGCCAGGTCCTTCTCCCGGAGCGTCGAGAGCGAGCGGTTCACGTTCGAGCGGTCCCGGTCGACCACCGCCGCCAGCTCCGCGACCGTGCTGTCCGGGTGGTCGAGGAGCGCGAGGTACGTCCGGCTCTCGTGGCGCCGGAGCCCGAACACGCAGGCGAGGACCTCCTCGAAGTCGGGTTCGGCGTCGAGCAGCAGGTCGCGGAACCGCGCCGGGTCGGGGTCGGCCTCTCGCATGGTCGCTGATTCGGCCGGGCGACCGATAAAGGGGGTCGTTACCACGCGCTCACCTCGCCGGCGCCGTCCGCCGTTCGTCTGACGCACTCTTTTGGGGATACAGCGCCTCCAGTCGCCCATGACGAGCCTCTCGGAGGCGTACGACCGCCGCGGCGAGGAGCGGCACCCGCGCCGGGCGGCCGGGGCGGCGCTCTTCGTGGTCGGGGCGGCCGGGCTCCTGGCGGCGCTCGTCCTCGCCTCGACGGACGCCGGGGCCAGCCTCGGGTGGGATCGGCTGCTCGCCCGCGAGGTCGCCGGGACCGTCGGCGGCCTGGCCGTGCCGACGCTCCTGCTCGGCGTCGTGGTCGCGCTCCCCTCGTCCACCCGCGAGAGCCTGCTCGCCGGCCTGGGCGCGGCCGTCTGCGTCGCCGGCGTTGGCCTGTTCGTGTACGCCTACCCGGGCCGGTGGTGGGGCGTCGCACAGAACCACCTCACGTTCGAGGTGGCCGCCGTCTACACCGTCGGCGCGGTCCTCACGCTCTGGTACGTCCTCTCGGCGGTCGCGACCGTCCACGTCCGCAACAACCCGCAGGGGACGGTCACCCTGGAGATCGAGGAGGAAGGCGAGACGACCGTCGTCGAGGTCGAGGGGACCGTGGACCGCGAGCGCCTCCGGCGCATCGCCGAGCGACAGGACTGACGGGCGCGTCAGCGCGCCGGGACGTCCGCCAGCACCGTCTCGCCCGCCCGCACACGGTCGCCGCGCTCGACCCGCAGGTCGGCCCGCGTCACCCCGGGCGGGAACAGCACGTCTGCCCGGCTCCCGAAGGAGACGTGGCCGATGCGCTCGCCGCGGGCGACCGACTCGCCCGCCTCGACGTAGGGGTGGATGCGCCGGGCGACCGTCCCCGCGACGAGGACGACCTCGTGGTCGCCGCAGTCGACGGTGACCCGCTCGTTGCGGTCGGACTCCTTGGAGAACGCCGGCCAGTGCCCGCCGGGCGAGTGCGCGACCTCGCGGACGGTCGCGGACAGCGGCGCGCGGTTGACGTGGACGTCCGTGACGTTCATGAACACGCCGACGCGGAGCCGGCCCGCCTCCTCGCGGACGACGGAGACGCGGCCGTCGGCCGGCGAGAGCAGGCCGTCCGCGGGCGGAGTGCGGGCCGGGTCGCGGTGGAACCAGACGACCGCGACCGCCAGCCCCAGCAGCGCCAGCGTCGCGAGCGGGGACAGGAGGAAGGCGGGCAGTGAGAGCGCTGCGGGGAGCACGGCGTACCGCCACGCGCCGGGCGCGACTCGCATGGCCGTCCGTGGGGGCGGGGGAGAGAAAAGCGGCGCGGAACGGACGCGACGAGCGACCGGCCGGACCGGCGCCCGGGCGTCCGTGACGCTCCCGGGGCGTCGAACGCGTTCGAACCGGGACAGGCTCAGGCCGTGGTGGGGTCGACCCGGTCGCGGGTCCACGCGTCGGTGGCGTACTTCGTCGCGGCGCGCTCGCGGGCGCGGGCGAGTTCGTCGTCGGTCCACGCGCCCGCCTCGGCGTCGGCCCACCCGGCCAGCGCGTCCTCCAGCGCCTCGACCAGCGCGTCGCGGGCGACCCCCGCCTGCTCCTCGACGCTTGTCACGCGCTCCCGCATCGTCTCAGGCGCGACGCCGTGGTCCGCGAACACCGCGAGGTGGCGCTCGGGAGCGAGACCGTACTTGAGCGAGCCGTGCTGGATGACGGCGTCGCGCTGGCGGTACTGGGCGTTGCCGCTGATCTTCCGGCCGTCGGCGGCCACCACGTCGTGAGCCGGGTGGAGCGCGCGGAGGTAGCACGCCGGGTCGTGGATCGCCGGCCGCTCCTCGTCGGCGAAGTGGACCGGGACGCCCACGCGCTCGAAGGCGTCGAGGACGGGCGTACAGAGCAGGTCGTAGCACGTCAGGAGGTCGCCCGGCAGCTCCGCGGCGGGCGCGACGATGGAGTAGGAGACGTCGGTGACGTTGTCGTGGTAGATGCCGCCGCCGCCGGTCGGGCGACGGGTGACCGTGACGCCGGCCCGGTCGCAGTGGTCCCAGGCCACCGTCTCGGGGGCCTGCCGGTAGCCGAGCGAGAGCGTCGACGGCGACCAGCGGTACACCCGGACCGTCCGGGGGCCGCCCGCGGCCGCCGTCTCGGCGGCGATCTCGTCGAGCGCCATCTGCATCGGTCCGGCCCACGACTCCTCCCGTATCAGTCGCCACTCCTTCCCGGCGAGGTCGTCGGGTGCGGACGCCATGGGAGCGGGTGGGGCGCAGACGGCAAAGGGGTTACGGGGCAGCCGGCGGGACGGCGCGGCGCGCCCGACCGCGACGGGTCGCCGGCGGGCGACTACGTCCCGTCGCAGGCCGCGACGAACACGTCCTCGTGGAGGCGGTCGGCGACGTGGTCCATGAGCCGCCGGAGGTTGACGGTGTCCTCGCGGTTGTACTGGACGAGCGTCTCCAGGGCGTCGCGGTCGTCGCTGCGCTCGTACTGCTGCCAGAGCCGCACGGCGTCCCGCCCGGAGAGGTCGGGGCGGTCGCGGTCGATGCCGACCGCCTTCTCGATGGGCTTCAGGCCGCCCGAGAGCCCGAGCCGCCGGCAGGGGTACATGAGGTCGATGTGGGGCGTCGTCACGTCGAGGTCGAACGACGTCTCGAGGAAGGGGACGTCGAAGCGCGCGCCGTTGAACGTCACCAGGACCGAGGCGTCCGCAAACTGCGCGGCGAGTCGGTCGCGGGTCAGGTCCTCGCCGCGGATCAGCGTCGTGGTCTCGCCGTCGCGGTGGAAGCTCACCGTCGTCACGTCGTCGCGCTCCTCGGAGAGGCCGGTGGTCTCGATGTCGAAGAACGTCGCGCGGTCGCGGAAGTTCTCGTAGAGCCGCCAGCGCTCGCCGCCGGGGAGCGCGTCCGCGAAGAAGTCGGCGTCGGCGTCGTCGAGTGCCGTCCACGCCCGGTCGATGAACGTCTCGATCCGGTCGGCCTGGGTCGGCCCGACGAGGTCCGGGTCGAACTCGTCCCAGTGAGTCACGCCGGCGCTCCAGAGGCGGCGTTCGGTCTTCTCGCCCACCCCGCGAACGCCGATGAAGGAGTTCTCCAGTCGCACGCTACACTCTCGGGCGGCGCCGGTACGTAAATCGTGCGCTCGACGGCGGACGCGAGGCCGGCGAGAGCCGTCCGAAGCCCCTATCTCCCGACGCCGTCAGCGGACGGTATGCTCAGAGTCGGAGCGCACACCTCCATCGCCGGCGGCGTCGACAACGCCGTCGACGAGCAACTGGCGTACGGCGGCAACTGCGGGCAGATCTTCTCCCACTCGCCGCAGGTCTGGCGCGAGCCGTCGTTCGACTCCGCGCGCGCCGCCCGGTTTCGCGAGCGGTCGACCGAGCGGGACGTCGGACCGTGGGTCGTCCACTCCTCGTATCTCGTGAACCTCTGCACCCCCAAGCCCGACCTCCGGGAGCGCTCGATCGCCTCGATGCAGGCCGAACTCGACGCGGCGGCGCAGGTCGGTGCCGCGTACGTCAACGTCCACCTCGGCGCGCACACCGGTGCGGGCGTCGAGCAGGGGCTGGCGAACGCGGTCGGCGCGCTCGACGAACTCGACGTCCCGGACGGCGTGACGGTGCTCGTCGAGTCGGACGCCGGGAGCGGGACGAAGCTCGGCGGCGACTTCGAGCACCTCGCCGCGGTGCGCGAGCGGTCGCGCCTCGACCTGGGGGTGTGTCTCGACACCGCGCACGCCTGGGCGGCGGGCTACGACCTGTCGACGCCGGCGGCCGTCGACGAGACGGTCCGCGAGTTCGACGACGTGATCGGGCTGGAGCACCTGCGCTGCATCCACCTCAACGACTCCAAGCACGGCCGGGGGACGAACCGCGACGAGCACGCCCACGTCGGCGAGGGCGAGATCGGCGTCGACGGGATGCGCGCCGTCGTCAACCACGCGGGGTGGCGCGACGTGCCGTTCGTGCTGGAGACGCCGACCGAGGACGGCAAGAGCTTCGCCTGGAACGTCGAGCGGGTGCGCGAGCTGCGCGAGTCCGCCTAGGTCGCCAGGAGGTAGGCGCCGACCAGCAGCAGGCAGTCGTAGAGGCCGTGGATCACGATCGGGACGGCCAGCGAGCCGGTGCACTCGAAGGCCACGCCGAGCACGACCGCGACCAGCCCGATCACGGCGAGGGCGGCCAGCCCCGGCACGAGCGGCTGGCCGACCAGCGCGCCCGCGTGGACGGCGGTGAACAGCGCGCTCGCGCCGAGGACGGCCGGCCAGCGGCCGAACGCCAGCCGGAGCGTTCCCTGGACGGCGCCGCGAAAGAGGACCTCCTCGGCCGGGCCGACGACCGCGAGCGAGACGGCCGCGAGCACGAGCAGCGTCGACGGCGCGACGCCGCTCTGGCCGAGGGCGCTGCTCACGTCCGCGATGCCCGCCCCCGGGATCAGCCAGAGGACCGCCTGACCGAGGACGACGAGCGCGACACCCGCGAGCGCGGCCGCCCCGACCTGCCGGACCGAGGGGCGCGCGAGCGGGACGCCGTCCGACAGGCCGACGAGGTAGCCGACGCCGACCAGGAGGTAGGCGGCCTCGCTCGCGACGACGAGCGCGATCAGTCCCGCGTCGGTCGAGCCGGACAGCGCGACGACCGCCACCAGCAGCCCGAGCACGACGCCGAGCACGACGCCGACGCCGACCGTCGCGAGCGCCAGGCCGATCGCCACGAGCCGACCGTGGAGTCGCGTGCGCGTCGGGTCGGTCACGGTCGCCGCGACCCGTCCCGACGGCCGTCTGTCCCCCTGCACACGCCGAGTCCGGGCCGGATCGGCAAATAGCTGGTGCGCCGGCCGCCGGGCCCGCGTGGCGAGTCGCTTTTAGGCCGCCCGCGCCCTACGCTTGCCCGTGCGCCAGTTCTCCGCCGACTACCTGGAGGCGACGCGACGCGGGATGTGGGAGGACTCCCGCGAGGCCCTGGCCGACCTCCGGGTGGCGGACTGCGACCGCGTCCTCGACGTGGGCTGTGGGACCGGCGAACTCTCGCGGGTGCTCGCCGAGGAGACCGACGGCGCGGTCGTGGGACTGGACCGCGACCGGTCGCTGCTCGCGCGCGCCCCGGTCCCGACCGTGCAGGGGGACGCGCTGTCGCTCCCGTTCCCCGACGACAGCGTCGACTGCGTCGTCTGCCAGGCGCTGCTCATCAACCTCCCGGACCCCGGCGCGGCGGTCCGGGAGTTCGCGCGGGTCGCCACCGACCGGGTCGCGGCGATCGAACCCGACAACAGCGCGGTGTCGGTCACGTCGACCGTGGCGGCGGAGGCGCCGCTGGCCCGCCGGGCGCGCGCCCTCTACCTGACGGGCGTCGAGACCGACGTCGACCTCGGCGCGGACGCGGCGGGGCTGTTCCGGGAGGCGGGGCTGACCGACGTGCGGACGCGGCGCTACGACCACGAGCGAACGGTGGCGCCGCCCTACTCGGCGGCGGCGGTCGAGGCCGCCAGGCGGAAGGCGACGGGCGCCGGCATCGAGAGCGACCGCGAGACGCTGCTGGCGGGCGCGGCGACGCCCGCCGACCTGGACGCGCTCCGGGAGTCCTGGCGCGAGATGGGCCGCGAGGCGGTCGAGCAGATGCAGGCCGGCGACTACCGGCGCCGCGAGGTCGTCCCCTTCTTCGTCACGGTCGGTGCCGTCGGCGGCGACTGACCGGCGCGGCGCTCAGACCACGTCGCCTCTGACGGTGGTGCCCTCCTGGCGCGCGCGGTAGTCGCGGACGGCGGCGGCGGCGGTCGCCGCCTCCGACTCGTCCATGCCGAGCATCGCCAGCGCGTCCGGGAGGGTGGGGAAGGCGAGTTCGCTCGCCCGGAGCTTGCGGAACGCCTCGGTCGAGCGCTGGCCGTCGATCCAGAGGCAGACGCCGCGGGGGTCGAGGAGCTGTTCGTAGTTCTCGCGGGCGCGGGCGCCCGCCAGCCGCTGGGTGACGTTGTCCTCGAAGGAGGCGTTGCACACCTCCAGGTGGACGGGTTCGCGCTCGTCGAGGAGGTGGGCGGCGAGGCACCGCTCGGGGGCGACGTGGCCGTTCTGGTTGGCCCGGACGGCCTCGGGGTGGTCGTCGGCCCACGCCGCGCGGACGGACTTCCCGACGCCCTCGACGCCCAGCCGCTCCCGGAACTCGGGCTCTCGCTCCGGGGCGTCCTTGAACAGGATGTCCTTGGTGAGGTAGACGTCGAGGCGCTCGACCGGGTCGAGCCCGAGCGCGACGTCGCCGTAGACCCATACCTCGCGGACGGGGACGGGCATGGTGTCCCGCTCGACGGTGTCGACGACGCGCTCGACCCGCTCGATCGCCTCCTCGCGGGTGAACTCCATGATCGAGGGTACGTCGCGACCGGCTTACGCCTTCCGTCAACGGTAGGAGGCTGCCGCGCGTCGGTCGCGACATGGCAGGCGACGGCACGGCGACCGGGGACGCGGAGGCCGAGGCCGATGCGGAGGCGGAAGCGGAGCGGACGCGCCTCGACCGGCTGCTCGTCGGGCGGGACGTCGCGGTCGCCGGCCGCCACCTCCGTGCGGCCGTCGCGCTCGCCGTGGGGCAGGCGCTGTTCACGAGCGCCGTCTGGGCGCTCCGGGGGTACGGCGTCCCCGGGCGCAACGTCGTGGCCTTCGGCGCGACGCTCGCGCTCGTCGGCCTGGCGGCGGCGGCGTTCAACGGCTACCGAAACGGGGGCCTGCTGGTCAGCGTCGGGTTCGCGCTCGCGCCGCTGGTCGGCGCGGTGCCGGTCGCGGTGCTCGAACGCGGGCCCGGGTCCGACCTCGTCGGGACCGCGCTGGTGGTCGGCGGCCTGGCCGTGTGGAGCGGCGGCCTGGCCTTCCTGGTCGGCGCCGGCCTCCGCCGGCTCCTGGCCCGGCGCGCCTAGGCCGAACAGAGACTTTACCACCCCACCGTCCGAGCGGCCGCACATGCCGGTCGAAGACGGTCGCGACGTGGTACTGCCGCTCGGAGAGTTCGACGACCTGGCGGACGCCGTCTCGCTCACGCAGTTCGCCGAGGACCTCGGGTACGGGTACGTCACGATGGGCGAGACGACGGGACGGAACGTCGCGCTCGTCCTGAGCGTCCTCGCGGCGAACACGACGGAGATCGGGATCACCGACAACGTCCTCTCGCCGTACTCGCGGACGCCGTCGCTGCTGGGGCAGACGGCGGTGACGCTCCAGGAGATCAGCGGCGGTCGCTTCCGCCTCCGCCTCGGGGCGTCCTCGCCCGCGCTCGCCGAGCGGTGGCACGGCGTGGACTACGACCGCCCGATCCGCCAGCTCCGCGAGAGCATCGAGATCATCCGGCAGGTCCAGTCCGGCGAGCGCCTCGACTACGACGGGGAGTTCTTCTCGCCGGGCGGGCTCAAGCTGGAGTGTCCGACGCCGGACCCGCCGGTGCCGGTCGACGTGGCCGCGCTCGGGCCGAAGTCGACCGAGATGACCGGCCGCTTCGCCGACGGGTGGGTGCCACAGCTGATCCCGCTGGACGGCCTCGACGCACGCATGGACGACCTCCGGCGCGGCGCCGACCTCGGCGGGCGCTCGATCGACGACGTGCGGGTCGCCCACACCCTCCGGTGCTGTGCCACCGACGACGGCTCGACGGCCCGGTCGTACGCCCGCTCGCAGGTGGCGTTCATGATCGCCCGCTACGGCCCCTACTACCGGCAGGCGATCGCCGACGCCGGCTGGGAGTCGGTCACCGAGACGGTGAGCGAGCGCTGGCAGGACGGCGACCGCGAGGAAGCGGTGGCGGCCGTCCCGGACGCCCTGCTCGACGAACTCGTCGCGGCCGGGACGCCCGACGAGGTCCGCGAGCAGGTCGAGCGGTTCGAGGCGCTCGACGGCGTCGACGCGATCCAGGTCGGGTTCTTCGGCCAGATGAGCCGCGACGAACAGGAGCAGACGCTGACTGCGCTGGCGCCCGAGTGACCGCCGGCCGCCGCGCCCGTGCCGGGTCGTGACACGGCGTGGCGCGCCCTCAATACACTTATCCGTGACCGCCGGCAGAATCGGGTATGAGCGACGTGGCAGTCACGCTGCCGGACGGCTCCGTCCTGCACGTTCCGGCGGGGTCGACGGTCGAGGACGTGGCCTTCGAGATCGGTCCGGGCCTCGGCCGCGACACGGTCGCCGGCGTGGTAGACGGTGAGCTCGTGGACAAGCACACGCCTCTGGACGAGGACTGCGAACTGGAGATCGTCACGACGGACTCCGAGGAGTACGTCCGCGTGCTGCGCCACACAGCTGCCCACGTCTTCGCACAGGCGCTCCAGCGTCTCTACCCCGAGGCCAAGCTCGCCATCGGCCCCCCGACCGACGAGGGGTTCTACTACGACGTGTCGAACGTCGACCTGGACCAGGAGGACCTGGCGGCGATCGAAGCCGAGATGGCACGCGTCGTCGAGTCCGACTACGAACTCGAACGCGTCGAGCGCTCCCGCGAGGAGGCCGTCGAGATCTACGAGGACAACCCCTACAAACGGGACATCCTCGAACACGAGGCGGCGGGCGAGGACCCCGTCTCCTTCTACGTCCAGGACGACTGGCAGGACCTCTGCCAGGGGCCACACGTCGCCACCACGGGCGAGGTGGCGGCCTTCGAGTTGCTGGAGATCTCGGCCGCCTACTGGCGTGGCGACGAGGAGAACGAGACGCTGACGCGGGTGTACGGGACGGCCTTCCCCGACGAGTCCGAACTGGAGCAGTTCCTGGAGCGCCGCCAGGAGGCCGAGGAGCGCGACCACCGGCGGCTGGGTCGCGAACTCGACCTGTTCTCGATCACCGACGTGACCGGGCCGGGGCTCCCGCTCTACCACCCCAATGGGAAGACCATCCTGAACGAGCTCTCCGCGTTCGTCGGCGACCTCAACCGCGAGGCGGGGTACCGCGAGATCGAGACCCCGCACGTGTTCCGGACCGAGCTCTGGAAGCGCTCTGGCCACTACGACAACTACGTCGACGACATGTTCCTCCTCGACGTGAACGACGAGGAGTACGGCCTCAAGCCCATGAACTGCCCGGGGCACGCCACCATCTACGACCAGGGGACCTGGAGCTACCGCGACCTCCCCGTCCGGTACTTCGAGGACGGCAAGGTCTACCGCAAGGAACAGCGCGGCGAGCTCTCGGGGCTCTCGCGCGTGTGGGCGTTCACCATCGACGACGGCCACCTGTTCGTCCGTCCCGACCAGATCGAACAGGAGGTCACCGGCGTCATAGAGATCATCCTCGACGTGCTGGAGACGTTCGGGCTGGACTACACGGTCCAGTTCGCTACCCGTCCCGAGAAGTCGGTCGGGAGCGACGAGATCTGGGAGCGCGCCCAGGAACAGCTGAGCGCGGTCCTCGAAACCGCCGAACTCGACTACGAGGTCGAGGAGGGCGACGGCGCCTTCTACGGCCCGAAGATCGACTTCGCCTTCGAGGACGCCCTCGGGCGCCACTGGGACGGACCGACCGTCCAGCTCGACTTCAACATGCCCGAGCGGCTCGACCTGACCTACATCGGCGAGGACAACGAGGAACACCAGCCCGTGATGGTCCACCGGGCGCTGTACGGGAGCTACGAGCGGTTCCTGATGGTGCTCATCGAGCACTTCAACGGGAAGTTCCCGCTCTGGCTCGCGCCCGAGCAGGTGCGCGTGCTCCCCATCACGGACGACAACCTCGACTACGCCCGCGAGGTCGCCGCCGCCCTCGACGAGCGGGGCCTCCGCGCCGACGTCGAGGACCGCTCCTGGACCATCGGCCGGAAGATCCAGCACACCCACGAGGACCGCGTCCCCTACATGGTCGTCGTGGGCGACGACGAGGAGCACGAGGGCACGCTCGCGGTCCGGGACCGCAAGGAGCGCCAGGAGCAGGGCATCGAACCGGTGGCCTTCTACGATCACCTCGAAGCCGAGCGCGACGAGCAGCGCCTGGAGCCGGACTTCCTCGACTGACGGGCCGTCGGGGCGGCGCCGGGCTCGATGCCGACCGGTGATCCTCGCGCCCTAGTCCCAGTCGATGTCGTCCGTCTGCTCGGTCTCCCGGAGGACGAACGGGCCGATGGCGAGGGTCCGCTTGGCGACCGTCGCGACGCGGAGCACGTAGGAGAGCAGCAGGAGGAACGGGGTCAGCGCGACCGTGGCGGCGGCGGCGACGACGAGCACCAGGTTGTCGACGCCGAGCGTCGTCCCGGTGACGGTGGCGGGGTTGTCGAGGTAGAGAATGCCGGCCATCGAGACGATCAGCGCCGGGACGGCGCTGTACAGCATCGTCCGCGAGAGGTTGATGAGCTCCCACTCGAAGTAGAGCGTCTTGAAGTGTTCGCGGGCCGGGCCGAAGAACTGCAGCACCTCGACGACGGCGTCGAGCGCCTCGCTGCTCTCCTCGGTGAAGCTCTCGGCGTGCTCGTTGCGGAGCCGGCGCGCCTCGTAGATCTTCCAGGAGTAGTTGTAGTTCAGCGCGGCCATCAGGAGGTCGAACGTCCCGAACTGGGCGTCTTCGAGCCGGGTGCTCACCTGCTCTGCGTTCTCGGTGAGGCTCGTGACGTAGTCGTCGACCCGCGCGCGGAGCTGCTCGTCGCGGCTGGCCTCGATGGCGTCCGACAGCGAGTTGGCCCGCGTCCGGGTCACGTCGATGATGGCCCGCAGGAACGCCGCCGGTTCCGGCGGACTGACCGGCGCGTCGATCACCTCCTCGACGTCCTGGCGGAACTGCATCGCCTCCTCCATCCGCTCGCGCTGGTCGCCGACCGCTCCGAGTTCCTGGGAGAGCACGAGCTGGTTGATGCTGACCACGAGCGTGACGCCGGTGATGATGGCGGTGACGAGCGCCTGGAACAGCGTCTCGACGGGATCGGCGCTTCCCATCGCCGCCCGCATCGGGGCGGGGTCGAGCGCGCCCAGCAGCACCAGCGCGACGAAGACGACGACGAGCAGGAGCGCGGTCAGGAGCCGGCGGTCGAGTTCGAGCAACACCCGTATCTTCAGCCGGTTCCCGGGGACCCGCTGCCCCATCGTGTCGCCGGGCTGGCGCTCGTCGGCGTCGTCGCCGTCCATACAGTTGAGTCGTGCCGGGCCCGGAAAGACCCGGTGGCTCGCGGGCGCGGAGAATCGGACGAGTCAGCGAGCCGGGACAGGTCGGCGTCCGACGCGTCAGCGCTCCTCCTCGCGCAACTCCTCGAGTTCGGCCTCGACCTCCGGATCGGCCGACTCGGCGTCGGCCGTCTCGGCGTCGGCCGTCTCGGCGTCGGCCGTCTCGGCGTCGCTCGACTCGGCGTCGGCCGACTCGGCGCCGAGTTCGGACTTGAGCGTCTCGAGTTCGGCCTCGACCTCGGTGTCGGTGCGCGCCGTGGCGAGTTCGCGGTCGATCTCGTCCTCGTCGGAGAGGGCGTCCTCGAAGGCGCCGGTGTCCTGGAGTTCGTCCATGGCGGCGGCCCGGGCCTCCATGTCCTCGGTGCGCTCGCGGGCGCGCTCGATGGCGCGCGCGGTCGACTCCATCTCGTCGCCCACGCCGGTCATGGCCTCGCTCACCCGCGAACTCGCCTCGGCGGCCTCGTAGCGGGCCTTCATGGTCTCCTTCCGGGTGCGGAACTCCTCGATGCGGCTCTGGAGCTCGTTTTTCTTCTCGACCAGCGAGTCCTGGGTGTCCTGGAGGCTGGCGATCTGGGTCTCCAGTTCTTCGATCTGGCCCATCTTCTGTTTCTTCTTCTCGAGCGCGCGCCGCGCCAGGTCGTCCCGCCCCTGCTGGACCGCCTCGCGGGCCTGCTCGTTGTGCTTCTCGACGTTGTCCTCCAGCCGCCGCTTCTGGATCTCCAGGCGCTTCTTCTGGGTCGTGAGGTCGGCGATGCCCTGCTTGACGTCCTGGAGTTCGTCCCGCATCCGCTCGTAGGAGTAGTCGAGGGTCTCGCTCGGGTCCTCGGCCCGGCCGATGAGCGCGTTCAGCTTCGACCGGACGACGTAGGAGGCGCGTGAGAGGATGCCCATACCGGCACTTGCACCCCAGACGGTAAAAGTCTCGGCGCGTGCCGGCGGCGACGGCGTCAGAGTCAAACCCCCGCTGTGTGAACCCACGGCCATGGCCGAATCAGTCGTCGTCCCCGGCGCCCGCGACGTCCGCGCCAGCCTCGACACCCCGGACGCCGAGACCTGCGTCGTCGCCTGTCCGCCGCACCCGCAGATGGGCGGCAACCGGAGCGACAGCCGCCTGCGCGCCGTGAGCGACGCGCTCGCGCCCGGGGTCGCCTGCCTCCGCATCGACTACGGCGCCTGGGACGAGGGCCACGGCGAGCGCGACGACGCCGTCGCCGCCCTGGGGTGGGCCGCGGCGGAGTTCGAGCGCGTGGGGCTGTTCGGGTACTCCTTCGGCGGGGCCGTCGCGCTCCTGGCGGCGGCCGCGGCCGACCCGGTCGTCCTCTCGACGCTCGCGCCCACCGCCCGCCTGGACGACGACCTCGACGCCGTCGCCGCTCTGGACCGCGTCGACTGCCCGGTGCAGGTGGTGTACGGCGAGCGCGACACCACGGCCGAGTGGGAGCCAGTCGTCGAGCGGGCGCGAGCGCTGGGCCACGCGATCGAGCGCGTCCCCGGCGACCACTTCTTCGTCGGCCAGACGCAGACGGTGGGCGCGCTCGCGGCCGACTTCCTGCGGGACGGCCTCCGCCCGTAGCCGGGGTCACTCGGCCCGCGACCTGATGGCGGCGGCCGCCACCTCGTCGGCGCGGCGCACGATCTCCGCCTCCAGCGTCCGCGGCTCGACGGCCGTCCGGTCGGTGTGGGCGAGCACGACGTGCTGGATCTCGACCGGAAGTCCCGCCGCCGCGACCACGTGGAGGCCGTAGTGCGGGTGACCGAGGAGCTCGTAGATCCGCGTCGGCACCGCGCCGTCGATCGCCGAGTCCGCGGCCTCGCGCTCGCTCGCGTGCGGACGTTCGAACTCGTAGAGCTTGCTCACGTCGTGGACGAGCGCGCCCGCGAGCACCACGTCTCGGTCGACGGTCCACCGGCGGTCGGCGAGCGCGTCCGCGAGCGCGAGCGCGCCCGCCGTCACGTCGCGGACGTGGGGGACGAGGCGCTCGTCGGGCAGGTCCAGGTCGCGCTGGGCAGGTGGGAACCACGGCACCGCCGCCAGGTCGTCGACGCCGGCGTCGGCCATCGCGGTCGTCCAGGCGCGCTCGACGCCGGCCCGGAGGTCGACGTCCTCGATGCGGTCGAGTTCGGGAAACGCCCGCGCCAGGTCGCTCATTCGCCGCGCTTGGACGGGCCGGCCTATAACTCTCCGGGCGCGGACCGCCGCGCCGGCGGGCCCGGGCCGGTCAGTCGGACGTGCGGCCCTTGGGCTGGCCCCAGTACTCGCGGCGCTTGACGCGCTCGGAGACGGGGGCGACGTCGATGGGTTCGTCCCGGGCCTCGATGGCCTCGAGAGCGGCCTTCGCGCTGGCGACCGTCGAGAAGTAGGTGACCTCCTCCTCGACCGCCACCTCGAGGGCGTCGCGGTCGCGCGAGACGATGAGGTCGACGGCGCCGTCCTTGATGGCGCCCTCGCGATCGTCGTACTCCTTGATGTTGAAGTAGTCCTCGAAGCCCTCGACCGGGAGGTCGACGATGGCGATGCCCTCGGTCGGGATGGGCTTGCTCGTCGCGTCCTGGGCCTTGGCGTAGGCCTTCCCGAAGGAGCCGGCGGTCCCCATCACCTCGCCGGTGGACTTCATCTCGGGACCGAGCCGGGGGTCGGACCCCTCCAGGCGGTCGAACGGGAGCACGACCTCCTTGATGCTGGTCTTGGCGGGGACCTGCTCGTGGACGTCGAGTTCGTCGAGCGTGGCCCCGGCCATCACCTTGGCCGCGAGCTTCGCGATGGGGACGCCCGTCGCCTTCGAGACGAACGGGACCGTCCGCGAGGAGCGGGGGTTGGCCTCCAGGACGAACACCTCCTCGTCCTTGACTGCGAGCTGGACGTTCAGCAGCCCCACCGTGTCGAGCGCGCGCGCGAGGTCTTCGACGACCTCGCGGACGCGGCGGTTGACGTCGCGGCCGAGCGACCGCGGCGGGATCATGCACGCCGAGTCGCCGGAGTGGACGCCGGCGCTCTCGACGTGCTCCATGATGCCGCCGATGAGGACGTCCTCGCCGTCGGAGACGGCGTCGACGTCCAGTTCGACGGCCCCCTCCAGGAACTCGTCGACGAGGATGGGTTTGTCCGGGGAGACCCGGACCGCCTCCTCGATGTAGTGGCGGAGGTCGTCGTCGTTGTAGACGACGTCCATCGCACGCCCGCCCAGCACGTAGGAGGGCCGGACGAGCACCGGGTAGCCGATGTCGTGGGCGAGGTCGAGCGCCTCGTCGAGGCTGGTCGCGCTCCCGCCCTCGGGCTGGGCGATGCCGAGGTCGTCCATCAGCGCGTTGAACCGGTCGCGGTCCTCCGCGAGGTCCATCGCGTCCACGCTGGTCCCGAGGATATCGCAGTCCAGGCCGCGGCGGTCGAGTTCGGCCTCCAGCGGATCGCCGATGTTGACCGAGGTCTGGCCGCCGAACTGGACCATCACCCCGTCGGCGCCCGTCTCCTCGACGACGTCCGCGACCTCCTCGGCGGTGATGGGCTCGAAGAACAGCCCGTCGGAGGTGTCGTAGTCGGTCGAGACCGTCTCGGGGTTGTTGTTGACGACGTGCGCGTCGACGCCGGCTTCGCGGAGACCGCGGATGGCGTGGACGGCGCAGTAGTCGAACTCGACGCCCTGTCCGATGCGGATGGGGCCGCCGCCCACGACGACCACGCTCTCGGCGTCGGGGTCGACCTTGACCTCGTTGCGGGCGACGTTGGTCTCGGGTTCGCGCGCCGAGTAGTAGTAGGGCGTGGAGGCGGCGAACTCGCCGGCGCAGGTGTCGACCTGCTTGAACGAGCGGTCGGTCGCGCTCTCCTCGACGTCGCCGACGGAGACGGGGTGGCCGCCGTCGTTCGCCAGGTCCGCCACCGCCTGGTTCGTGTAACCCAGTTCGGCGGGCGACGCGAGGTCGCCCTCCGCCGCAGCGTCGGAGGCGTGGGCGATCTTGGCGTAGCGCTCGACGTACCAGCGCCGGATGTCCGTCAGTTCGACCACGTCGTCGACGGAGTAGCCGCGCTGGAACGCCTCGAACATCGCGTAGGGGCGGTCGGGCGTCGGCCGTTCGAGGTAGTCGCGTTCGAGCTCGTCGTCGTCGACGTCCACCCAGTCGACGGCGGGGTCGTACTCCGAGGAGCGCAGCGCCTTCAGCAGCGACTCCTCGAAGGTCCGGCCGATGGACATCGCCTCCCCGGTCGACTTCATCGCGGTCCCGAGCGTGAAGTCGACGTCGGGGAACTTGTCCTTGGGCCAGCGCGGCACCTTCGTCACGACGTAGTCGATCGCCGGCTCGAAGGCCGCCGTGGTCTCGCCGGTGATCTCGTTTTCGATTTCGTGGAGGCGCTTGCCGAGCGCGACCTTCGCGGTGACGCGAGCGATGGGGTAGCCCGTCGCCTTCGAGGCGAGCGCAGAGGAGCGCGAGACGCGGGGGTTCACCTCGACGACGCGGTACTCGCCGCCGGGCGTGCCGTCGTCGCGCCACGCGAACTGGATGTTACAGCCGCCCTGGATGCCGAGTTCTCGGATCACCTCCAGCGCGACGTCGCGCATCTCCTGGTGGCCCTCGTCCGGGATGACCTGGCTCGGGGTCACGACCGTCGACTCCCCGGTGTGGATGCCCATCGGGTCCAGGTTCTCCATGTTGCAGATGATGATACAGGAGTCGTCGGCGTCGCGCATCACCTCG
>JBDGSV010000069.1:0-26858 GCA_042217375.1 Haloarculaceae archaeon | reverse complement strand
CATGATGTCGTCGTGGATGAGCGTGAACGACTGGATGACCTCGATGGAGACGGCCGCGGCCATCAGGTCGACGGGACCGTCGGCTGCGGGGAAGGCGTCGTACGGCTCCGCGCCGAGGGGCACCCCCTCGATGGCCTCTCCAGCGAGCAAGACCAGCGTCGGTCGGAGCCGTTTCCCGCCAGCGTCGAGCAGGTAGCGCGAGGCCTCGTAGAGCCGCTCCGGGCGCTTGATCGGCAGGCGCTCGTCGATGGCCTCGTCGATCAGCGTCCGGCGCTCGCTGATCGCGTCTTCGACCCTGGCGCGGTCCTCGGCGTTCATTCGACGAGCTGGATGATGTTCCCGTTCCGCGAGATGTGGAGGTCGCGCCCCGTCTGATAGCCCTCGTTCTCCGCGAGGTTCACGTAGTGGCTGAACCCGCCCAGGTCCTGGTGGGCCGGGACGACGTTCTGGGGCTGGAGCGCCTGCAGCATCTCGTAGTGGCCCTCGCGGTTGAGGTGGCCGGAGACGTGGACGTCGTCGTAGATGCGCGCGCCCTGCATGCCGAGCAGCGTCTCGGCCTGGTAGCGCTGGCCCTCGTTCGTCGGTTCGGGGATGACCCGCGCGGAGAAGACGACCTTGTCGCCGGGGTCGAGTTCGTACGGCGTCTCGCCCCGCGCCATCCGGGTGAGCATCGCTCGCGGTTCGCCCTGGTGACCGGTCACCACGGGGAGGTAGTTCTCCTTGCCCTCGTTCATGATCCGCTTGAACGTCCGGTCGACGGACTTGCGGTGGCCGAACATCCCCAGGTCGTCGGGGAACTCGATGAAGTTGAGCCGCTCGGCGGTGCCCGAGTACTTCTCCATCGAGCGCCCGAGCAGCACCGGCTGGCGACCGATGTCCTTGGCGAACTCGACGAGGCTCTGGACGCGGGCGATGTGCGAGGAGAACGTCGTCGCGACGATGCCGCCGTCGTAGTCCTCCATGCTGTAGAGGACGTCCTTCAGGTGGCGCCGCGCGACGGACTCGCTGGGGGTGCGCCCCTTGTTGCCGGCGTTGGTGCAGTCCTCGATGTACGCGAGGACGCCGTTGCCTTCGCGGCCGATCTCGCGGAACCGCTTCATGTCGATCGGGTCGCCGATGACCGGCGTGTGGTCCAGGCGCTTGTCCAGGCCGTAGACGATCGATCCCTCGGGCGTGTGCAGCACCGGGTTGATGACGTCGATGATCGAGTGGGTGACGTTGACGAACTCGAGTTCGTTGCGGTCGCCGATCGCCATCGTCTCGCCGGGGTTCATCTCGACGAGGTCGTTCTGGACGCCGAACTTCTCCTCGGACTGGATCTGCTGGCGGACCAGCGCGATGGTGAACGGCGTGGCCACGACGGGCGCGTCATAGCGGTGGGCCAGCTTCGAGATGGCGCCGATGTGGTCGAGGTGGCCGTGCGTCGGCACGATGGCCTTCACGTCGCCCTCGAGTTCGGACATCACCCGGTCGTCCGGGATGGCGCCCATGTCGATCAGGTCCAGACTGTGCATCCGCTCGGTCTCGACGTTGTCGTGGATCAGGACCTTCGACAGGTTCAGCCCCATGTCGAAGATGACGACGTCGTCACCGGCCCGCACTGCGGTCATCTGCCGGCCAACTTCCTCGTAGCCGCCGATTGTCGCGATTTCGATTTCCATGGTTTTGTCTCCGAGGGGTCGCCCCACGAGACACAGCGTCGCCGGCACGTTGCGTCGGGCCGTCGGCCCGGTGTCCGCGCCGCTCGCGGACGACCGGCGGCCACGGGCTGTCTACTCCGGTCGGTGCCAGAGTACTGCCCCACCGGCGCTCGGTGCGGCGTCCCGCCCCCGGTCGGATGTCACGCGGCCAGCGTGGCCGGCGTGACCCGTCTCCCGGCGGCGCCGCCGGTCGCCCACGTGGTGGCTGTCGGCCACGCCGCCAGCGAGCAGGCCTGCGGCCTCCTCGCCGATCGCGGTGTCCCGGGGCGACCGGTCGCTCGGTTATCGGCGTCTACGACCCCCGGTGTTAAAAGCTACGTGGCTCGTCCCTCAGGCGTACTCGTCTGCCAGCGCCACCTTGTCGATCTTCTGCGTCGAGGTCTTGGGCAGTTCGTCGACGAACTCGATCCGGCGCGGCACCTTGTAGCCCGCGATGCGCTGCCGGACGACCCGCTCGACGTCGTCCGCCGCCACCCCGTCGCCGACCACGAACGCCGTCACCACTTCCCCGAGGCGGTCGTCGGGCGTCCCGATGACCGCCACCTCGTCCACGCCGTCGAGTTCGTAGATCACGTCCTCGACCTCCCGGGGGTAGACGTTCTCGCCGCCCGTGATGATCATGTCGTCGATGCGGTCCTCCAGGAACAGCAGGCCGTCCTCGTCCATCCGACCCGCGTCGCCCGAGCGCAGCCACCGGACCGGCTCGCCGTCCTCGTCGCCGGGACGGGGCCGCTCGACGAACGCCGTCTCGTTCTTCTCCGGCAGCCCGAAGTAGCCCGGCGTGATCGTGTCCCCGTGCCAGAGCAACTCGCCGATCTCGCCCTGCTCGACCGGCTCGCCCGTCTCCGGGTCCTCGATGCGCACGTCGACCACCTCCGAGGCGACCGGGCCGATGCTCCCCGCCTTGTAGAGGCCCTGATCCGGCCGGTTGATCGCGGCCAGCGGCGTGGTCTCGGTCATCCCGTACCCCTCCAGCAGCGTCACGTCGAAGGTCTCCTCGACGGCGTCGATGCGCTCTTTCGGCATCGGCGCCCCCCCGACGCCGATGGTCGAGAGCGAGGAGACGTCGAAGGCGTCCACGTCGTCGTGGCCGAGCAGGTCGATGAGCATCGTCGGGATGAGGAACACGTAGGTGACCCCGCGCTCCTCGATGGTCGCGAGCGCCGTCTCCGGGTCCCACTGCGGGAGCAGGTGGTCGGTCGCGCCGGCCACGACGTACGGGGTCACGCTGATGTTCAGCCCCGAGACGTGGAAGCAGGGACAGACCGTGAGCGCGACCTCGTCGTTCGACCACTCCATGTACCGGATCAACCCCTGCGCGTTCGTGTCGAGGTTGTGGTGCGTGTGGCGCACCCCCTTCGGCCGGCCGGTCGTCCCGCTCGTGTACACCAGTTCGGCGAGTTCGTCGCTCTTGCGCGGGTGGACGTCGAACGCGCCCTCGGACTCGGCCACGAGCGTCGCGTAGTCGCGACCGCGCTCGCCGTCGGCCACGATCAGGTGCTCGACCGGGTCCGCGTCGAGGCCCGCGATGGCGTCCTCGAACTGCCCGCTCGTCACCACCGTCGTCGCGCCCGCGTCCTCCAGGACGTACCGGATCTCTTCGCCCTCGAAGCGCATGTTCACCGGGAACGGAATGGCGCCTCGCTTCATCGCCCCGAAGTAGGCCGTCACGAACGGCACGCTGTTCGGGAGGTAGAGCGCAACCCGCTCGCCGGGGTCGACGCCCAGAGCCGCGAGCGCGTTCGCCACCGCGTCCGTCTCGGCCGCGAGCTCGGCGAAGGTCAGTTCCCGTCCCGGGTCGGTGATCGCCGTCCGGTCGGGGCTGTCGCGCGCCGCCCAGTCGACGTAGTTCGCGAAGTTCATGCACTGTAGTCTGACTAATCTACCTTGACTCTTGGGACCAGTAGACACGGGCGCTGCCGTGAATTCGGGGGCGTGCGCGGACCCGACGGCGCGGCGGACGCTCAGGCCGGCCGCGCCACGACGTAGGGCCGGTAGCTCACGTCGAGTTCGCCGCGCTCGGCGAGGTGGACGGCGTACGCCGAGGCGACGTTCGTGAGGAAGTCGACCGTGGTCTCGGAGGCGCCGAGCGCCGTCGTGGCGAGTTCGTGGGCCGCCAGTTCGCCCTCTCGCTCGACGGCGGTCAGGACGGCGTCTTCGACCTGCGCCGCCTTCGCCAGCGCGTCGTCGACGCGCGCCTCCGGATCGTCCATCGGGGCGCCGTGGCCCGGCAGGAGCAGCGACGGGTCGCGGTCGCGGATGCGCCGCAGCCCCGTCTTGTACTCGCCGATGTCCCAGTGGATGGGGCCGTACATGAAGTGGCCGTTCGTCGAGACGATGTCCCCCGACAGCATCACGCCGGAAGGAGCGTGGTGGAGCGCCATGTGCTGGTGGGAGTGGCCCGGCGTGTGGACCACCTCGCACTCGTAGTCGCCGACGCGCACGGCGTCGCCGGGGGCGACCACGCGCTCGATCGGGATCGCGTCCTCGGCGTAGTCCACGTCGATCGGGAAGTACTCGTCGTCGTCCGCCCGACCGTCGGCCGCGTCGGCCTCGTCGGCCGGGAGCCCCGAGACGAGGTCGGACATCTCCGTCCGGGCCTCGACGACGTAGTCGCCGTACCGCTCGATCAGTTCGTCGGCTCCCCGGTAGACGACGTGGGGCAGGCCGGTGACCTCGGGGACGGTCATGCTCCCGCCGACGTGGTCGATGTGCGGGTGAGTCAACACGACGCGCTCGACGCCGTCGAGCGGTCCCCCGTCCAGCGCCGCCGTCAGCAGGTCGCGCGACTCGGCACAGACGTGGCCGGTGTCGACGAGCGTGTCCCCGACCCGGAAGACGTTCACCGATCCGTAGTGCGGCTGGACCAACTCGACGCGCTCGTACTCCATGCCCGTATCCGGGTGACCGGCGCATATCAATTGTGTGCCGTCGCCGCCGCGCCCGCCCACCCCACCGCCGTCCGTTCGGACCGGCGCAGGGGACCGAATCAGTTCGACGGCGCACGGCCGGCTCAGTCGCGGTCGAACTGCGTCGGGTTCTCCAGCCACCCCGCGCCGGCGACCCCCTCGGCCGTCTCCTGGCGGGCCACGGACCGGTTGAACAGCGCGCGCTGGTCGCGGTCCTCGGCGACGAAGTCGAGCGGCGTCGTCGCGAACGGCTCGATCGTCACGGTGGTCGCCCCGCCCGCCCACTCCAGGTGGAGGTCGACCGTGGGCGGGGCGCCCGCCGACCAGTCGCGCGCCGTCTCCCGACCGAAGGCCGGCGTCGCGTCCACCGCTGCGTCCGTGATGGGGGCGACCGACTCGCCGTCGTACCAGAAGCCGTTGACGAACGGGTCGTCCGGGAACTCCGTCAGCCAGGCGGTCATGTGGTTGTAGGCGGTGCCGTCCTCGAACGCGCCGCTGATCCAGAGCCACTCGGCGTCGCCGGCCCATCGCCGCGGACCCCAGGAGTGATCGCGCTCGCCGGGCGCATCGAAGGAGACGGCCTCGCCGTCGAGGACGGCGGTCCCGGCGACGCGACTGGCCACCTCGTACCGGTCGGCGTCGCCGTCCTGGGGCCAGGTCTCGCCCTCGGAGTAGCGGAAGCAGTCGTGGCGCGGCACCGACGTGAACTCGACGTCGACGTCGGCTGTCTCGCCGCGGCCCGCGAGCACGTCCGCGGGCGCCGTGCTCCGGGTCGCCGTCCCCGCCCAGGTGACGGTCCACGCGCCGTCGCCGTCGGGCGTCATCTCGAACGTCCAGTCGTCGGTCCGGACGACGAGCCCGTGGGTCGCCGCCGGCGGCACCGTCTCCGCGTCCACCCAGTAGACGGCCTCGCCGTCGAGGAGGTACGCCCAGACGCTGACCAGGTCCCGGTTCGGGTAGAACCCGATCCGCACGTACCCCTGGAGCGTCTCGCCGGCGAAGTCGAGGTAGTGGCTCTCGCTCCAGTACTCCTCGGCGGTCGGCCGGTGGAAGAACTCGTCGGCTGTCTCCATACCGGTCGCGTTTCACCGGGAGGGTTAATACCGTTCCCCACGGTACCGAGTGACACTATATGTCCGTCGACGACGCGATCGTAGACGCGGCCGCACTCCGGGAGCGCCTGGCCGCCGACCTCGGCACGCCGTCGTCGTTCTCCGTCGCACCGCTCGGCGGCGGGAACGCGAACGAGACGCTCCACGTCGAGTGGGGCGAGCGCGACCTGGTGGTGCGCCGCCCGCCGCTCGACGAACCCGCCCCGGACATCCTCCACGACCTCCTCCGGGAGTACGCCGTCCTCGACGCGCTGGCGGACACGTGGGTCCCCACGCCGGACGTCCTGTTCGCCTGCGAGGACGAGTCGGTCCTCGGGAGCGAGTTCTACGTGATGGAACGCCTCCCGGGCGACGTGGTCGACGACGACCCGCCGGAGCGGTTTCAGACGCGCGCGCACCGCCGCGCCGTCGGCGCCGAAACCGTCGACACCCTGGCGAAGATCCACGACGTCGACGTCGACCGGGTCGGACTGGGGTCGCTCGGCGACCCCGACGGCTACACCGACCGGCTGGTCTCCCGGCTGACCGACCAGCTGTCGTGGGCCACCGACCGGACCGCCGACCGGCGCGAACTCCCGGTCCTCTGGGAGGTGGCCGACTGGCTCGCCGACCACGTCCCGCCGATGCGGCACCGCGCGCTCGTCCACGGGGACTACAAGCCGGACAACCTCCTGTTCGCGCCCGGGACGCCGCCCCGCATCAACGGCGTCCTCGACTGGGAGATGGCCGGCCGCGGGGACCCGCTCGTCGACGTCGGCTGGCTCCTCTCCTACTGGACCGAGGCACGGGACCCCTCGCCCGTCACCGACGACGTCCGCGACCGCTACGCCGACCACGACGCCTTCCCGATGCTGGAGGTGTACGCCGAGTCCTACTCGAAGTTCATGCGCCACGAGGACTTCCACACGCGGCGGGAGCTCCTCGACCGCTACGAGGCACAGACCGGCGTCACGTACGCCGACGACCGGTTCTACCGCGCGCTCGGCGTGTTCAAGCTCGCGGTGCTCTGTGAGGGGTTCTTCCGGACGTTCCTGGAGGGGTCGCCCAGCGCGAAAGAGAGCTACCCGCTGATGGAACTGCTGGTGCCGACGCTCGGCCGGCAGGCGCGCCAGGTGATCGACGGCGAGACGCCGCTCTGACCGCCGCGCCCGTCAGTCGACCAGCGTCCCCGGGGTTCCGCCGTCCAGGAACGGGCCCACCCCGTCCAGGTCGAAGATCGACGCGGGCGCGTCCAGCGCGAGCAACTGTCGGACCTTTCCGGCCATCCCGCCGGTCACGTCGGTCGCGTCGCTCTCGCCCACCACCGCCGCGACCGCCTCGAACGACTCGACGTGCGGGATAACCTCGCCCCGGTCGTCGAGGACGCCCGGCACGGCAGAGCAGAGCCCGACCCGGCTCGCGTCCAGCCCGACCGCGAGCGACGCGACGAGCTCGTCGCCGGAGGCGACCGTCACGCCCTGCCCGGCGTGGGCCACGAGGTCGCCGTGGAGGACCGGGACGAACCCCTCCCCGAGCATCGTCCGGACCTGACCGGTCGGGAGGTGGAGGTCGCCGTCCGCGTCGCGGTGGGCCGCAGAGAACGGGTGGACCGCGAGCGCGGGCACGTCCCGGTCGTGCAGCGCGTCGAGGATCGCGGCGTTCAGTCCCTTCATCGCGTCGTGGATGGCCCGGGCGGCTGCCGCGTCGTGGGTGCCCGTCGTCGTGGAGACGCCGTGGGCGCTGGCGTTCGGGTGGCCGAAGCTCCCGCCGCCGTGGACCAGCACCAGGTCGTCGTGGCCGGCGATGGCGTCCGCCGCCCGCGCGAGGTTCGCGTCGGCGACGGTCTCGGTCTCGTCCTTGACGGTGACGACCGAGCCGCCGAGTTTGAGGACGGTGGTCATCGCTCGCTCGACTCCCGCCGCACGCCGTCGGCGTCCAGTTCCGCGCGGAACGCCTGCTCGCAGGCCGGCGTGTACGCCAGCGCCGTCCGCGTCGCGTCCGTCTCGTCGAGGGCGACGATGCAGCCGCCGCCGCCCGCGCCGGTGAGTTTCGCGCCGAGCGCGCCCGCCTCCCGGGCCGCCCACACCATCGCGTCGAGCGAGCGCCCGGAGACCCCGAGCGCGGCGAGCAACCCGTGATCGAAGTCCATCAGTTCGCCGACCTGCGCCACGTCGTCGTCCGCGAGCGCCGCCTCGCCCTCGCGGACGAGGTCGCCGATCACGCCGACGGTGTCCGCCGCGAAGCCGTACTGCTCGCGGAGTTCGCGGACGCCGCCCACGAGCGCTCCCGTGTCGCCGGCGCCGCCGTCGTAGCCGACGACGAACGGCAGGTTCGGCGCGCTCTCGATGCGCCGGCAGTCGTCGCCCTCGACCCGGACGGCGCCGCCCATCGTCGAGCAGAAGGTGTCCGCGCGGGAGGCCTGCCCCTCCTGGACGTCGTGTTCGACCCGGTAGGCGCGGTCTGCGAGCTCGGTCGGCGAGAGCTCCACCCCGAGTTCGCGGGCGGCGGCGTCGATCCCGGCCACGACCACGGCCGCCGAGGAGCCGAGGCCCGCGCCGAGCGGGATGTCGCTCTCGACGGTGACCTCGAAGCCGGCCGCGGGCGCGTCGGCCGCGTCGCGGGCCTGGTCGACCGCGCCGCTGACGTACCCCATCGCCGCGTCGACCAGCGCCGGCGCCACGTCCACGTCCGGCCGGTCGTCCGGGTCGCCGTCGTACTCCACCGTGAACCCGTCGAGCGTGAGGTCGCTGGCGTGGACCCGGAGGCGGTCGTCCGCGCGCCGCTCGACGGTCACCCGCGCCCGTCGGTCGATGGCACACAGGATCGCGGGCTCCCCGTACACCACCGCGTGCTCGCCGAAGAGGTAGACCTTCCCCGGGGCGCTCGATGTGGTCATACTCCGCTCTCCGGGGCGGGGGCTGTTAGTGGTTTCCGAACGCCCCGCCCCGTCGCCGCGAGGGCGCCGCTGGCGGCGAGCGCGACGGAGACGGGGACGGCGCCACCGCTACGGACGCGCGGAAATGGAGAACGGCAGCCTACAGTTCGGTCTCGAAGTCCTCGAGCGCGTAGGCCGGTTCGGCCCCGCGGCGGTCGAGGGTCTCGTTGGCCAGCAGCCAGTAGATGACCGACAGGGCCTTGCGCCCCTTGTTGTTCGTCGGGACGACCAGGTCCACGTTGGACGTGGAGTTGTTCGAGTCGCACATCGCGATGACCGGGATGCCGACGGTGATGGCCTCCTTGACGGCCTGCGAGTCGCCGATCGGGTCGGTCACCACGACGACGTCCGGCTCGATGTAGCCGTCGTACTGGGGGTTGGTCAGCGTCCCGGGAATGAACCGCCCGGTGCGGGCGCGGGCGCCGACTGCCTCCGCGAACTTCTCGGCCGGGAACCGGCCGTACTGGCGCGAGGACGCCACGAGGATCTGCTCGGGGTCGTAGTTCGCCAGGAAGGAGGCCGCCGTCCGGATGCGCTGGTCGGTCTGCGAGACGTCCAGCACGTAGAGCCCGTCGGTCCGGACGCGGTGGATGAACCGCTCCATGTCCTTGGTCTTCTGCTGGGTCCCGATGTGGACCCCGGCGGCGAGGTAGTCCTCGACCGGGATCAGGAGGTCGGCCTCCTCGTCGGGCATGACGTCCTCGTCGAGGACCGGTTCCTCTGCGGTCTCGTCCGCCGCGTCGGCCTCGGCCTCCGCGTCGGGTTCGCCGGCCGCCTCCTCGGCGGCCGCGGGCGCTTCCTCGTCGTCCGTGTCGGGGGTCTCGTCGGGGTCGACGTCGGAGTCGGCGCCGGCCACGCCGGTCGCCTCCTCCTCGATCTCGTCTTCAGCCGCGTCGAGACCCTCTTCGTTGTCGCTCATGCGTTTGCCTCGATTCGAATCAGCTCGTTCAACTTGGCTGTGCGTTCGCCGCCGACCGCGCCCGTCTTGATGTACGGCGCCGCGGTCGCGACGGCGAGGTGTGCGATGGTCGTGTCCTCGGTCTCGCCGGAACGGTGGGAGATGACCGGCTGGTAGCCGTTCTCGACGGCCAGCTCGATGGCGTCGAACGCGTCGGTCAGCGTCCCGATCTGGTTGGGCTTCACCAGGATGCTGTCGGCTGCGCCGGTCTCGATGCCGGTCGTCAGGCGCTCGACGTTCGTGACGAACAGGTCGTCGCCACAGACCAGCGTCCGGTCGCTCACCGTCGCCGTGAGGTCGGCGAACCCCTCGTAGTCGTTCTCCTCCAGGGGGTCCTCGACGTAGACGAGGTCGTGCTCGGACGCGAGTCCCGCGACGTAGTCGACCTGCTCGGCCGGCGTCCGCTCGACGTCGCCGTAGCGGTAGACCTCGTCCGCGGGGTCGTAGAGTTCGGACGCGGCCACGTCGAGGCCGATCCTGATCTCGAAGCCGACGTCGTCTTCGACCGCCGAGACGGCCTCCTCCACCACCAGGAACGCCTCGGCGTCGTCGATCGAGGGCGCCCAGGCGCCCTCGTCGCCCTTCGCCGCGGGGACGCCGCGCTCGGCGAGCGCGTCGTGGACAGCGCCGTGGACCTTCGCGTTGGCGAAGACGGCGTCGGCGACGCTGGGCGCGCCGACGGGAGCCGCCAGGAACTCCTGAATGTGGGTCGCGTCGGCGGCGTGCTCGCCGCCGCCGACGACGTTGCCGAGCGGCGTCGGGAACGACTCGCCCCGGAACGCGCCGCCGAGGTGCTGGTAGAGCGGCGCCCCGAGCACGTCGGCGGCCGCCTTCGCCGCCGCCATCGAGATGGCGACGGCCGCGTTCGCGCCGATCTCCGAGAAGTCGTCGGTGCCGTCGGCGGCGTGCAGCGCCCGGTCGACCGATCGCTGGTCGCCGGCGTACACCTGCCCCTCCAGCCGGGGGACGGCGTGGTCGCGGGCAGCCGCGACCGCCTCGGCCGCCGGGAGTTCGATGGCCTCGTACTCGCCGGTGCTGGCACCGGAGGGCGCCGCGGCCCGCCCGAACCCGCCGCTCTCGGTGTGGACGTCGGCCTCGACGGTCGGGTTCCCCCGGGAGTCGAGGATGCGCCGGAGTCGGACCTCGGTCACCAGCGTCATCGCTGCCCCCGGTGGACCGTGAACGGGAGCACACCCGCGTCGTACTCCGCGGCCGCGATGAGGATCGGCTCGGTCTGTCCCGTCTCGGTCAGCACCGGGGCGCCGTGGGACACCTGCAGCGCTCGCGCGCCGATGATGCGGGCCTTCTCGTAGCGGTTGTGCTGCTCTTGCATTACTGGTAGGGGGAGACCACGTCGACGAGGTCCTTGTGCGAGACGAGCATCCGACGACAGCAGTGCCGATCGACGCCGAGGTCGTCGAGCACCTCGCTGGGGTCTTCCTCGCCCTCGCGGGCGCGAGCCTTGAACTCCTCCCAGTGTTCACCGACGACGTTCCCGCACGTGAAACACCGGACTGGCACCATCATGGGTGATCACCGATAGGACTTCTGGTAGCGGGCCCGGGCTCCGGGGCCGCCCCACTTCTTCGGCTCGGTCTGCCGGACGTCGTTGACCAGCAGGGAGCGGTCGAACGCCATGTAGGCGTCGCGGAGCTCGGCGTCGTTGGTGTGTTCGACGACCCCGCGCGCGATGGCGGTCCGGACCGCGTCGGCCTGGCCGGCGAAGCCGCCGCCGGAGACGGCCACGTCGATGTCGACCTCCTCGCGGAGGTCGTCGGCGGCGATGCGGAACGGTTCGAGCATCTTCAGCCGCGCCTGTTCCGGCTCGACCAGCTCGACCGGCTGGGAGTTGACCCGGACCCGGCCCTGGCCGTCGGTCACGGTGGCGCGGGCGATCGCCGTCTTCTTCTTGCCGCTCGTGTTGGTTACCATGTGACGTTAGCACCTAGATATTCGCTCACGTCGGCCAGCTGGACGAACCTGATGTTCGAGAGCCGGTCCAGCGACGTGTCTGGGAGACGCTCTGCCTCCTCGTCGTTCGGGTTCCCGACGTAGACGCGGACGTTCTCGAACGCCTCGCGGCCGCGGGTGGTCTTGTAGGGGAGCATCCCCCGGATCGATCGCTTGAAGATCCGGTCGGGGCGCTTCGGGTAGTACGGCCCGCGGTCGGAGCTGACGTCGAAGCGCTTCTGGTACGTCTCGAAGACATCCTCGCGGCGGCCGGTGATGATCGCCGACTCGGCGTTCACCACGGCGACGCGCTCGCCTGCCAGCGCCCGCTCGGCCACCTGCGAGGCGACCCGACCCAGGATGCAGTCCCGGGCGTCGACCACGACGTCCGCGTCGAACTCTGCGACGCTCATCGGATCACCCGCACGTTCGCGCCGTCGGGGTTCTGTTCGATCGCCTGTTCGAGTTCCATCGTGTCGCCCACCTGCTCGATCTTGGCGCGCGCGGTCGAGGAGAAGTCGACCGCCGCCACCGTGACCTCTTTCCGGAGCGCGCCGCTGCCGAGCACCTTGCCGGGCACGATCACGGTCTCGTCTTCCCGGGCGTATCGTTCGATGCGCCCGAGGTTGACTTCTGCGTGCGTGCGCCGGGGCTTCTCCAGGCGCTCGGCCACGTCGCCCCAGACGTCCGCGCCCGAGTCGCGGGCGGCGGACTTGAGATCGGCGATGAGGCTGGTGAGCCGGTTGTTGCTCTTGCTCATGATACCTCCTTGTGAGAAGTGGAGTGCAGGGAGCAGGATTTGAACCTGCGGACCTCTACAGGACAGCGCCCTGAACGCTGCGCCGTTGGCCAAACTTGGCTATCCCTGCTCGCGGTTCGTCGTTTCGTGGCCCCGTAGTTACCCCTTTCGGTTGTCAGACCACGGCTCCCGCGGCTACCTGGACGGCGGCCGCGGCGAACCTGTGGGGTATCGGGGCGGAGCATCGTTATAGCTGGACTGCCTCTTCGAGTTCGGCGGCGCGGTCGTGCAGCGAGTCCACTGCCTGCAGGACCAGTTCCTCGACGCCGAACGAGCCGTCGGTCTCGACGTGGAAGACGAACGCGCCGGGCACGTCCCTGACCTCGACCTCCTTGCCGGGGTAGCGCTTCGAGAGGTCGTTCTCGAAGGCCTCCGTCGGCACGAGGTCGCCGTCCGCGGCGTCGGAATCGGCGGCGTGCTCGGCCGCGTTCTCTTCGATGACGCCCCGGAGGATGTTCGGTTCGTCGTCGGCGAACTCGTCCCGGTCACCGACGACCTCGACGGTCTGGAGGTGCCGGTAGCCGACCGCGACCGCGCCCTGGTTCTTGGCGTGCTCGCGACCCGTCCCCAGGACGGCCTCGGCCTCGAGTTCGAGGCGCTGTGGCGAGTCGGCCGTCTCGGGGTACTTGAGCTCCACGATCGGGACGTTCTCGTCGGCGGGCTGGACCAGCTCGTCCGAGGAGACGAGGTCGCCCGAGTAGGCGGTGTCCGGCCCGGAGACGTCGAGCGCCAGGGTGACGCTGTCGCCGAGGGCGAACTCGCCGGGCGGCGTCGTGAGCGGGACCATCCCCAGCCGGTGGGCGATGATCTCGTCGAACAGCACCGACGAGTTCTCCACGATGCGAACCGTCTCGATCGACATCGTGGGGACGTCGGCGATCATGGCCCGCCGGATGCCGTTGGCGAACGCGGGCGTCACGCCGCGGACGAGGAACCGCGCCTCGCGCTCGGACCGGTCGATGAACTCAACGTCGTAGTCGTCGGTCATGTTAGAAGCCGCTGTTCTTGGGGCTGCGGGTGCCGTCGTGGGGGATGGGAGTCACGTCTTCGATGCGGCCGATCTCCAGACCGGCTCGCGCCAGCGCCCGGATCGTGGCCTGCGCACCGGGGCCGGGATTCTGCTGCTGGTTCCCGCCCGGACCGCGGACGCGGACGTGCACGCCCTCGATGCCCTGGGCCATCACGTCCTCGGCGACCGCCTCGGCCATCTGCATGGCGGCGTAGGGCGAGGCCTCGTCGCGGTTCTGCTTGACGACCGTCCCGCCGCTCGACTTCGCCAGCGTCTCCGCGCCGGTCTCGTCGGTGATCGTGATGACGGTGTTGTTGAACGAGGCGTGGACGTGCGCGACGCCCCAGCGCCCCTCGTCGTCTGCGCTCATTACTCCTGCCCTCCAGCGGCTCGCTCGGGGTGCAGGTCGTCGGCGAGCGGACTCGTTCCGTCGAAGTCGATGAGGTCCTCCTCGTCGACGGCCACCTTGTAGGAGGGGACGGTCACCCGGCTCTCGCCCACCTGGACGTGCCCGTGGACGATGAACTGGCGCGCCTGCTTGACCGTGTTGCCGACGCCCTCGCGGTAGGCGACCGTCTGGAGCCGCCGTTCGAGCACGTCGGTCACGTCGAGCGACAGGATGTCGTCGAGGCTGTCGTCCTCGTCGAGGACGCCGATTCGCTTGAGGCGGGCGAGAAACTCCTCGCCCTCCTTGGCGGCGGCCTCGGGGTCGCCCTGGGCGCGGCCCAGCAGGTTCCGGGCCTCGCGGCGGTACCCGCGAAGCTCGGACTGGGCGCGCCAGAGTTCCTCCTTGTTCTTGAGGCCGTACCGCGAGAGCAGGTCGGCCTCCTCGGCGATGCGCTCACCCTGGAACGGGTGGTTCGGCGTCTCGTAGAACTTGGTGTTGGTTCCCAGTGGCATCTACGCTTCCTCCTCCGCCTGCTCTTCCTTGATGGCCTGGACGTTCACGCCGATGGTGCCCTCGGTCCGGCCGGTGGACTTCGTCCGCTGACCGCGGACCTTCTGGCCGCGCTTGTGGCGGACGCCCTTGTAGGAGTCGATCATCTTCATGCGGTTGACGTCCTGCCGGCGCGACATCTCCAGGTCGTTCCCGACCTCGTGGGTGGTCGCGCCGCTGAAGAAGTCGCTCTGGTGGTTCGACAGCCACTCCGGGACGTCCTCCGCGTACGTCTCGACGTGGTGTACGATCTCGTCGATCGCGTCGTCGTCCAGCCGACCGAACGTCTTGCGGCGGTCGATCCCGGCCTGCTCTGCGATGAGCCGGGCGGTCCGACGGCCGATTCCGTTCATCTCGATCAGCGCTCGCTCGACACTCTTCGTGCCGTCGAGGTCTGTCTGTCCGATCCGGACGAAGTACCGAAGGTCCTCGTCCTCGCCTTCGGCCTCGTCCTCTGGTTCTTCTGCACTCATGGATTTGTGTGTAGCGTCGTGGCGGGGATTCGAACCCCGGAGGCATTACGCCACAGAGTTAGCAACCCTGCGCCTTGGGCCAGACTTGGCTACCACGACACCGCGTGGTCGTTCACGGTCGCCCGCGGAACGGACTCGGGGACTGACTCCCCTGCAGATTGGCTGTACGTCGGTTAATCCGTCCGCCGTACTTAAACACAACGGATGACCCGTGCGCGTGCGACCGACGGGCACGCCGCCCTCTGGCGACGTCTCCGCCGGGCCGCGTCTTCTCCCCGCTCGCTGGGACGTGGCGCTCCCTGCGGTCGCGCCACGCTACGCGCCGAGGTACTTCTCGTTGACCACCCAGTCACCGTCCTCGCGGACCAGGTACTCGCCGTAGTAGGGGACCCGCTCGTGGACCACCTCGCGGAAGGCCGTCCGGATCTCCGGGCGCGTCATCTCGCCCATCGACCGGAGGTCGTCGTTCCGGTTCAGACACCCCTTCAGGTAGCCCTCGTGGGTGACCCGGACCCGGTGGCAGTTCGCGCAGAAGTCCTCGTTCCCGACGGGGTCGACCACCTCGACCATCCCCCCGTCGATCCAGTAGCGCCGCCGGTCGTGCATCTCCCGGTGCTCGATCCGGTCGGCCTGCTCGGCCAGCCAGCCGTGGACCCGCTCGATGTCGACCGCCCACTCCGGGCGGCCGGCCAGCTCCGGCATGTACTCGATGAGCTGGAGCTGGAGCCCCTCGTTCTCGGCGACGTGGTCGACCATCTCCGGGACGTACCCCGCGGTCGCGTCGAAAACGACCATGTTGAGTTTCACTGGGTCGAGCCCCGCGTCGACGGCCGCCAGCACGCCCTCGACGACGTCGTCGTAGGCGCCGGCCTTCGTCACCTCGCGGAACGCCTCCGGGTCGAGGGCGTCCTGGGAGACGTTCACCCGGTCGAGTCCCGCCTCGTAGAGCTCCTCGGCGCGCCCGGGCAGGAAGGTCCCGTTCGTCGTCAGCGAGATCTCCATGGAATCGGGCGTCCGGGCGATGATCTCCGCCAGGTCCTCGCGGAGCATCGGCTCGCCGCCGGTGAACTTCACCTTCTGGACGTCGAACTCGGCGGCGACCTCCAGAAACCGGACCACGTCGTCCGCCGTCATCTCCTCGTCCTGGGGCGCCATCGGTCCGCGCGTGTCGCCCAGGCCCTCGTTGTGACAGTAGACGCAGTCGAAGTTGCACCGGTCCGTCAGCGAGACCCGGACGCCGGACACCTCCCTGCCGAACTGGTCCACGAGCATGCCTGACAGATACGTCCACGCACACTTAACGTCGCGGTTGCACTGGCATGTATCGTAACGACTCGCGGTTACGTCACGCGTCCCGCGGCGCGCCCCGCCGGTCGGCGGGTCGCGCACGCGGTGCGCGACCGCGCAAGTGACGAGATGACAATTCTTATCGCCGGGCCAGAGCCTACGCCCGGGCATGGACGAGGACGCGATCCGCGACCGGCTCCGCTCGGTCGAGGACCCGGTGCTTGGCGAGGACGTCGTGAGTCTCGGGCTGGTCAACTCGATCGAGGTCGACGGCGAGACGGTCCGCGTCGACCTCGCGCTCGGGGCGCCCTACTCCCCGACCGAGACGGCCATCGCCGACGACGTGCGCGAGGCGCTGGCCGACGCCGACGTGACGGTCGAGCTCTCGGCGAGCGTCGACCGCGGCGTCTCGCCCGACGAGCAGGTGCTCCCGCAGGTGAAGAACATCGTCGCGGTCGCGTCCGGGAAGGGCGGCGTGGGCAAGTCGACGGTGGCGGTCAACCTCGCGGCCGGGCTGGCCCGGCTCGGCGCCCGGGTCGGCCTGTTCGACGCCGACGTGTACGGCCCGAACGTCCCCCGGATGCTGGACGCCGACGACCACCCGCAGGCGACCGCCGAGGAGACCATCATCCCCCCCGAGAAGTACGGGATGCAGCTGATGAGCATGGACTTCCTCGTCGGGAAGGACGACCCGGTCATCTGGCGCGGCCCGATGGTCCACAAGGTGCTGACCCAGCTCTGGGAGGACGTCGAGTGGGACCCTCTCGACTACATGGTGGTCGACCTCCCGCCGGGCACCGGCGACACCCAGCTCACGCTCCTCCAGAGCGTCCCCGTCTCTGGTGCGGTCATCGTCACCACGCCCCAGGAAGTCGCGCTCGACGACGCCCGGAAGGGCCTCCGGATGTTCGGCAAGCACGACACGCCCGTGCTCGGCATCGTCGAGAACATGAGCACGTACGTCTGCCCGGACTGCGGGAGCGAGCACCACATCTTCGGCGAGGGCGGCGGCCGGCAGTTCGCCGCCGAGAACGACATGCCCTTCCTCGGCGAGATTCCCCTCGACCCCGCCGTCCGCGAGGGCGGCGACGACGGCCGGCCGATCGTCCTCGACGACGACAGCGACACCGGCGGCGCCTTCCGCTCGTTCACCGAGCAGGTCGCGGACAACCAGGGGGTCGTCCACCGGCGCCGGCAGAGCGGTCGCTGACCGGTCAGGCGAGCGCGTCGGCGAGCGAGTGCGCCGCGTGCGACACGACGTCGACGAGCCGGTCGACGGCCCCCGTCACCGCTCGCACGAGGTCGTCGATCGGGCCCGGTAACCCCCCGCCCGAAGTCGGTTCCGGCGTCGGCGCCGGCCGGGGGTCCGGGAGCGGCGGGTGGTCGACGTACCGCCCCCGGTGGGCCGGCTGACTGATGTCCGGACTCCCGGGCCGGGGCGTCGGCGTCGACTGCGCGACGGGATCGACGCCCCCGCCAGCCCCACCGCCGGTCCCGCCCCCGCTGCCACCGCTCGCCACACCGCCCCCGCCTCCGGCGCCAGTCCCACCGCCCGCACCTCCGCCCCCGCCGGTGGCCCCTCGGCCGTCCACAGCCCCGACGCTGGTCACGGTGCTGTCGACGCCGGCGTCCCCGTCCACGTCGTAGACGGTCGCCCGGACGGTGTCGCGCCGCGCCGCGGTGAAGACGGTGCTCGCGGTGGCGTTCGCGTCGTGGCCGTCGAGCCGCGACCGGTCGATCGTCCGGCCGTCGACGGTCCAGACCACCGACCGGAGCCGGTTCTCGCTCGTGACGGTCGCCGTGTAGGTCGCGGTCGCCCCGGGCCGGACGTGCGCCGGTCCGCTGACGGTCACCTGCGGTCGGCCGTTCTCCCCGACGACGACCCGGAGGTAGTCGGACCGGGTCGACCCCTCGGCGGTCACGGTCAGGGTCGCCTCGTAGACGCCGGGCGCGTGGGGGACGAACCGCGTCCGGAGGCAGTCGGCGCAGACCGGCGCCCGCACCGTCCCGTCGGGCGTCTCGACGGTCCACTCGACCGCGGCGAACCGGCCGTCGGGCGCCCGCGACCCGCTCCCGTCGAGCAGGACCGTCTCGCCGACCACGGCTCGCTGGTCCAGGCCCGCGTCGGCCTGGAGCGGGCCGGCGGCGAGGGCGGGGGCCACCGTCGCCACGAGCAGGCACGCCGCAGCAGCGACCGCCACGCGCATCTGTGGTCGGACTGGTCCCGGTTCTCCACAAAAACGTTCGGACCGACTCACCGCGTCCGACTGACGACTGTCTTACGAACACTAAAGTGGCGTGCCGGCCGACCTCGTGTCAACGCAGTATGACGCGCGTGCTCCTCGTCGGATCCGAGTCGACGCCGGTGGGGACGCTCCGCGCGACGTTGCGGGACGCGGGCGCCGAGGTCACCCGCGTTCCGGACGCCGTCGAGGCCGCCGAGGCGCTGACCCGCGACCGCTACGACTGCGTCGCAGTGTGCGACTCCGACCTCGGGGCCGAGTTCGTCGAGCGCCGGCTCCGCGAGCGCGGGCGCGGCGTCCCGGTCGTGGGCGCGACCGACGACGCCGGCGCGGCCGAGCGCGTCCTCGACGCGGCGACCGAGTACCGGTTCGACGAGACGCGCGCGCGCCGGCAGCGGCGACGGGCCGCGGTGGCCGACGTCAGGGCCGCCGTAACCGCCTGCGACGACCGCGAGGCGGTCGCGCGCGCCGCGACGACGGGGCTCGTCGACGGCGCCGCGTACCGGGCCGCGTGGTACGGTCGCTGGGACGACGCCCGCGGGGTGCTCGTCCCCGTGGCTGCGGCGGGGCTCGAACTGGCGACGCTCCGCGAGGTCCCCGCCGGCCGCGACTCGCCAGTCGCCGGGCGGGTCGCGGTCGACTGGGAACCGGTTGCCGAGCGGGTCGACGCGACGACGACGATCGCGGTCCCCGTCGTCGGCGCCGACCCGCAGGGCGTCCTCCAGGTGTACGCGGACCGGCCGACCGGCGTCAGCGAGGCCGAACACGACCTGCTCGCGGACCTGGCAGACGCCGTCGCCGACGCTCTGACGGATGCCGTCGGGTCCGACGACGCCGACCCGGACGACGAGATCCGCGTCCTGGGGGACACGCTCGCCCACGAACTCGGGAACCAGCTCGACGCCGCGCGCGTCCAGCTCGAACTCGCCCGGGAGCGGGACGACGACGACCACTTCGAGCGCGTCGAGGACGCCCTGGAGCGGATGGGGTCGGTCGCGGCCGACGCCCGGGCGCTGGCGCGGGGCGTCGTCGACGCGGCGCCGCGCGACCTGCCGGACGCGGCCGAGCGGGCCTGGGCCGCCGTCGAGACGCGCGATGCCGAACTGACCGTCGAGGACGGCGTCGTCGTCGCCGACGCGGACCTGCTCCGGTTGCTCTTCGAGAACCTGTTCCGCAACGCCGTCCAGCACGCCGGTCCGGAGGTGACGGTCACCGTCGGGCCGCTCGACGGCGGCTTCTACGTCGCCGACGACGGGCCGGGCGTCCCCGCCGACGAGCGGGACGTGGTCTTCGAGTGGGGGTACTCGAGCCGCGACGGCAGCGGCGCGGGCCTCGGCATCGTCTCGCTGGTCGCGGGCCGCCACGGCTGGTCGGTCGCCCTGGAGGAGAGCGCCGACGGCGGCGCACGGTTCGAGTTCGCCTAGACGCGCGAGCCGTCGTCGGCGGAGGCGTTGCCCTCGGCCGCGATCGCGTAGCTCTCGCGCGGCGGCAGGTCGGCGAGCGTGTCGTCGAGGTCGGCGCGCAACTCCTCGATCCGCTCGTCGAGGCGCTGGTACTCCTCGTGGGTGGTGAGTTCGGACTGGTCGTACTCCAGCCGGAGGAGCGCCGCCCGCGAGGCCAGCGAGAAGAACTCCTGGAGCTTCGTGTCGTAGTCGACGCGCCGCTGGAGGGTCTCGACCGTCTCCAGCAGCGACTCGCGGTCGACCGGCTTCTGGAGGTAGCCGTCGAACCCCATGTCCACGATGTCGAAGTCGGGTTCGACGGCGGTCACCATCGCGACCCGGCAGGGCAGGTCCCGCTCGCGGATCGTCTCCAGGACCTCGTCGCCCGAGAGGTCCGGCATCCGGCGGTCGAGCAACACGACCGCGACGGACTCGTCCAGTTTCTCCAGCGCGCTCGCTCCGTCGTATGCGGTGTCGACCTCGTATCGATCTTCGAGCCTGGCCGCGTGCCCGTCAGCGATCGAGGGCTCGTCGTCGACGACGAGCACCGTACCCCGCTCCCCTGTCATCCTGTCGTACACGCTCCTGACTGGCCGTCTCGCTGCGCCGGTGCATAAGGGTTCGTCAGACAATTGAACAATTCGTTACATGTCGGCGACCGCCGGCGCCCGGTGCGCACCCGAACCATTTATTCGGGCCGTCGCGGTAGCGGGCGTATGGACGCCGACGAGCGCCTCGACCTCGTGACGCGATACACCGACGAGGTGGTCGAGGAGTCGGAGCTCCGCGACAGTCTCGCCGACGGCGAGCCGAGCGTCTACATCGGCTACGCCCCCACCGGCGAGATGCACATCGGCCACTTTACCACGATCCGGAAGCTGGCCGACTTCCTCCGGGCCGGTCTCGACGTGACCGTCCTGATCGCGGACCTCCACGCCCACCTCGACGACGAGAAGAGCCCCTTCGAACTCCTCGACGCCCGGTCGACCTACTACCGCGAGGCGATCGAGGGGATGGTCGAGGCCGCCGGCGCCGATCCAGCCGCCGTCTCGTTCGTTCGCGGGACCGAGTTCGAACTCGACCAGCCCTACACGCTCGACCTCTACCGCATGCTGGCGGACACGACCATCTCCCGCGCCCAGCGCGCCGGTAGCGAGGTCGTCCGCCAGAGCGAGAACCCGAAGCTCGGCGGCCTGGTGTACACCCTGATGCAGAGCCTCGACGTCGCGGCGCTCGACGCAGACGTCGCCTACGGCGGCATCGACCAGCGCGGCATCTACATGCTCGCCCGCGAGGTCCTCCCCGACCACGGCTACGACAAGCCGACCTGCGTGTTCGCACCGCTGCTCTCCGGGCTCTCCGGCGGGAAGATGTCCGCCTCCGAGGCCGGCTCGAAGATCAATCTCACCGACCCGCCCGCCGAAATCGAGGAGAAGATACAGGGCGCGTACTGCCCCCAGGGCGAGGCCGAGGACAACGGCGTCCTGGAGTACCTCCGCTATCTCGTGTTCCCGATTCTCGACCACCGCGGCGAGCCCTTCGAGATCGAGCGCCCCGAGGAGTACGGCGGCGACCTCACCTACGACGACTACGCGGCGCTCGAAGCCGACTACGTCTCCGGCGACCTCCACCCCGCCGATCTCAAGCCCGCCGCGGCCGCCGCCATCTCCGCCGTGGTCGACCCGGTCCGTCGCCGCCTGAACGACCGCCCCGACCTGCTCGCGGACGCCTACCCCGAGACGTACTGAGCTGCGCGGCCGGGGCGTTTTCAGCGCGTGAAAACGACCTGTCTGGTTTATGTCCACGTTTCGCGACGTTCGGAACATGAGCAGGGGCGGGGGCAGATGGCGGCAGTCGTCGCTGTTCACCAGCGACTCCGCGCTGATGTACGTCGTCATCGGGCTCGTTGGCCTGCTCGACGGCCTGCTCGCGGGCGCCGTCGGGTACTTCGTCGACCTCACGTTCCTGCACCTGCACGCGGCCGTCTGGCTGTTCCTGATCAGCTGGGCGGCGACCACGGCGTACCTCTCCTACGAGCGCGTCCCGAGCGGCGTGCTCGCAGTCGGGCTCTACTTCGCCGGCCTGTTCGTCCTCCTCCAGCCCGTCGTGATCTACGGGCCGTCGCTCGTGGCGGCCACCAGGTCGTCGGGCGTGAACTCGGCACGACACCTGGTCGCCAGCTGGCAGGGCATCCTGGTGTGGGGCGTCATCGCGGGCGGGCTCGCGCTGGCGATCGGCATCGTCAGCCGCCTCCTCCGGCGACACGCCGACAGCGTCGTCCGGTCGCGGTACAAGCTCGACCGCTGGAACGGTCAGGACGACTGATCAGAGCCACTCGTCGGCCCAGCGCTCGATCTCGTCGAACACGGGACACAGCGACTCCCCCTTCGGCGTCAGCGAGTAGTAGGTCGCTACCGGCGCGGCCTCCTCCATGCGCCGGGCCACGAACTCCCGCTCCTGGAGGTCGTCCAGCACGCGCGAGAGGGTGCGCGAACTCGCCCCCGTCGAGCGCTTCAGTTCGTTGAATCGCTTCTCGCCCTCCAGCAGGTCGTACAGGACGACCAGCCGCCACTGCGACCCGATCTGCTCGATCGAGTCGACGACCGAACACGGCCCCGACTGACGCTCTTCTTCGACTGGCATCGTCTCACCTGGTGACGACTACGCCCGGGACGGTGGATATAGGTTCTGTGACGAACCAGGTGACGCGACGACAGCAGGCGCCGACGGGCGAGCCGCGACCGCCCGGCACCGCAACCGCTACTACCGGGCCGCCCGAGACGCCGGTAGATGGAGTTCGACCTCGACGACGTGGACACCGGAACGGTGTACCGCACGCTCTCCGGCGCGGTCGTCCCGCGCCCGATCGGCTGGATCAGCACGACCAGCGAGGCGGGCGTCGACAACCTCGCCCCGTACTCGTTCTTCAACGTCGTGTCCATCGCGCCGCCGGTCGTGATGTTCGCCCCGATCGACGGCGAGGACGGCCTGAAAGACACGCCGCGGAACGTGCTCGACACGGAGGAGTTCGTCGTCAACGTCGTGACGGCCGACCTCGCGGAGGCGATGAACGCGACGAGCGCGACGCTCCCGGAGGGGGAGAGCGAGTTCGACCACGCCGACCTCGACCGGGCGCCCTCGGCGGCGGTCGCGCCCCCGCGCGTGGCCGCGGCGCAGGTCCACTTCGAGTGCGAACTGTTCGACTTCGTGGACGTGGGCGTCGCCTCGCTCGTGCTCGGGCGCGTCGTCCACGCCCACGTCGCCGACGGGGTCACGACCGACGGCAAACTCGACGTCCAGAAGCTCGACGCCCTCGGTCGGCTCGCCGGCAGCTACTACGCGCGCACGCGAGACCGGTTCTCTCTGGAGCGCCCGCCCTGACCGGGGACGTGGCCGTCCGGTTGACGAACCGCCCCGAACGGCCGCCGAGTCCGGACGGACGGTCGCCGCCTGTCGGTTGAACGGTCGATACTATTACTTGTGCGCCGGTAGAACAGCCCACTATCGAACCGGCACGTATTTGCGTGCCGGAACTGAGGTGCCAGATATGACACACACCTGTCGGAACTGCAAGCAGACGTTCGGCACCGAACTCGAACTCGAACTCCACCGGGACTCCTGTTCCCGAGACCAGCTGTTCTGCAGACGGTGTGGCGAGCGGTTCTCGGAGCGGACGGCCACGGAGGACGGCTGGCACTATCGCTGCCCGAACGAGGACTGCGACGGGGCGGGGCTGGGACAGGACCTCCGGCCGGTCGAGAGCGTCCGGCTCGCGACGCGGTAGGCTGTCCGGCCGGGTCGAGCGGCCTCGACGCCGGATCGAGCCGCGAGCGTCGCGGCGTCTTTATACGCGCTCGGCTCCTCGGACGGCGTAACCCGATGATCGAGGTCCGGGACCTTCGAAAGGAGTACGGCGACTTCGTCGCCGTCGAGGGGAGTACGTTCTCCGTGTCCCCCGGCGAGGTGTTCGGCATCGTCGGTCCCAACGGCGCCGGGAAGACGACGACGCTGAAGACGATCGCCGGCCTGCTCGAACCGACGTCCGGGCGCGCCGAGGTCGCCGGGTACGACAGCGGCGACCCGGAGATGCGCCGCCAGCTCGGATTCCTCCCCGAGGAGTCTCCCCTCTACGAGGAGATGACGCCGCTCTCGTATCTGCGCTTTTTCGCCGACCTCTACGACGTCCCCGGCGACGTGGCCCGCGAGCGCATCGACGACACGCTCGACCGGCTCGACCTCGCCCACCGCGACCGCGCGCTCGGCGACATGTCCAAGGGGATGAAGCGGAAGGTCGCCATCGCCCGCTCGCTGGTCAACGACCCGGACGTGCTCGTCTACGACGAACCGGCCTCCGGGCTGGATCCGCTCACGACGAACTACGTCGTCGACTTCACGCGCCAGCTCGCCGACGACGGCCGGACGGTCGTGTTCTCGGCGCACAACCTCTACCACGTCGAGGCCGTCTGCGACCGCATCGCCATCATGAACGAGGGCCGCATCGTCGCTCAGGGCTCCGTCGAGGACCTGCGCAGCGAGTACGGCCAGACCGAGTACCACGTCTACACGGACGTCGCCGTCGAGGGGAGCGCCGCCGCCGACGGCCGTCACCGGACGACGGTCGAGTCGATGGCCGCCGTCGACGAGGTGCGCGATGCCGCCCGGCGGGCCGGCGGCGACGTCGTCGACATCCGGACCGAGGAACCGAGCCTCGAACGGCTCTTCCTCGACCTGGCACAGGGCGGGGCGGACGAGGACCGCACGGCGGGAGGCGACCGGTGAGGCCGCGCCGAATCGCCCGCATCGCACGGTGGGAGGTCGCGAAGGGCGCCGGCACGCTCGACCGTCGCACCGTGGCCGTCGGCCTGGCGGCCGTGGTGCTGCTGGGCGCGCTCGTCCCCCTGGTCGCCAGCCAGGGCGCCGCGCTCGACGCCGGCATCTACCGCGTCGGCGTGAGCCAGGACAACCCCTACTACGAGCCGGTCGCGTCCGACCCCTCGTTCGTGGTCCGCGACCCCAGCGAGGCCGCCTTCCGGGCCGACCCCCCGGGCCTGGAGATCCTCGTCACCGGCTCCCGCGCGCGTTACCACGACACCGAGAAGGGACGGGCCGCCGTCGCCGAACTCCGGGACACCGTCGCCCGGTACAACGACCGGCGGATGCGAAACGAGTCGAACGCGTCGGCCGCCTTCCCCGTCTACCCCGTGACGGTGCGGTACGTCGACCGCGAGAGCGTCTCGGTCGTCGCCCGCGGAGACGGCGGCGGCGCCGGCGGTGGTGGCGGTGGCGGTGGGGGCGGTGGTGGCGGCGGCGGCGGGACTGGCGGCGGCGCCGAGACCGGCGGCACGGGCGGCGGGACTGGCGGCGGCGGGCTCGCGCTGCCGGGACTGGGCGGGGTCTTCGGCGGCGGGACCGGCGGCGCCGGCACGCCGTCGGACGTCACGCCGCCGTTCCCGTTCGGCTCGCTGGTCCTGGCGTTCCTGTTCGTGCTGCCGCTGAACTTCGTCATCCAGGCGTACGGGAGTTCGGTGCTGAACGAGCGCATCAACCGCCGGGGCGAACTGTTGCTCGTCGCTCCGGTCACGCGCGGCGAGATCGTCGCGGGCAAGACGCTACCGTACTTCCTCGCGGCGCTGTTGGTGGCGGTGGTCGTCGCGGTCGGCGTCGGCGGCGGTCCCCTGGCCGTCCTGGCCGTGGTCCCGCTCGCGCTGCTGTTCCTGGCCGCGACCTTCGTCGGCGCGATGTTCGCGCGGTCGTTCAAGGAACTGACGTTCGTGACCACGAGCATCTCGGTGCTGCTGACCACGTTCGCGTTCGTCCCCGCCATCTTCACGGACGTCTCGCCCGTCGCGCTCATCTCGCCGCTCACGCTGGCCGTCCGTGACCTGACCGGACAGCCGGTCTCGCCCGGCGGCGTCGCGTTCGCGCTCCTGCCCGCGTCGCTGACGGCCGCGCTCCTGTTCGGCCTCGGCGCGGGCGTCTACCGCGAGGAGGACATGTTCACCCAGCGGCCGGTCCACCTGAAGGCGCTCGACGCGCTCGGGGTGCGCGTCCGGCGTGCGCGGAGCCTCGTGGTGGTCGTCGCGCTGCTCATCCCGTTCGTGTTCGTCGGGGAGCTCCTAGCGGTTGCGACGCTGTTCGCGCTCCCCGTCGGGGTGTCGCTCCCCCTCCTGCTCGCGGTGGTCGCCCTCCTCGAGGAACTCGCCAAGAGCGTGCCCGTCCTGGCCGGCTTCGTCCACGCCCGCTACCCCCGGACGCTCCGGGGTGCGCTCGCGGCCGGCGCGGCCAGCGGCCTGGGCTTCTTCGTGGGCGAGAAGCTCACGCTGCTCGTCCAGCTCGTCGGGCTGCCCCAGCTGCAGGCCGGCCGCTACGCCTTCGCCACGGCCGGCGTCGGCGTCGACGGCCCGCTCCTCCTGCTCTTCCTGGTGGCGCCGCTCGCGCTCCACGTGGTGACCGCCTGCGTCTCGTCCATCGGCGCCAGCCGCGGGACCGGCACCTACCTCGCGGGGCTGGCCGTCGCCATCGCGATCCACCTCACCTACAACCTCGCGGTGGTGGTCTCCTTTGGGTAGCCCCCGGCTCTCGATCGCGCGGCGCGACCTGAGCGCGCTCTCTCGCGAGAAGACCATCGTGCTCGCGCTCCTGATCCAGCTGTTCGTCGCGGCGTTCTCCTCGTTTCTCGTCGTGGGGCTGACGTCGCTGTACAACCCCGGGACCGTGGCCGGCCCGGGCGTCGAGGTGGGCGCGGCCGGCAACGCCAGCGACGCCCTCGTCGCCGCGGCGCAGGACCGGGACGGCCTCTCCGTCGTCTCCTACCCGGACGAGGCGGCCGCCCGGCGGGCCTTCGACCGCGGCCGCGTTCAGGGGGTGATCGTCGCCACCTACGAGGGCGAGCACGACCGCATCGCCGTCTCGGCCATCGCGCCACGGAACAGCCTGCGGACCACGCTCGTGGTCACGCAGATGCGGGACGCGCTGGAGGCGCTCGAACGGCGCGAGCGCACCCGGCGCGCCGCGTCCCTGTCGCGGCCGATCCTCCCGCTGCCGCCGGAGGTGCCAGCCAGTCCCTACTTCGGGTTCACCTACACCGTCCTCCTGCCGCTCCTGCTCTTCCTGCCGGTGTTCATC
>JBDGSV010000043.1:0-27248 GCA_042217375.1 Haloarculaceae archaeon | reverse complement strand
CCTCGACGAGGGCGTCGACGTGCCGGACGCCAACGTGGCGGTCGTCCTCTCGGGGAGCGGCAGCGAGCGCGAGTTCACCCAGCGGCTCGGGCGCGTCCTCCGCCCGAAGGAGGACGGCGGCCGGGCGCTCCTCTACGAGGTCGTCACCAGCGACACCGCCGAGGAGCGGGTCGCCCGCCGGCGCCGGGACTGACCGGTACGGAGAGCGGCGGTGCCCGACCTGCTCCGACGCGCGCGGGCCAGGCACCGATCGCGACCTGGCGCCGCGCCACGTGACGTGGGCGTCACCTGATTGCCTCCACGTCGCTCGAACGCTTATTCGGCGCGAGCGCGTACCGGTCGCCATGGGAGAGACGCCAGTCACCGCGGAGCGGCCCGACAGCCCGATCCAGACCACCGGCACCGACCACGTCACCGTCTGGGGGAGCAACGAGGCGGACACGGTCGCGTTCTACCGCGACCTCCTCGGGATGCCGCTCGTGCTCCGGCAACCGAACCTCGACGACCCGTCCCAGACTCACCTGTTCTTCGACACGGGGGACGGCCGCATCCTGACGTTCTTCGTGAGCGACGACCGACCCTCGAACCGGCAGGGCCAGCGGACGCCCGTCGGCGGGGTCCACCACCTCTGCTTCAGCGTCGCACCAGCGGACTTCGAGGACGTGATGGCCGCCCTGGAGGAGGACGGCCGCGGGTACAACGTCTTCGACCGGGGTATCTTCTACTCGCTGTACACCCGGGACAACAACGGGCTGACCATCGAGCTCTCGACCGACAAGTACGACATCCCCGACGACCGCCGGGGAGAGGTGCTCGCCACCGCACAGCGCATCCGCGAGGCGGACGGCGCGGCGTTCGCCGAGGACGAGCACGTGCGCGCGGCGCTGGAGGAACTCGGCATCGACGCCACGGCCCACGACCTCCCGGACGCGTCGACCGGCACGGGCGACCTGGGCTGACGCCGGTCGCGCGCCGGGATCACCCCCGCTGCCGCATCCGTCAACGGTTACGGGCGTGACGGCCTAGGGCGGCCGGAGACGAGCGTCGCCCGCGCGGCGCCGAGCCAAATGGAACAGAGAGAACCAGTCCCCGACACAGGAATCGTCGCAGAGTTCTCCGTCGCCAGCCCGTCACTGATCCTCTGGCACGCCACGACGGCGATGCCGGAGGCACGCGTCGAGACGAAGTACCACGCCGCCACCGGCAGTGACGCGCCCTACCTGTTCTACGCGGTCCGCAGCGACGACTTCGACGCGTTCGAGCGGGCGCTCGCCGAGGACCCGTCGGTCCGGAACCCGCGCGTCGTCGCCCGGACGGACGGGGAGCGGGTGTACCGGGTGGAGCCGGACTCGAGCGACCTGCTGGTACCGGAGATCGCACGACAGGGCGGGGCGCTGCTCGACGCCACCTGCCGCGACGGACGGTGGCTGGCTCGGGTCCAGCTTCCCGACGCCGACGCGCTGGCCGACGCCCGCGAGTACTGTGAGGCACGCGACATCGAGTTCGTCCTGCACCGGCTCTACCACGCCGACGGGGCGGACGGCCCTGCCGCGACCGGTCTGACGCCGGCCCAGCGCGAGGCGCTGCTCGTGGCCTTCGAGGAGGGGTACTTCGAGGAACCGCGCCGGACCTCGCTGGAAGAACTGGCGACGCTGCTCGGCATCTCGCCCACGGCCGTCGGCGGTCGCCTCCGTCGCGGGACCGCCCGTCTCGTCGAGACGACGCTCCTGCCGGAGGCGGAGCCGCCTTAAAACCGCAGGTGAGACACCCGGCCGGACATACCGTCGACCGGCGTAGTCCCGGACCGATGACGACGGACCACGGGACGCAGACCGCCCGGCGGTACGACTGGAGCGAAACGCCACCGAGTTACGCGGTCGTCGAGACGGTCGCGCGCGCGGACGGCACGGACCCGGTCGACCTCGGTCCGCTCTACGAGCAGGTCGACCCCGACGCGCTCGACGCGCTGCTCGCGGACGCCCGCGGCGTCGCGGTCACGTTCCCGTTCGCTGGCCACGAGGTCACGGTCGGGAGCGACGGCGTGATCGAGGTCGACTGATAGTGTTTAGTGTGACTGTTCACCGCTGGTTCGCCGCCCCGTTCCGGCGAACCAGCGGTATTGACTCACAACGAACACTATGAGCGCGGCGCGCCGGAGCGAGGGCTTTTCCTGCGGCGAGCGCCGAGAGGTGGCCGTGCTGACCAAGGACCTCCTTCGGGTCTCTCGCCGCGGCGGCGGCTACCAGCCCCGCTTCGCGGACGCAGACGACGAGCGACTCGCCGCGCGCGTCCTCGGCGTCTACCAGGGCCACGTCGGCGAGCCCCGCGCCGACCTGACGGCGGCGCTCGACGCGCTCGAACGCGAGGCGAGCGACTTCAAGCTCGTGCGGGGGCTCGCGAAGCTGCTCGAACGCGAGGCCGCGTTCGAGACGCGCGCGAGCGTCGATCCGGTGCGGGCGCGGCGCGCGGCCTTCGCGGCGGCGGCAGAGCGCAGCGTCGTCACGCCCGACGAGCGCGACGCGGCGCTGGCGGTCGCCGCCGACCGGCTCGGAACGACGCCCGGGGCGGTCGCGGACGCGCTCTACGCCGACCGCGAGGACAGGCAGGTGCTGGCCACGTTCGACCCGCGCTGGGACCCCGCGGCGCTGGTCGAGCAGTACAACCTCTCGCTCGCGCAGACGGCGCTGTTCGACGCCACGGAGGTCCGGGTGCGCTCTGCGGATCCGAAGGCGCTGATCGCCGCGGTCAAGCGCCTGCGGCTGATGTACGAGATCCGCCGGACCGGCGACGGGCGGGAGGTCGTCGTCACCGGCCCGGACGCGCTGTTCCGGACCTCCCGCCGGTACGGGACGCGCTTCGCCCGGTTGCTCCGGACGGTCGCGACGGCGCCCGAGTGGCGGCTGGAGGCGACCGTCGACGACCGCGGCACCGAGCGCACGCTGGTGCTCACGGAAGGCGACGTCTCGGTCCCGGGGACGGAGCCGGTGGCCGAACCGACCTACGACAGCGGCGTCGAGGCCGACTTCGCCACCCGGTTCGGATCGCTCTCGCTCCCCTGGGACCTGGTCCGCGAGCCGGAGCCGCTGGCGGCCGGCGCGCACGTCGTCATCCCGGACTTCGCGTTCGACTGGGCGCACGGCGAGTTCCGCGTGTTTTTCGAGATCGTGGGCTTCTGGACCCCGGAGTACGTCGAGAAGAAGCTCTCCCGGTTCGCGGACCTGGAGGACGTCGAGATGCTGGTCGCGGCGGACGAGTCGCTGGGCGTCGGCGAGACGCTGGCTGCACAGGACCACCGCGTGATCACCTACTCGGGGACGGTCCGGGTCAAGGACGTCCGCGACGCGCTCCGCGAGTACGAGGCCGACCTGGTGGCCGAGAGCGCCGCCGCGCTCCCGGCGGCGCTCGTCCCGGACGCCGACGTGGTGACGCTGGCCGACCTCGCGGCCGACTACGGCGTCGACGAGGCGGCGATCGAGGGCAAGGCGTTCCCCGAGCACGAGCGGATCGGCCGCACCCTCGTCCGGCCCGCGGTCCTCGACCGACTGGCCCGACGCGTCGAGCCGGGGATGGACCTCGCAGACGCCGACGCCGTCCTCGCGGAGGCGGGCCTCGACGACGCCAGCGCCGCGCTCGCGGCGCTCGGCTACCGCGTGGAGTGGCAGGGACTCGGCGGCGGAACGGTCCGGGAGAAGTGAGGACGCGGCGGCCCGGCCGGCGCGTCGCCCGACCGGGTCAGGGGAGGTCGCGGAGGTCGGCTTCGAGCGACTCCAGGCGGAAGGACGCGAGACAGTGGTACGTCGCTCCGACGGCGAACGCGAGCAGCGCGACGACGAACGCCGCGACGAGCGGTGAGGTCACCCCGTGGACGAGCGCGTTCACGCTCTGTGCGCTGGCGACGAGCACCGGCGCGACCGAGAGAACCATCGACCGCCCGGGGTGCGCACGGAACAGCGCCAGGAGCGCAGAGACGTCGAGCGTCATCGTACACGCCGGCTATCGCGAGTCGACAGAAGTCTCTTTCGGTCGTCTCCGACGCCGCGATAAAATGTGGGGTACGGCGGTTCTCTACGCGCCGGTGGTCGTGGCGGTCGACGATCCGGTCGACTCCCACGCCGCGTAGGCGTTGTAACCGGAGAGGACGGCCACGACGATGCCGCTGACGACACCGCTCCACATCGACGCGGTAGCGGCCCCGTACACGAACGGGGTCGCGATCGTCCACAGACCGAGCAGCGCGGCGAGGCCAGAGGCCCACGCGTTGCCGGTTGTCGACGTGCTCGCCTGGGTGGCGCTGTAGCCGGCGAGGATGAAGATCGCTGCGCCGACGATCAGGTCGTTCCAGTAGTGGGCGCCAGCCATGCCGAACACGAACGCGGAGACGAACACCCAGGCACCGAACAGTGCACTGATGCCGCCTATCCAGCGATGGGTCTCGGACATAGTACCGTACCTCCGCTTCGCGGTTGGGCCCAGACACTGAAAGGCCTGGCGGGAGGGGTGGCGGCTCAGAGCTCGCGCCGTCGACCCTTCGGGATCTGCGAGCGGAGTTCGCCGTGGAGGTAGAGCCCGACGCCGACGGGTTCCGGCGCGCCCGCGATCTCGTGGGTCACCACGAGATAGCCCCAGTCGCCGTCCCAGTCGACGGCCTGGTCCTCGCCGGCGAGGAACCGCCGGGCCGCCGGTTCGTCGAGGCGGAGCACGTTGCGGGTGGCGTGGCCGCCGAACCGCTGGACCGCGTCGGTGGTCGGCTTCCAGTGCTCCTGGCGGGTGCGGAGGAAAGTCATCCCGAGGCCCTCGACGCGGACGGGATCGGGGACCGCGCCCGCGAACGCCCAGACCTTCCCCTTGCCCTTCTCCCAGAAGGTGTGCCCGTCGAAGGTCTCGGGCGGAACGCCGAACCGCTCGTCCCACCACGCGAGCACCTCGGCGCGGCTGGCGCGGCCCTCGACCGCGCGCTCGTCGGGCGTGGCTGGCAGACGGTCGAACCGCTGGCCGTCGTTGTCGGTCATCCGGCCACCTCCAGTTTCGCGCAGAAGAACCCGCCCGTGTCGTTGAGGTGGGGATAGATGCGCTTCGCGTGCTCGACGGCGGGGGCGTAGGTCTCGCCCGCCCACTCCGTGACGCCGGGGCGAGTCTCCAGGTCGAGGTCGAACGGGACCGCCTCGACGTCGGTCTCGCGGAGCGCGTGATCGAGGACCGCCTCGTTCTCCTCGGGGGCGAACGTGCACGTCGAGTAGACCACGGTGCCGCCGGGGCGGGTGACCTCGATGGCCCGCCGGAGGATGCTCTTCTGGATGCCGGCGACGCCCTCGACGTGGTCGAGGCTCCACTCCGAGAGCACGGGCGGGTTCTTCCGGACGGTCCCTTCACAGGAGCAGGGCACGTCGACGAGCGCCCGGTCGAACCGGGCGCCGTCGAACGGCTTCAGCGAGAAGTTCGCCGCGTCGCCGTGCGTGACGACGACGTTCGTGACGCCACAGCGCTCGGCGTTCGATCGCAGCGCCGAGAGCCGCCCGAGGTTGGCGTCGTTGGCGACCAGCGTGCCCGCGTCCGCCATGCGCGCGGCGAGGTGGGTCGTCTTGCTCCCGGGGGCGGCGCAGGGGTCGAACACGCGCTCGCCCGGCGCGGGGTCGAGGACGACCGCCGGCACCGCCGACACCTCCTCCTGACCGTAGAGCCAGCCGTGGACGTACGGCCAGGTCGACCCCGGCGTGTCCACGTCGAGTTTCAGGAGGTCGGGGCGCCACCCCGTCTCGTACCCCACGCCCGCCTCGTCGAGCGCCCGGCGCGCGCGCTCGACGGTCGTCTTGATGGTGTTGACGCGCACGACCGGGGGGAGCGGGCGCTCGCAGGCCGCCCGGAACGCCGCCGGGTCGTCGACGAGTGGCTCGTACCGCGCGAGCACGTCCATGCCCCTCCTCCGCGGGTGCCGCGCTTGTGGGTTTCGGAGCCGGCTTGCCCCGTCGCTTAAGTCCGGGCCGCGCGTCGTTCACCCATGGCAAGCGTCCAGGTCCGGGCCGACGGCGTCGACCTCGACTCGCCCACGCTGATCGAGGGGCTCCCCGGCGCCGGTCTCGTGGGAAAGATCGCCGCCGACCACCTCGTCGAGGAGTTCGAGATGACCCACTACGCCGACGTCCGGTGCGAGGGACTCGCGGACGTCGCCGTCTACGAGGCGGACTCGAGAGCCGTGCTGACCCCGGTCCGCATCTACGCCGACGAGGAGCGGGACCTGCTCGTCCTCCAGAGCGACGTCCCCGTCTCGCCCTCCTCGGCCGAGGCGTTCGTTGGCTGTCTCTCCGGGTGGGTCGCCGAGCGCGACGCGTTCCCCCTCTATCTCAGCGGCCTGCCAGTCGAGGAGAAGTCCGACGTGCCGGCGCTGTTCGGCGTCGCCACCGGCGCGGCCGGCGACCGGGTCGCCGACGCCGGGATCGAGCCGCCCGAGCAGGGCGGTCTCGTCAGCGGCCCGACCGGCGCGCTGCTCGCCCGCGCCGCCGACGAGGAGCTGGACAGCGTCGCGCTGGTGGTCGAGACCGAGGCGCAGTTCCCCGACCCCGAGGCGGCGCGCACGCTCCTGCAGAACGGCATCGAACCGCTCGCGGGGATCGAGGTCGACACCGAGGAACTGGTCGAGCGCGCCGCCGAGATCCGGGAGGCCAGAGAGCAACTCGCCCAGCGCCTCCACGAGGCCCAGGACGAGAGCACGCAGGCCCAGCCGATCCGCGGCTTCCAGTGACGGCGACCCGCGGGTCGCCAGCTTCATACGCGACGCGGCCCGCGATGCTCGCGTGACCGACGACGACCTCGAACCGGCGGTGCGGGCGTTCCTCCAGGGTGCCGAGCGGGCCTACGGGGAGTACGACCAGGGGTACGCCGACGCCGACGCCACCCTGCGGGTGCTGCGGGCGCGCATCGACGACCTGGCGGCGGCCCTCGACGGGCGAGAGTGACCGGCCCCGTCAGCGCTCGTGGATGAGGTCGAGTACGCGCTCCCGGCAGGCCGCGAACGCCTCGTCGGTGCGCTCGCGCGGGCGATCGAGCGGGACGTCGACCACCTCGCGGACGCTCCCCGGGCCGTTCGACATCACGACGACCCGGTCGGCGAGTTTCACCGCCTCCTCGACGTCGTGGGTGACGAACAGCACGGTCTTCCCGGTCTCGTCCCAGATGTCGAGCAGTTCGCCGTGAAGCATGTCCCGGGTCTGGGCGTCGACGCTCCCGAACGGCTCGTCCATCAGGAGGAGTTCGGGGTCGACCGCGAGCGCGCGGGCGATGCCCACCCGCTGTTTCATCCCGCCCGAGAGGTCGGCGGGGTAGGTGTCCTCGACGCCCGCCAGCCCGACGAGGTCGAGCATCGCGCGGGCGCGCCGGCGGCGGTCGGCCTCCGGCCGGTCCTGCTGTTCGAGGCCGAACTCGACGTTCTCCCGGACGGTCAGCCAGGGGAACAGGCCGTACTCCTGGAAGACCATCCCCCGGTCGACGCCCGGCCCGGTCACGGGGTCGCCGTCCAGCAGGACCGCGCCCTCGGTCGGCTGCTCCAGGCCGGCGATGATGCGAAACAGCGTGGTCTTCCCGCACCCCGAGGGGCCGACGATGCAGACGAACTCGCCGTCGCGGACCGCGAACTCCACGTCGGCGAGCGCGCGGACGGCGGCCTCGCCGTCGCCGAAGGTCTTGCCGACTCCCGCGACGTGGACCGCGCGGTCGGCGGCGTCGGTCACCGGCGCCACGCCAGGACCCTCCGTTCTGCGCGGCGGAACGCCGCGTCGCTCGCCAGGAACACGATGCTGATGACGAGCATGTAGACGACGCTCACGTCCGTCGCGAGGTTCTGCGAGGCGCTGATGATCTGGAAGCCGATGCCCGGCGCGCCGAACAGTTCGGCGGCGACCACGACCATCCAGCACTGGCCGATGCTGGTGCGGATGCCGGTCATGATCTCCGGCGAGGCGCTCGGGAGGACGACCTTGCGGATCATCCCGAGGTCGTCGTGGACCCCGAGCGAGGCGGCGACCTCCTTGAGGTCGCGGGGGACGCCCTCGACCCCGGCGTAGGCGTTGTAGAAGTTGATCCAGAACGCCCCGATGGCGACGATGAACGTCGCCCCGGCGTGGCCGATGCCGATCCAGACGATGGCGAACGCGATCCACGCCAGCGGGGGGATGGGGCGCAGGACGCGGGTGACCGGCGTCAGCGCCTCGTCGAGCGGTTCGCTCCACCCCATCGCGACCCCGAGCGCGACCCCGAGCGCGACCCCGACCACCAGCCCCGGCAGGTAGTGCTGGAGGCTCTGGAGGAGCTTGACCACCAGTCGCGTGAGCCCGACGTCCGCGCCGAGGACGGGCACGGTGTAGACCGCCGGTGCGGTCAGTTCGGTGACGAACGCCGTCGCCACCTCGACCGGCCCGGGGAGGAGGTAGGTCGGCTGCGTGAGCGCCGCGAGGTACCAGGCGACCACGAAGGCGGCCGTCCCGACGGCCCCGCGGACGAGGCCGACCTGGTCGACGTCCGCGAGCAGCGAACGCCGCTGCCCGGTCGTCGTCCCCGCGCCCGCCGTCGCCGTGCCCCCGTCCGTCCGGGGGTCGTCGTCGTCGGCCGTCACGAGACGGCCTCGTACAGCGAGAAGTCGAACACCTGGTCCAGCGTGAGCTGCTGGTCGGTCTTGCCCAGTTCCGCGGCGAACTCGGCGAAGATCTTCGTGCCGCCCTCGATGGCGTGCGGGTTCGAGACGAAGTTCGTCGTCGGCGAGCGCATCGCCGCCCGGGCGGTGTCCACCGGCAGCACCTCCGGGCCGATGACGTCGCTGGCGTGGGCGGCAGCCGCGTCCGGGTCGTCCTGTGCGAACTCCGTCGCGCGGACGTGCTGTTCGACGAACGCCCGGCCGAGGTCCGGGTTCGCCGTCCGGAACGTGTCGTTCATCAGCACGACGGCAGCCGGCTGGCCGCCGGGGAAGAACTCGGCGGCGTTGACCAGCCGGACGTAGTCGGCGCGGTCGGTGGCGATGGTCTGGATCGGCTCCATGATGCTGGTGCCGTCGATCTCGCCCGCGAGCAGCGCCTGCCTGACCTTCCCGGACCCCATCGGGACGACGTCGACGGTCCCCTCGACCGACAGCCCGAGTTCCTCGCGGATCCAGTAGCGCAACACGATGTCCGGGACCGACCCCGGCGGGAAGGTCCCGAAGGTGAACTTCCGGCCCTCGCGCTCCTCGAAGACGGAGAACGCGTCCTTCCCGTGCTCCGCCCACAGGTCCTGGAACGACCCGGTGGTCATGATGCTCATCGCGTCCTTGATGTTGGCCGCGACCACCTTCGCGGGCAGCCCCTTGTCGACGACGACCATGCTCGGGACCATCCCGAACATGGCGACGTCGAACTTCCCGCTCCCGAACGCCTGCACGATGCTCGGGCCGTCGGAGAACTCGGTGGCGTTCACCGGGACGCCCACCTCGTCGGCGTACCCCTCCCGGTCCATCACGAAGTACTGCATGTCGGGGTAGATGGGCATGTACGCCAGCCGGAGTTCGTCGGGAGCGGAACTCCCGCCCCCGACGCACCCCGCCAGCCCGGCCGCGACCGCCGCACCGCCGACGCCTCGAAGATAGCCGCGTCTCGTCGAACTCGTCCGCTGCTGCTCGCTCATTGGCCCCGGTTGGGACCGCCCGGGTATCCCACCGACGGTCACGGTAAGAACCAGGTGGAGCGAGTACGGACCGAAGGCCCCCGTCACCGGTCAATTCGCGGGCGTCGCGGACGCGAACCCGCGACGCCACGGACTGGGGCCCGTCATCGAACGAGGCAACTGATGCCGGATGCAAAAGCGCACGTCGGCCCGAGCCACCGGCCCGGGGACGGGCGACCGACAAGAATTATCCCGTCGCCCCCCGCGGGGAGAGGTATGACGGGATTCTCTCCGCGGGTCGAGCGCATCTCCATCAGTGGCATCCGCGAGGTGTTCGAGGCGGCGGGCTCGGACGCCATCAACCTCGGGCTGGGCCAGCCCGACTTCCCGACGCCCCGGCACGCCCGGCAGGCCGCCGTCGACGCCATCGAGGCGGGAAAAGCCGACGCCTACACCTCCAACAAGGGGACCGAGGAACTGCGCGAGGCGATCGCGGCCAAGCACGCACGCGACAACGACCTGGCCGTCGATCCGGCGGACGTGATCGCCACCGCCGGCGGAAGCGAGGCGCTCCACCTCGCGATCGAGGCCCACGTCGACCAGGGCCAGGAGGTCGTCCACCCCGATCCGGGGTTCGTCTCCTACGAGGCGCTGACCCACCTCGCCGGCGGGACGCCGGTGCCCGTCGCGCTGCGCGACGACCTCACGATGGACCCGGCGGCCGTCGAGGACGCCATCACCGACGAGACGGCGGCGTTCGTCGTCAACAGCCCCGCGAACCCGACGGGCGCGGTCCAGTCGCCCGACGACATGCGCGAGTTCGCCCGCATCGCCGACGAGCACGACGTGCTCTGCATCTCCGACGAGGTGTACGAACGCATCGTCTTCGAGGGCGAGCACCGCTCGCCGATGGAGTTCGCAGAGAGCGACAACGTCGTGGTTGTCAACGCCTGCTCGAAGACCTACTCGATGACCGGGTGGCGGCTGGGCTGGGTGACCGGCGCGACCGAGCGGATCGAGCGGATGCTCCGCGTCCACCAGTACGCCCAGGCCTGTGCGAGCGCGCCGTCCCAGTACGCCGCCGAGGCCGCCCTCTCGGGGCCCCAGGACGTGGTCGACGAGATGGTCGAGGCGTTCGCCGAGCGGCGCGACGTCCTCCTCGACGGCCTGGCGGAGCTCGGGCTGGAGACGCCGACGCCCCAGGGCGCCTTCTACGCGATGCCGTCGGTGCCCGACGGGTTCGTGGACGAGGTCATCGACCGCGGCGTGGTCGTGGTGCCGGGCGACGCGTTCGGCGAGCACGGCGCGGGCTACGCCCGCATCTCGTACGCCGCCGACGTCGAGACGCTGGAAGCGGCCCTCGACGTGATGGCGGCCGCGCTCGCGGCGATGGAGTGACGGCGCACGCCCCGGCGACCGGCGGCGCCAGGGGACGGACGGAGCCGTGACAGGAGCAGTGGGTGCGTTCCACCCGCCCCCCGGCGCCCGAGGGCCGAGGCGACCAAGTACCTTGCCACCGTATCGCACGGTGAAACGCGGCACGGCGTCGCCCGTGGCTACTTGGTCCCGGCGCGTCCACCACCGGCATGCGCGTACTCGACGACGGCGACGTGTTCGGGGCGCTCTCGATGGCCGACGCAGTCGCGACGGTGGCCGACGCGTTCCGCGAGCAGGCCGCGGGAACGCTCGTGGCGCCGCCGCGGTTCACCGTCGACGCCGGTGAGGGCAACCTCGTGTTCACCGCGGGCACCGCCCGCGAGCGCGGCGTGACCGGCGTTCGCATCTACGAGACCTTTCCGCCGGACGCGGCTCAGACCCAGCTGACGGCGGTCTGGAGCAGCGAGACCGGCGCGTTCCGCGGCCTCCACGCGGGGCACGCCGTCGCGGGCCTCCGGACCGGCGCCATCGGCGGCGTCGCCGTCGACTGCCTCGCGCGGGCCGACGCGGCGACGCTCGGCGTGCTCGGGTCGGGACCGCAGTCCCGGCTGCAGGCCACGGCCGTCGACGCCGTCCGCGACCTCGACCGGGTCCAGGTGTACAGCCCGACGCCCGACCACCGCGCGGCGTACGTCGACGACGTCGACGACCGGGTCGCGTGCCCGGTCCGGGCCAGGGGCGACCCGGAGCCCGTCGTTCGCGAGGCCGACGTGCTCGTCGTGGCGACCGACAGCGCCGAGCCGACGTTCGAGGCCGGGTGGGTCCAGCCCGGGACGCACGTCTCGACGCTCGGGCCGAAGCGCGCGTCGGCCCACGAGATCCCGCTCGACCTCCTGGGCCGGGCGGACGCGGTGGCGACGGACTCGCTCGCACAGGTCGCGGACGAGCCCGCGTTCTTCCTCCCGGACCCGGCGAGCGAGGTGGTCGAACTCGGCGACGCCGTGGCCGGCGACCTGCCCGACCGGACCGACGACGCGGTGACGGTGTTCTGCTCGGTCGGGCTGGCAGGGACCGAAGTGGTGCTGGCCGACGAGGCGCTGGCGCGAACCGGCTAGGTCGCCGTGCTGACGATCTTCACCACGTCGCCCTCCGAGAGTTCGTAGTCCTCGCCGATGCGGCGGTTCGAGCGCGCGTCGACCGCGTGGAGGTAGCCGTCGCCGATGTCCGAGTGGACGGCGTAGGCGAGGTCCGGGGGCGTGGACCCGCGCGGCAGGAGGACGGCGTCCGGGAGGACGTTCCCCTGGCCGTCGGTCCACTTCGATTCGTTCTGGACGGGGTAGGCGGTGAAGTGATCGAGGCGGTCGTAGACGGCGGCGTCGAGCGCGGCCTGGACGCCGGTCCCGCCCCAGGCCGCCATCACGGTGCGGATGCGTTCGAGGCCCTCGGCCTGCTGGTCGGAGAGGTCGCCGACGACCGCGAACGACTCGTCGCCGGGGTCGTAGTCGACGGCGCCGGCCTTCGCGCCCTGCCGGAGCGCGAGTTCGCCCTCGGCGGTCGCGGGGACGACGAGGTCGGCGGCCTCGCGGAGGCGCTCGACGTTCCCCTCGGGCGCCACGTCGGCCTTGTTCGCGACGACGACGAGGGGCTTCGTGCGCTCGCGGATCGCCCGCCCCAGGCGCTCGCGGTGCTCGTCCGTCCACTGGATCGGGTCCGCCGGGTAGTCGAGGTCGCGGAGCACCGCCGCCACGTCGTGTTCGGTCGCGCCGACGCCGGTCAGCAACTCCGCGAGCGCCTCGTCGACGTCGAAGTCCGGCGAGCGCGACTGGCGCTCGACGGTCTCCCAGTTGCGCTCGACGATGCCGGCGAGCCAGAGGTCCATCTCCTCCTCCACGAAGTGGACGTCCTCGACGGGGTCGTAGGACCCGACCTCGACGGGTTCGCCCTCGGCGTTCGTGCCGCCCGAGGCGTCCACCACGTTCAGGATGACGTCGGCGTTGGTGAGTTCGTCCAGGAACTGGTTGCCGAGGCCCCGGCCCTCGTGGGCGCCGGGGACCAGGCCGGCCACGTCGATGAGTTCGATCGGGACGTAGCGCTTCCCGTCGTGGCAGTTCTCGTTCCCGCAGCGCTCCGGGAGGTCCAGGCAGGGACAGCGCGTGCGGACGTGGCTCACGCCCCGGTTGGCGTCGATCGTCGTGAACGGGTAGTTGCCCACGTCCACGTCGGCCATCGTGGCGGCCTTGTAGAACGTAGATTTGCCGGCGTTTGGCTTGCCGGCGAGCGCGACCGAGAGCATACTCCCTCTAACCGGGGACCGAGAAAACTGCCTTTCGGTCGGCGCGGGGCGTCCGGCGGAAGCGGCGACGGGTGCGTCAGCGGTCGTCGGCCTCGACGACGGCTGGGTCGGCGGCGTCCACGGAGTCGACGGCCTCCACCTCGACGGTGTTGTCCTCGCGGGCGAGGCGGGAGTGGGCCGCCAGCCACGCGTCGCCGTCGATGGCGGTGACGGCCGGGGGGAGGTCCTCGACGGGCGTGGCCTCGTCGTCGGCCTCGACGGCCGCCAGGTCCGGCCGGTCGGGTTGCTCGTGACGGATGGTGACCTCGCCGTTGGCCCGGAGCGTGCCGTCGACCTCGGCGCTGTCGTGGAGCGTCAGGTCGTCACAGGAGACGTCGCCGCGGACGGTCGCGCCGGCGCCGATCGAGACTGCGCCCGAGCGGGTGGTGACGTCGCCGTGGATCACGGCATCCCGGCCGACGGAGACGTCGCCCTTCGCGCGGAGGCTGCCGAACAGTTCCGTCCGGTCGCCGACCTCGATGGACTCGGCGCGGAGGTTGCCGTGGAGCCGGCAGTCGGCACCGACGACCGCGGGCGTCGAGACCTGCCAGGCGTCGTCGCTCACCCGGGAGCCGCGCGGGACCAGCACCGGATCCGGACCGGCGTCGCCGGCGGCGACCTCCGAGAGGACGCGCTCTGCCTCCTCGTCTTCCCCCAGGCGCAACAGCTGGGTCAGGTAGACGAACAGGAACACGATGGTCGGCATCGGGTTGCGGATGACGATCCAGCCGTTGGCCTCGAACCCCTCCTCGACGTCCACGTCGTCGCCGATGTCGAGGTCGCCCGAGACGATGAGCTGTCCGCCGACGTGGACGCGCTCGCCCAGGTAGGCGTCCTCGCCGACCAGCACGTTGCCGCCGACGTCGCACCACATGTCGAGCCGGCAGTCGCCCTCGGCCTCGATGTCGCCCCCGAAGCGGACCCGCTCGCCGCCCACGACCGTCCGGCCGCGGACGCCGAACTCGACGGTCGACTGGCCGCCGACGAACACGTCACCCGCGGTCACGAGGTCGTGTTCCTCGACGGTCGTCCCGTCGGGAATCTCCAGCCGCTGTAGGTCGCGGATCGACACGGTTGCACGTACGCGCGACGACTAATAAATCGGCGTCAGACGCGCGGCATGCGCCGCTGGAGCGCGGGTCCACGGGCCCACCTGCCCGCCCGGCGTGGCCCGCGCGAGTCGGCCGAGCGGTACCGTTATACGGCCGAACCGGGTACGTCCCGGCGATGACCATCCTCTCGTTCGACGAGCACGGCGTGGACGTCGTCTACGAAGGCCACGAGTTCCGCCTGGAGCGAGACCTCATCGAGGAGGCCACCGAGAAGGCCTACCCCGACGTGACCGACCACGAGGTGCTGAAGCTGGTCGAGAAACAGCCCGCCCTGGAGGGCGAGCCCCGCCGGGTCGACGAGATCATCGGCTGACGGTCGCGACGCCGGTGGTCGGAAGCGGTACAACTAAGCCGCCGCCGCCGGACCTCGGTCCATGAGCGTGGACCTGGACCGGTTCGGGCACGATTCGTTCGCGGCCGCACTTGGGGCGTTCGCCGGCTACGCCGCCGTACTCGTCGGCATGTTCGTCCTGCTGTTCGTCGTCCCGTTCGTGATCTTCCTCGTCCTGTAGCCGCGAAAAGAGCGACCGCGAGTCAGGCGAACGTCCGCGAGACGTCCTCGTCCTCGTCGTTCTCCTGCTGGATCTTCTCCCAGGCCTCCGCGAAGTCCCGCATCCGGACCTCGGTGCGGTCGTCGCGGATGGCGAACATGCCGGCCTCGGTGCAGACGGCCTTGATGTCGGCGCCGGAGGCGCCGTCCGAGATGTCGGCGAGTTCGCCGAAGTCGACGTCGTCGGAGACGTTCATCGAGCGCGTGTGGATCTGGAAGATCTGCTTGCGGCCCTCGGCGTCGGGTTCGGGGACCTCGATGAGCCGGTCGAACCGGCCCGGCCGCAGGATGGCGCGGTCGAGCATGTCGAAGCGGTTGGTGGCCGCGATGATGGAGATGTCGCCCCGGTCCTCGAAGCCGTCCATCTCGCTGAGCAACTGCATCATCGTCCGCTGGACCTCGGCGTCGCCGCTGGTCTTCGACTCGGTCCGCTTCGAGGCGATGGCGTCGATCTCGTCGATGAAGATCACCGCGGGTTCGTGCTGGCGGGCGAGTTCGAACAGGTCGCGCACGAGCTTCGCGCCCTCGCCGATGAACTTGTGAACCAGTTCCGAGCCGGCCATCTTGATGAACGTGGCGTCGGTCTGGTTGGCCACCGCCTTCGCGAGCATCGTCTTGCCCGTCCCGGGTGGCCCGTAGAGCAACACCCCCGAGGGCGGCGTGATGCCGACCTCGTCGAACATCTCGGGGCTCTTGAGCGGGAGTTCGACGGTCTCGCGGACCTCCTCCATTTGCTCGTGGATGCCGCCGATGTCCTCGTAGGTGACGGCCGGCTTCTTCTCGACCTGCATCACGCGGGCGCGGACGTCGGTCTCGTCGTCGAGCTGTTTGACGATAGAGAGAGAGTTGTTGACAGCCACTCGGTCGTCGGGTTCGAGCTCCGCGCGCATCTCGTCGGTGACCTCGGTCAGCGCCTCCTGGTTGTTGCCGTGCTGCTTGATGATGACGCCCTCGTCGGTGATCTCCTGGACGGTGGCGACGAACAGCGGCGACTGCTTGAGCTTCTTGTTCTCGTGGGTGAGCCGCTCGAGCTTCTGCTGGTACTTGTTGTTCTCCGCGTTGGCGTCGAGGAGCTTGTCGCGCATCTCCTCGTTCTGCTGTTCCAAGACTTCGAGGCGTTCGCTCAGCGCTTCGATTTTCTCCTGCTGTGACGCGTCGCCGTCGTACGGCAAATCGACGTCGTCAACAGTATCGGTCATCGGCACGCAGTAGCAGGGCGATTCATAAGAGGCTTCTGGTAGCTACAACCGCGAAAAGGCGGGGATGACGCCCTCACGTCCCGAATTTCGGACGCCCGCTCGCCGACGTCCGTCGGGCCGGCGAGCGGCCACGGGGAGCGCGCTGGCCGCGCCCCGAGCGATCAGTTCCGCCGCGGTCGGGGAACCCATTTAACGCCAGACGGCCAACCGCCGGCCATGACGCGGGTGATACATACGGGGGACACCCACATCGGCTACCGGCAGTACCACCGGCCCGAGCGCAGGCGGGACTTCCTCGACGCCTTCCGCCAGGTGGCCGAGGACGCGGTGGCCGACGAGGTCGACGCGGTGGTCCACGCCGGGGACCTCTTTCACGACCGCCGGCCCGACCTCCAGGACGTCCTCGGGACGCTGGACGTGCTCCGGACCCTCGCAGACGCGGGGATCCCCTTCCTGGCCGTCGTGGGCAACCACGAGGCCAAGCGCGACGCCCAGTGGCTCGACCTGTTCGCGTCGCTCGACCTCGCGACGCGGCTGGACGACGCCCCGACGGTCGTCGGCGACACCGCCTTCTACGGGCTGGACTTCGTCCCCGCCTCCCGGCGCGACGCGCTCGAGTACGACTTCGCCCCCCACGACGCAGAGCACGCCGCCCTCGTGGCCCACGGCCTGTTCGAGCCGTTCGCCCACGCCGACTGGGACACCGAGACTGTGCTCTCCGAGTCGTCGGTCGACTTCGACGCCGTGCTCCTCGGCGACAACCACGCGCCCGACACCGCCGAGGTGGCGGACACGTGGGTCACCTACTGCGGTTCCACCGAGCGGGCGAGCGCCGCCGAGCGCGCCGAGCGCGGCTACAACATCGTCGAGTTCGACGGCGAGGTACGCATCGCCCGTCGCGGCCTCCCCACCCGCGAGTTCGTGTTCGTCGACGTCGAACTCGGCGCCACCGAGGGGGCCGACCGCGTGCGCGAGCGCGTCGCCCAGCACGACCTGGAGGACGCGGTCGTCGTGGTCGCCATCGAGGGCGAGGGCGACCCGCTGGCGCCGGCACAGATCGAGGAGTTCGTCGCCGACCGGGGCGCGCTGGTCGCCCGCGTCACCGACCACCGCGAGACGGCGGCGCCGGCCGAGCGCGAAGTCTCGTTCGCCGACCCGGACGAGGCGGTCCGCGAGCGCGTCCGCGACCTCGGCCTGAGCGCCGCCGCGCGCGACGTCGACGAGACGGTGCGCGCCAGCAAACTCGCAGACGCCAACGTCCGCGAGGCGGTCCGCCTGCGCGTCGTCGAGCGCCTCGACGCGGGCGACCTCGACGCGTTCGCCGACGCCGCAGACGAGGGCGCCGCCGCAGACGGGCAGGCCGCACAGCCGGACGGCGGAGCGAGCGACGACGACCGGGAGGACGCGTCGCGAGCGGCCGACGCCGACCACCGACCGACGGGTAGCGAGGCGGCGTCGGACCCGGCCGCGGACGTCGACGACCAGTCAACGATGGGTGAGTTCCGGTGAAGTTCGAGCGCGTCCACCTGGAGAACTTCAAGTGCTACCGCGACGTGGACCTGACGCTCGGGACGGGGGTGACGGTCGTCCACGGCATCAACGGGAGCGGGAAGTCCTCGCTGCTGGAGGCGTGCTTCTTCGCGCTGTACGGCGCGCGTGCGCTCGACCGGACCCTGGAGGAGGTCGTCCGCGTCGGCGCCGACGAGGCGACCGTGGCGCTGTGGTTCACCCACGACGGCGCCGACTACCACGTCGAGCGCCGGATCCGGGCCACCGGCGACGGCGCCAAGACCGCCCGGTGCGTCCTGGAGACGCCCGACGGAGCCGTCGAGGGCGCACGCGACGTGCGGGCGCACGTGGCCGACCTCCTGCGGATGGACGCGGAGGCGTTCACCAACTGCGCGTACGTCCAGCAGGGCGAGGTGAACAAGCTCATCAACGCGACGCCGGGCCAGCGCCAGGACATGATCGACGACCTCCTCCAGCTCGGGAAGCTGGAGGAGTACCGCGAGCGGGCGGCCAAGGCCCGGCTCGGCGTCGAGGACGTGCTCTCGGACCACCGCGGTCGGCTCGCCGAACTCGGCGAACAGGTCGAGCGCCGGGAGGACGAAGCGCTCCACGAACAGTTGAACGAGCTGAAGAGCGACCTCGCGGCGCTGGACGAGAAGATCGAGAACTACGAGGCCCAGCGCGAGCGCGCCGAGGAGACCCACGCCAACGCAGCGCAGGTGCTCGACCGCCACGAGGAGCGCCGCGAGCGCATCGCGACCCTGGAAGACGACGCCGAGGACCTGGAGTCGGAGATCGCCGACGCCGAGCGCGAGCGCGAGGAGGCCCGGACGGCCATCTCAGACCGCCGCGAGCGCGTCGCGGACCTGGAGGAGCAGGCGCGCGAGCGACTCGCCGACACCGCGGTCGACGAACTGGACGCGGACGCCGTCGACGCACGCGTCGAGGAACTGACGGCCGAACTCGACGACCTGGCGGAGGCCGCCGAGAACCACCGGATGGAGGCGACGGCCTTCGAGAACCAGGCCGAGCGGCTGCGCGAGCGCGCGGCGGAACGGGACGACCGCGCCGAGGACCTCCGCGAGGACGCCGCCGACGCCGAGGAGCGCGCCGCGGAGGCGGAGCGCGAACTCGACGAGCGACGGGCGGCGCTCGACGACCTCGAAGCCGAGGCCGCGGCGCTCCGGGAGCGGTTCGAGTCGGCGCCCGTCGATCCGGGCGAGGCCGAGACCCACCGCGACGACCGGCAGGCCGACCTCGACGCGTGCCGCGAGGAGATCACGGCGACCGAGACGCGACTGGAGAGCGTCCGCGAGCGGCTGGCCGAGGCGCGCGAACTCCGCGAGGCGGGGAAGTGCCCCGAGTGCGGCCAGCCGGTCGAGGGCTCGCCGCACGTCGACCGCATCGAGGCCGACGAGGCGCGCGTCGAGGAACTGACGGCCGAACTCGACGACCTGCGGGAGCGGCGCGACGAACTGGCCGAGCGGGTCGAGACGGCGAGCGGCCTGCTCGAAGCCGATCGCCGCCTGACCGAGATCGCCGAGCGCCGCGAGCTGCTGGCCGAGCGCGTGGCCGAGCTGGAGTCGACGATCGAGGAGCGCACGCAGGCGGCGCAGGAGCGGCGCGAGACCGCCGCAGAGCTGGCGAGCGAGGCCGAAGAGAAGCGCGAGGTCGCGAGCGAGAAGGCGGCCGAGGCCGAGGCCGAGCGGGCGGAGCTCGCCGAAGTCGAGGGCGATGTCGAGGCCCGCGAGGCAGCGATCGAGACGCTGGAGGCGGTCGCGGAGACCCTGGAGACGGTCGCAGAGGTGGAGCGCGATGTCGAGCGCCTGGCGGACCGTCGCGAGGCCATCGCCGAGACCAACGACGAGCGCCGCGCGCGACTGCGCGAGAAGCGCGAGGCGCTGGCGGAGCTCCGCGAGGAGTTCGACGCCGACCGGATCGAGGAGGCCCGCGAGAACCGCGAGCGCGCCGCCCAGTACGTCGAGCAGGTCGAGGCGGAACTGGACCGGCTGGCGGAGCGGCGGGACGAGGTCGTCGGGCGGATCACGCGGGTCGAGGGCCGCATCGACGACCTCGAAGAACTCCGGGAGAAGCGCGACCGACAGGCCGAGCGCGTCGACGCGCTGGCCGCGCTCCACGAGGAGAGCGAGGACCTGGAAGCGATGTACGGCGACCTCCGGGCGGAGCTCCGCCAGCGCAACGTCGAGACGCTCGAACGCCTGCTCAACGAGACGTTCGACCTGATCTACCAGAACGACTCCTACGCTCGCATCGAGCTGGACGGGGAGTACGAGCTGACCGTCTACCAGAAGGACGGCGAGCCGCTCGACCCCGAGCAGCTCTCGGGCGGCGAGCGGGCGCTGTTCAACCTCTCGCTCCGGACGGCCATCTACCGGCTGCTCGCGGAGGGAATCGAGGGCGCGGCGCCGCTGCCGCCGCTCATCCTCGACGAACCGACGGTGTTCCTCGACGCCGGCCACGTCTCGAAGCTCGTCGAGCTGGTCGAGTCGATGCGCGAGCTGGGCGTCGAGCAGATCGTGGTCGTCAGCCACGACGACGAACTGGTGGGCGCGGCAGACGACCTCGTCACCGTCCGGAAGGACGCCACGACCAACCGGGCGACGGTCGAGCGGACGCCGGCAGTCGACCTCGCCGGCGTCGAGGCCGGCGACTAGTCCCCGTCGGCGCGGAGGTGGGCCAGCCCCTCGCTGGCCGCGTCGGTGGTCCGGTAGCCCCGCTCGCCGCGGACGTCGGTCTCGGCGAGGAGGCCCGCAGCGCGGAACTCCGTGAGCAACCCGAGCAGGTCGCTCTCGCAGAGGTCGGTGGCGTCGAGGAGCGTCCGGATCGCGCGCGGTTCGCGGTCGAGTTCGAGGAGGAGGCCGAGCGACCGGTCGTCGTGGACGGCCGACAGCACCTGGCGCGCGCGCTCAGGCACGGCGCGGGCGGCGGTCGCCAGGGGCGACTCCGAGACGGACGCCAGTCGGTCGGCGGGGAGGTAGCGCTCCTCGCCGGTCTCGGGGTCGCGGACGAGGCACGACTCGCTCGACGACTTGAGCAGGAGGTACGACCGGCCGTCCTCGTCGCGGACAGTCCGCATGGACGACCGGAGGGGCCCGCGCCCGTTAGCCGTTGTGGTCGGACCGTTCGACTGCTGGACGACGATTCGAACCGTGGACGCGAACCGGCATATACCCGTTCGGCGAAGGTCCGGTCGAGATGCGACTACCCGTTCCCCGAAACAGGCTGGTGGCACTGACGCTCGTCGGCGCGCTGCTGGTCGGGGCCGTCTCGGTCGGACTGGCGGTGCCCGGACTCCTGTCCTCGCAGGACGCAGGCGCGAGCGCGAACGCGATGACGAACGCGGACGCGAACGGCGCATCCGCGGCGGCCGCGGACGCCCCCACGCCGAACCCCGACTTCACGCCCGCCGTCCAGCAGACGGCGGCTGGCGGCTACGAGGAGCACGAGGGCGGCGAACACGAGGGCTACGAGCACGAGGAGTACGAGGAGCATGACGACTGAGCCGGCGGCCGACGAGGGGCGCCCGTGACGGGCAGCGCCCGCGCGACCGACCGACCCGGCGTCCGGGAGTGAGTCGATGGCGGTGTCCTGGACCAGTCGGCCGGTCGTGACGGTGCTCGCGATGCTCGTGCTGGTGGCGGCGGCGGCGACCGTCTGGAACGTCGCGGCGGTGCGCGAGCATCAGGCGACGGACGCGAAGACGACCGACCTCGTGAACGGCACGGTGACTGCGCGGCAGGCACCGGCCGACTACGACGGCGACGGCGTCCCCGACCAGCGCGACGCCTGCCCGACCCGGCCGGAGACGAACAACGGCTTCCAGGACGGCGACGGCTGTCCGGACGTCGTCGCGACCACGGGGGCCTCCTGATGGAAGTCGTCTGGTACCTCGACCGGGCCACCGCGCTCGTCGCCTACGCGCTGCTCTACCTGGCGATGCTCACCGGCATCTTCTACAACGCCGACGGGTACGATACGCTCCGCGACGCCGCACGCCGCGTGCACGTCGAGCTCTCGGTGCTCGCGATGCTCGTGACCATCGGCCACGCCGTGGTCGGCGTGCTGGACACGGTGCTGGTGCTGGGCGGCCAGGTCCCGCCGCCGTCCTACTCGCCGGCGTACATGGTCGCGGGCGTCACGGTGGGCGCGGGCGCGCTGCTCCTGCTCGTCGTGGCCGTGCTCGGGTTCCTGGACGCGCGCCGCTTCGAGCGCCCCTGGGCCGGGCGCGTCGTCCACGCGTTCGCCTACGGCGGCTTCGCCTTCGCGACGGTCCACGCCGCGGCCGTCGGGACCGACGTGGTCACGCTCGTCCGTCCGGGACTGGTCGCCGGGCTGGTCTTTCTCGGCTACGTCCTCCTGCTCCGGCTGCTGGGCGAGGAGGCGGTCGAGGCCCGCAGGACGCCCCAGTAGCGCCGCGGCTCGCGCCGTCCTCGCGTTCGTCCGAGCGGCCAGCCGGCAGCCTCAGTAGGCGTCCCACAGCCCGAGCAGGCGGTCGACGATCCGGTCGGTGAAGCTCCGGTGGTGGACCGCGTAGAGCCGGCGTGCGAGTTCCGGGTCGGTCACCGAGTAGCGGACGGCGCGCCCGTCGCGCTCGCCGGCGACCAGGCCGCGCTCCTCCAGCCGCGAGAGGTGCCAGGAGACGGTCGACTTGGCCTTCTCGATGCGGTCGCTCAGTTCCGTGGTCGTGAGCGGGCCGTCGGCGAGCAGGTGGGCGATGATCCGCCTGGAGTACGTCCGGCGGAAGGCGTTCAGCAGTTCCCGCTCGTCCGCGTCGAACTCGCCGGCCGGGTAGTAGCGCGTGTAGCTGTCGTCCTCGACGACGTCGACCAGGTCGGCGTTTGCGAGCCAGCGGAGGTGGTACTGGAGCGTGCCCTTGGCGTAGTCGAGGCGGTCGAGCAGCGCGCGGAAGTGAATCCCGGGGTTCTCGCGAACTGTCTGGTAGATCTCGCGGCGGGACTCGAGTTCCAGGTCCGCCATCGTCACTCCCGGAAGATGGCGACGAAGAAGACGAGCAGGCCGACCAGGATGAGGTAGGCCGACCCGTGTTCGAGTAGTTCGACCGTCGAGAACTGGAGGACGTGCCACTCGAGCAGGAGGTACTCGCCGAACACCACCAGCCCGTGGACGGCGAACAGGAGGTACGCGACGCCCACGAGCAGCATGCGGCGGTCGCGCTCGCGTCGCCAGGCGGCGGCGCTCAGGGCGGCCAGCGCACCCCCCACCACCAGCGTTCCCAGACCGGCGACCTGTTCGAGCAGTTGCGGGAGCGGAGCCACGTCGACTGACGTGACGGCCCAGGTCCCGTTAAGCGTTCGCGTCCAGCGGTCGAACGGTCACGCCGCCGTCCCGCGGGTACGGTACTTCCACCACGCCCAGACCAGCGTGGCGACGCCGAGGAGGAAGACGCTGCCCCCGGTGGTCCACCGGCCGCGGAAGCCGACGAGCATCAGGCCGAGGCTGGCCGCGAACAGGCCGAGATTGATGGTGACGACGAGGCTCCAGAACACCCGGCGCAGCTCCGGGTCGGCGGCGCTCTCGTCGGGGACGTCGACGCCGAACGACGGGTCGTCGGCGTCGGGCTCGACGTCGGGTTCGCCGTACGTATCGGCGAACGGCTCGTCCGGCTCGTCCGGCCAGCGGTCCTCCAGCACGGCCGGAGCGAGGGCCGGGGACGGGAAAAACCGTTCGAGTCGCCGTCGGGGAGCCGATCCGGAGGAGAGGGGGTGCGTACCGGTTACGCCTGGTCTTCGAGCCGCACCGAGACCGTCGACTGGACCCACGCGAGCGGGTTGTCGGCGTCGTAGAGTACCACGCCGTCGTCTGTCTCGTACAGCTCGGCGCTCACGTCGCCCGCGGCCGGCTCCGGGCAGGGAGCGTCGACACGATCCGACTCGTCATCGGCGTGGTTGGACTCTTCGTCCATGTGCCATGCGATGTCATGACACGATAAAGACCTTGTGGTAGGAGGCAGGCTTTGCCAGTCCGCCGTCGTCGGATTCGCGGGCGCCGACCACGTGAATTTTTACGACCGGGCGCGAAGGGAGGCCAGCATGGGTGAGACGGGTCCCGACGCGGAACAGGCGCTCCTCGACTCCTTCGCCGGCGGCGAGCGGCCGCACGGCGAGGCGGCGGCCGTCGCGGGGAACGGTGGCGTGGCCGCGGACGTCGTCGACGTCGACGAGCAGGGGTTCCCGCCCGTCGAAGAGGCGGTCGAACTCGGCGTCACGCAGGTCAACTACACCGTCGAGGGCTACGGCGACGACGAGTACCCCGTCCTCCACGTCTTCGGCCGCACCGCGAGCGGCGAGCCCGAACACGTCCGGGTGTACCAGTTCCGCCCCTACTTCTACACGCCGCTGGCGGCGCTCGACCACCGCGAGCCGGAGTCGGGACCGGTCCGCCGGCAGCACGTCACCGACAGCCGCATCGTCGACGAGGAACGGCTGACGGGGCTCGAGACCTACGGCGACCTGCCCGACCCGGGCGACCACGACCCCGGGGAACTCGTCGCCCACGAGAGCATCCGGGGCGAGACGCTGGTCAAGGTGTTCGGCCAGACGCCCCGCGACGTCGGCCAGCTCCGCGACGAGTTCGACCACTACGAGGCGGACATCCTGTTCCCGAACCGCCTGCTCATCGACAAGGACGTCACGAGCGGCGTCCGGGTGCCCGCGCGCCGGCTGGACGACGGGTCGCTGAAGGTCCACCACCGCGAACTCCGGGCCGTCGACCTGACCGTCGAGCCGCGGGTGAACACCTTCGACATCGAAGTCGACGACCGGTCGGGCTTCCCCGAGGACGGCGAGGAACCGATCGTCTGTCTCACCAGTCACGACTCCGTCGACGACGAGTACGTCGTCTGGCTCAACGAGGACCCGGGGATCGACGGGCCGGACGCGCTCGACGGATACGACCCCATCGAGGGCGCCATCGACGTGACCGTCCGCCGGTTCGACGACGAGGTCGCGCTGCTGTCCGCGTTCGTCGACTACGTCAGGCGAACCGACCCGGACGTCCTCACGGGGTGGAACTTCACCGACTTCGACGCGCCCTACCTGCTCGACCGCATCGACGTCCTCGCCACCGAGGAGAACGACCTCGACTCCGACCGGCTCTCGCGGGTGAACGAGGTGTGGCGCTCGGACTGGCAGGGACCGAACGTGAAGGGTCGCGTCGTCTTCGACCTCCTCTACGCCTACAAGCGCACCCAGTTCACGGAACTGGAGTCCTACCGGCTGGACGCCGTCGGCGAGACGGAACTCGGGGTGGGCAAGGAGCGCTACCCCGGCGACATCGGCGACCTCTGGGAGGAGGACCCCGAGCGCCTGCTGGAGTACAACCTCCGGGACGTCGAACTCTGCGTCGAACTCGACCGCAAGCAGGACATCATCCCGTTCTGGGAGGAGGTCGCGTCCTTCGTCGGCTGCAAGCTCGAAGACGCGACCACGCCCGGCGACGCCGTGGACATGTACATCCTCCACAAGGTCCACGGCCAGTTCGCGCTCCCCTCGAAGGGGACCGTCGACGCCGAGGAGTACGAGGGCGGCGCCGTCTTCGACCCCATCACCGGCGTCCGCGAGAACGTCACCGTGCTCGACCTCAAGAGCCTCTACCCGATGTGCATGGTGACGATCAACGCCTCGCCCGAGACGAAAGTCGACGCCGACGCGTTCGACTCCGAGACGGCCTTCGAGGAGCACACCTACCGCGCCCCCAACGGGACTCACTTCCGGAAGGAACCGGACGGCATCATCCGGGAGATGGTCGACGAACTCCTGACCGAGCGCGAGCAGAAGAAGGCCGCTCGCAACGAGAACGACCCCGGATCCGACGCCTACGAGCAGTTCGACCGCCAGCAGGCCGCGGTGAAGGTCATCATGAACTGCTTCACCCCGGACACTGACGTCCTGACCCCGGCCGGCGTCCGGAGCATCCGCGACCTAGACGTTGGCGACGAGGTGTACTCGCTCGACCCCGAATCGATGCAGCTGGAGGTCAAGCCCGTCGTCGAGACGCACGCCTATCCGGGCTACAGGGGAGAGCTGGTGGATATCCAGACGACCAAGGCGGACTTCAGGGTCACACCGAACCACCGGATGCTCGTCAGGAAGAACGACCGGAACGGCGAGTCGTGGGACGAGTACCGGTTCGTGGAGGCGGGCGAGCTGAACGCGAATTCGCACTACGAACTGCCACACGACTGGGCGGGGCCGAGCGGCGACGCTCTGGATGTCGTTGACCTCACCCGCCTCGCCGAAGGCGACTACGAAGTGTGGGTTCGGCCGTCCATCCACGGCCGGACATTCACGACCGAACTGGGCTGGACGCCGCGTCGGGTCCCGAAGGCAGACCGCGGAGAAACCGGCTACGTGTTCACCGCCGAGGAGTTCGAACGGCACCGGGAGTACATCGAGGAGGTCAGTGAGGCGAGCTACGTCCACGCAGAGCCGGGGCACAAGTGGGTTCCACGAACGTACGATGGAGACGACTTCCTCGACCTTCTGGCGTGGTACGTCACCGAGGGCTCCGTCTACACCTCTGACGTGAAACAGTTCGGCGAGCATTTCCGGGGGTCCTCGACGACCGTCTCCATCGCCCAGGACGCCATCGCAGACGGCGGCAACGGTGGCGGCGACCACGCGACGATCGGCGCGCTGCTCGACCGGATGGGATTCGACACGTACGTCGACGACCGAGGGTACCAGTTCACCTCGAAGCTACTCGGAGAGACACTCGAGCGGCTCTGTGGCGGGACTAGCTCCGAGAAGCGGATCCCCGACCTCGTCTACGGGGCGAGCCAGCGCCAGAAACGCCGGTTCCTCGACACGCTGGTCGCGGGCGACGGTGATCGGAACGTGAACAGCTGGCGGTACACGACATCGAGTGAGCGACTCCGCGACGACGTGCTCGAACTCTGTGCGCACGTTGGCCAGACCGCCAACTACGGCCGCGACAGCGGCTCCTGGCGGATCTACTGCACCGAGAACGGGAAGAACAGCGTCCGGATGCACCGAAGCGGCAGTCGAAGCACGGCCGAGGAGGGCGTGTACTGCGTCACCGTCGCCGACAACCACACGCTCCTGGCCGGCAGGAACGGTACCTTCCAGTTCGTGGGGCAGTCGCTCTACGGCGTACTCGGCTGGGACCGCTTCCGGCTCTACGACAAGGAAATGGGGGCGGCGGTGACCGCGACGGGCCGCGAGGTCATCGAGCACACCAAGCGAGCGGTCGACGAGGCCGGATACGAGGTGGCTTACGGAGACACCGACAGCGTCATGCTGGATTTGAGCGGTATTTCGCCAGACGACGTCGCGGACCAGGTGACTGTGACCGACGAGATGCGGTCCGCGCACCCGGAGATGGACGAGACGGAACTGGAGATGCTCGGTGCGGCCATCCAGAAGGGGTTCGAACTCGAAGAGCAGATCAACGCCTCCTACGACGAGTTCGCGCTGGAGCAATTGGACGCCGCCCACCACCGCTTCCAGATCGAGTTCGAGAAGCTCTACCGGCGGTTCTTCCAGGCG
>JBDGSV010000074.1:0-27714 GCA_042217375.1 Haloarculaceae archaeon | reverse complement strand
AGTAGCGCTCGACGGGGTGGTCGGTGACGTAGCCGGCGCCGCCGTGGACCTGGATGGCGTCGTCGGCGACCTCGACCGAGCGCTCGCTGGCGAAGTACTTCGCCATGCTCGCCAGGCGGACGGCCTCGTCGTCCTTGTCGTCCTCGGCGTGGGCACCGGCGCGGTAGGTGAGCGAGCGGGCCGCCTCGACCTTCGTCGCCATGTCGGCGATCTTGTGGCGGATGGCCTGGAACTCGCCGATCTTCTGGTCGAACTGCTCGCGCTCGCCGGCGTAGTCGACGGCGGCGTCGACGGCTGCCTGGGCTGCGCCGACGGCCTGGCAGGCGACGTTGACGCGGCCGTCGGCGAAGAAGTTCATCAGCTGGTAGAACCCCTCGTTCTCCGTGCCGACGAGGTTCTCCTCGGGCACCCGGAGGTCGTCGATGACGATTTCCCCGAGATCCGAGGCCCGGATGCCGAGCTTGTTGTCGATCTTCGAGGGCTGGAACCCCTCGCTGTCGGTGTCGACGAGGAACGCCGAGATGCCGTGGTGGCCCTCGCCGGGGTCGGTCTTGGCCATCACGATGCCGAAGTCGGCGACCGTCCCGTTCGTGATCCACATCTTGTTCCCGTCGAGCACCCACTCGTCGCCGTCCTTCTCGGCCGTGGTCTCGATGCCGGCGACGTTCGAGCCGTGCGCCGGCTCCGAGATGCACGAACAGGAGACGAGGTCGCCCGCCGCCACGCCCGGCAGGTACTCCTCTTTCATCCACTCGTCGCCGTACTCCAGCAGCATGCTGGTGCCGAAGCCCGCCGAGCCGACGGCGCTCCCGATGCCGGGGTCGGCGCGCCACAGTTCCTCGGTCACGACGAGGCTGGACACCTTGTCCATGCCCGCCCCGCCGTACTCCTCGGGGATGGTGGGCGCGACGAGGTCGAGGTCGGCCGCCTTCTTCCGGATCTCCTCGGGATACTCCTTGTTCTCGTCGTGCTCGCGGGCGACCGGCCGGATCTCGTTCTGGCCGAACCGGTGGACCGCGTCGCGGATTGCCCGTTGCTCGTCGGTGAGTCGGAACTGCATGTCCGGCTAGACGGGGCGTGCCAGGAAAAATACCGGTGATCCGCCCCGGTCGGCTCAGTCGTCGGACTCCAGCCGAACCAGGTCGTCGACGTCCGGGATGTCGCGGGCGGCGTCCTTGATCTGCTCCATCCGCTCTGCGTGCTTGTCGATCGCGTACTCCGCGAGTCTGTCGGGGCCGACGCCCACCGCCTCGCTGTCGTCGTACTGCTGGTCGCCGGTGATGCCGTTCACGAGCGGCATCAGTTCGTTGACCGTGTCGTCGATGATCGACGGGTCCAGCCCGTCGGCGATGAGGGACTTGAGCTGTGACATGCCGAAGCCGACGTGGCGGCCCTCGTCCGAGCGGATGTTCGAGAACCCCTCGACCAGGCCGGGGAGGTGCGGGAGCGCCTCGAACCCGCCGCCGTAGGAGGTCTGCATCCCGTAGTAGCCCGTCTGCGCGAGGATGCCCTCGATGGTGAGGTGGTAGTGACAGTAGGCCTTCGCCCGGTTCTCGGGCGTGTCGCCGCCGTCTTCGAGCAGGCGGTGCATGGCCTTCCGGTTGCGGTCGAACAGCTCGACGTACGGCTCGTTGAACCACCGGTCGTCCTTCGGACTGGTGTTCTCCCACCCCATCTCGTCCTCGACGTACCGGACGACCTCGGACCAGTACCGCTCGAAGAAGTCGGCGTGTTTCGCCTCCTCGTAGAGCTGGGTCGTCAGGAACATCTGGTCGTCGATGTCCTCCAGGACGACCCCGAGCGGCGCCAGGTCTTCCGTGACGGCTTCCTCGCCCGCCCCGAACTTCGCGAGGCCGTCTTTCAGCTCCATGAACCGCGCCTCCTCGCCGTGGCTCTCGGCCCACGCCAGCAGGTTCTCTCGGTCCGCGTCGAGTTCGATCTCGGCCGGATCCCAGTGTCGCTCGACCGCGTTCCGGTAGTACCGGTTCGAGCGCGACTCCCTGTCCATGACCTCGGTCGGGCTGTAGTCGGTTCTCATCTCACCTGGTACCAGGTGGTGAAAAATCATCAACGTTTCCCCGACGCGTCCGGAGACGCCCGGCGCGGCACCTGTCGGCTCGCCCCCTCGCCGGCCGGTCGACGCGGGCGGCTACCGCGACGGCGCCGGGCTCACCGGCACGTCCAGCCGCCGTCGACCGAGAGGACCGACCCCGTGACGAAGGAGGCGGCCTCGCTCGCCAGGAACACCGCGGGGCCAGCGATCTCGGCGGGGTCGGCGAACCGGTCGAGCGGCGTCCGGTCGAGGATGGACGCGCGCAGGTCCTCGTTCTCCTGGAGGTCGGTCGTGAGGTCGGTGGCGACGTACCCCGGGGCCAGCGCGTTCACCCGGACGTCCGGCGCCCAGTCCAGGGCCATGCTCTTGGTGATGCCCACCAGCCCGTGCTTGGAGGCGACGTAGGGGTGCTGGCGCGGGAGCCCGACCAGCCCGCCGACGCTCGCGACGTTGACGACGCTGCCGCCGTCCGCGACGAGGTGGTCGGCCGCGGCGTGCGCACAGGAGTAGGCCCCGCGGAGGTTGACCGCGAGCACCTCCTCGAAGGCGGCCTCGTCGACGCGGTCGGGCGTCCCGAGCGCGCTGTTCGGGTTGAACCCCGCGTTGTTCACGACCACGTCCACGCCGCCGAGATCCGCGGCCGTGTGCTCGATCAGCGCGGCCACGGCGTCGGGGTCGCTCACGTCCGTCGGCTGGACCAGCGTCTCGCGGCCCAGGGCTTCGATCTCCTCGGCCACGGCCGTCACGTCCGACCGGGTGCGCGAGGTCGCCACCACGTCGGCTCCGGCCTGCGCCAGTCCGAGCGCGATGGCCCGCCCGATGCCGCGCGTGCCGCCCGTCACGACCGCTACCTGCCCCGCCAGGTCGAACTGCTCGCTGACGTCGATGTCCATGTCGGGGGGTCGAGGGTCCGCGGCTTAAGTTCGGCCGATTCGGCACGGCGCGCACCCCGAGCGCCAGTAGTTTCAGGGCGCGCCCCCACGTCGGTCGACCATGCACGTCTTCTGGCACCGGCGGGACCTCCGCGCCCCGGACAACCGCGGGCTGGCGCGCGCCGCGGCCCGGGGACCGGTCTGTCCGGTGTTCGTCTTCGACGAGTCCGTCCTGGCCCACGCCGCCCCGCCCCGCGTCGCGTTCCTCCTCGACGCGCTCGCCTCGCTGCGCGCGTGGTACCGCGAGCGCGGCGGCGACCTCCACGTCGCGCACGGCGATCCGAGCGCCGTCCTGCCCGAACTCGCGGCCGCCCTGGACGCGGAGGCCGTCCACTGGAACGACGACTACTCCGGGCTGGCGCGGGAGCGAGACCGCGCGGTCACGGCCGCGCTCGAAGCCGACGGCGTCGCCGTCGACGCCGCGGGCGACGCCCTGCTCCACGAGCCGGGGTCGATCACGCCGAACGAGGGCGACCACTACTCCGTGTTCTCGTACTTCTGGACGAAGTGGCGCGACCGCGAGAAGGCCGACCCCGTCGAGGCGCCGCCGGCGGACGCGCTCGTCGCCGACGCGGCGGCCGGGGCGGCCGACCCGCTCCCGTCGCTCGCGGACCTGTCGGTCGCGGAGCCGGCCTGTTCCGTTCCGGCGGCCGGGACCGCGGCCGCCCGGGAGCGCCTGGCCGCGTTCCTCGACGGCCCGGTCTACGACTACGAGGAGCGCCGGGACTACCCGGCCGACGAGTGCACCTCGCGGCTGTCGCCCCACCTGCGTTTCGGGACCGTCGGCGTCAGGGAAGTGTACGCCGCCACGGCGCGCGCGATGGCGGCCGCGCCCGACGCGGACGCCCGCTCGTCCGTCGAGTCGTTCCGCCGGCAACTCGCCTGGCGGGAGTTCTACGCCCACGTACTCCGGTTCGACCCGCGGGTCGTCGCGGCGAACGTTCGCGACTACGCCGAGCCGATCGAGTGGCGGTCGGACCCGGCCGGCCTGCAGGCGTGGCGGGACGGCGAGACGGGCTACCCCCTCGTCGACGCCGGGATGCGACAGCTCCGCCGCGAGGGCCACGTCCACAACCGCGTCCGGATGGTCGTCGCCTCGTTTCTCACCAAGGACCTGCTCGTGGACTGGCGGCGCGGGTACGAGTGGTTCCGCGAGCGCCTCGTCGACCACGACCCGGCCAACGACAGCGGCGGCTGGCAGTGGGCCGCCTCGACCGGTGCGGACGCCCAGCCGTACTTCCGGGTGTTCAACCCGACGACGCAGTGCGAGCGCTACGACCCCGACGCCGAGTACGTCCGCGAGTACGTCCCGGAACTCCGGGAGGCGACGCCGGACCAGGTCCACGACTGGCCGTCGCTGTCGCCGGCCGACCGCGAGCGCGTCGCCCCCGACTACCCGGCGCCGATCGTCGACCACGCCGCGCGGCGCGAGCAGGCCATCGACGCGTTCGAGCGCGCCCGCGGCGAGGACTAGCGGTCGTCGAAACCGCCAGCCCGAGGACCGGCGTGTTAGCGCTTGACTATGACAGATTTCGGTCATCAACCTTTAACAGCGAGCCGGGCGACCGTTCGACTTGGAGGTACGACACATGCCCGAGCAATCCAACCCCGAGCTGCCACCGCTTCCGTACGACTACGACGCACTCGAGCCGCACATCTCGGAGCAGGTGCTGACGTGGCACCACGACACGCACCACCAGGGCTACGTCAACGGCCTCGAATCCGCCGAGGAGTCCCTGGCCGAGAACCGCGAGAACGGGGACTTCGGGTCCTCTGGCAGTGCCATCCGCAACGTGACCCACAACGGCTGTGGTCACTATCTGCACACGCTGTTCTGGGAGAACATGTCGCCGAACGGCGGCGGCGAACCCGACGGCGACCTGCTCGACCGGATCGAGGAGGACTTCGGCTCCTACGAGGCCTGGAAGGGCGAGTTCGAGGCGGCCGCGTCCGCCGCGGGCGGCTGGGCGCTCCTCGTCTACGACCCGGTCGCGAAGCAGCTTCGCAACCTCGTCGTCGACAAGCACGACCAGGGTGCGCTCTGGGGGGCCCATCCCATCCTCGCGCTCGACGTCTGGGAACACTCCTACTACTACGACTACGGCCCCGACCGCGGGTCCTTCGTCGACGCGTTCTTCGAAGTCGTCAACTGGGACAAGGCCGCAGCGGAGTACCAGAAGTCGGTCGACCACTTCGAGTAAGCCGAGTCAGTCGACCCACGCGTTTTTTCGCGCCGCCACCGCACAGCGACGGCGTCGTACGGTCTACTGTGAATCAGTTCCACATCGACCGCCCGGCTGCGGGCGGTCGGAGCGGTAAACAGGTACCGTATCAGTCGGCGTTGGCGGGTCGCTGCTGGCCCGTCGGCCGGTCGGCGCTGAGGTACCGGGCGCCCCGCTCGGCGAGGTCGTAGTACCCGGCGTCGAGTTCCTCGATGTAGCCCGCGGCCAGCAGCGCCGCACACCGCTTCCGGGCGTACTTCAGGTGGAGGCCGGTCCGGGAGGCGACGAGCGGTTCGACCTCCGGGCCGTGGTCGCGCAGGCAGGTCAGGATGGCTTCGTCCGGGGCGCCGAGAGCGACTGTGTCTGACATGGTGGCGGGTAAAGCGGCCCGCGGGGGCCGTCGTCTTCGGGTGATCCTGACGAACCGACCACCATAAATGCTCCTGAATCTGCCCGCGTCGTCCGCGTTCGGGCCCTGTCACAACGGTTATTCGCACGCCGGCAGAAGACGCTGACATGGCAACCGAGGACGCTGGCGGGCGGGCCGTCGGTCCGACCGTCTCGGAGTACGCCGACCTCGCGGCGGCCCTCGGCGACCGGGTCGCGGGCGAGGTCCGCTTCGACGAGTACGCACAGGTACTGTACGCGACCGACGGGTCGATCTACGGCGCGCGGCCGGCCGGCGTCGTCTTCCCCGAGGACGTGGCCGACGTCCGGGCCGCCGTCGAGGTCGCGGCCGACCACGGCGTTCCGGTCCTCCCGCGGGGCGCCGGGTCGTCGCTCGCCGGGCAGGCCGTCGGGCCCGGGTGCGTCGTCCTCGACCTCTCGCGACACATGGACGCGATCCGGGACGTCGACCCCGAGGCCCAGACGGCGACGGTCCAGCCCGGCGTCGTCCAGGATCACCTCGACGCCGCGCTCGCCGACCACGGCCTGAAGTTCGCTCCCGACCCGGCCTCCTCGAACCGCGCCACCGTCGGCGGGAGCATCGGCAACAACTCCACCGGCGCCCACTCGGTGCGCTACGGCATCACCGACGCCTACACCGAGGAACTGACGGTGGTGCTCGCGGACGGGTCGGTGATCGAGACCGGCGACGTCGTCCTCGACTCCCAGGAGTGGGACCGGCTCGTCGAGAAAGACGACCGCGAGGCACACGTCTACGAGACGGTCCGCGCGCTCGTCGAGGAGAACGCCGCCGAGATCGAGGCCCGGTACCCCGACCTCAAGCGGTCCGTCTCGGGGTACAACCTCCAGAAGGTCGTCACCGAGACCGACGACGGCGAGCGGGTGCTGAACCTCTCGAAGCTGTTCGTCGGCGCCGAGGGGACGCTCGGCGTCGTCGTCGAGGCGACGCTCTCGCTGGTGACCGTCCCCCAGGAGACGGCGCTCGCGCTCTACTGCTTCGACTCGCTCGTCGACGCGATGGCCGCCGTCCCCGAGGCCCTGGAGTTCGACCCGAGCGCGGTCGAACTGATGGACGACGAGGTGTTCCGGCTGGCCGGCGAGTCCGACGAGTTCGCCCAGTACGCGGCGCCCATCCCCGAGGAGGCCCGCGCGGCCCTGATGCTGGAGTTCGACTCCGAGCGCCACGACGACCTGTCGGCGGCGATCGAGGCGACGAACGAGCACTTCCTCGCGGAGGGCGCGGCCTTCGACGTGCTGGAGGCCTACACCCCGGCCGACCAGGACGACCTCTGGAAGCTCCGGAAGGCGGCCATCCCGCTGCTGATGAGCCTCCAGGGCGACGCCAAGCCCTACCCCTTCATCGAGGACGCCACCGTCCCACCCGCCGAACTGGCCGAGTACGTCCAGGAGTTCGAGCAGATCCTCGACGACCACGGCACCTCGGCCGCCTACTTCGCCCACGCCGGCAGCGGGACGCTCCACATCCGGCCCATCCTCTCGCTGAAGGAGGACGCGGGCATCGAGACGATGCACTCGATCGCCGAGGACGTGACCGACCTCGTGGTCGAGCGCCACGGCGCGCTCTCCGGCGAACACGGCGACGGCCTGGCCCGCACCGAATTCAACCCCAAGATGTACGGTCCGCAGCTCTGGGAGGCGTTCGCGGAGCTCAAGACGGCGTTCGACCCCGACTGGCAGATGAACCCCGGGAAGGTCGTCTACCGCGAGGACGACCCCACGGACATGCGCGAGCACCTCCGCTACGGCGCGGACTACGCCTCGCTCGAACCGCAGACGACGCTCGACTTCGACGAGGAGGGCGGGTTCTCCCACCTGGTCGAACTCTGCAACGGCTGTGGCACCTGCCGCCAGACCGACTCCGACGTGATGTGCCCGACCTACCGGGCCTCGAAGGAGGAGATCCAGACCACCCGCGGCCGGGCGAACCTCCTGCGCGCCGCCATCTCGGGCGACCTCTCCGAGGAGGAACTGTACAGCGAGCGCTTCCAGTCGGAGGTGCTCGACCTCTGCGTGGGCTGTAAGGGCTGTGCCTCCGACTGCCCGACCGGCGTCGACATGGCGAAGCTGAAGGCCGAGGTCAAACACCAGTACCACGACGAGGCCGGCGCGAGCGTCCGCGACCGGCTGTTCGCCAACGTCGCCGACCTCTCGGCGTGGGGGAGCCGGCTGGCGCCGCTCTCGAACCTCGCGTCGTCGGTGCCGGGCGCGCGCTGGCTGCTGGAGGAGACGCTCGGCGTCGCGAGCGAGCGCTCGCTGCCGACGTTTCGCCGCGAGACGTTCCGCGACTGGTTCGAGGCGCGCGGTCCCGCGGTCGACGCGGCCGACGCCGACGACCGCGTGCTCCTGTTCGCGGACCCGTACACGAACTACTCCTACCCCGATCCGGGGAAGGCGGCCGTCGCAGTTCTGGAGGCGGCCGGCGTCCACGTCCAGGTCCCCGAGGTGGCGCCCAGCGGCCGGGCGGCGTTCTCGATGGGCTTTCTGGACCTGGCGCGCGAGCGGGCCGAGCGCAACGTCGAGACGTTCCGACCGTACGTCGAGGACGGCTGGTCGGTCCTGTTCGTCGAGCCCTCTGACGCCGTGATGTTCCAGGACGAGTACGCCGACCTGCTCGACGGCGAGGCCGTCGCGACGGTCGGCGCACACGCCTACGGGGTCTGTGAGTACCTGGACGTCCACCGCGTCGACGAGCGGCTGTCGCTGGCCGGCGCCGGACAGGTCGCCTACCACGGCCACTGCAACCAGAAGGCGCTGAACCGCGACCACCACGCGGCCCGGATGCTGGACCGCGCGGGCTACGCGGTCGACGAACTCGACACCAGTTGCTGTGGCATGGCCGGCTCCTTCGGCTACGAGGCCGAGCACTACGACCTCTCGACGGCGATCGGCGACGTCGCGCTCCGCCAGGTCGAGGCCAGCGACGCCGACGAGGTCGTCGCGCCCGGCGCGTCCTGTCGCACCCAGTTCGGCGACGCGCGCGACGCGCGGCCGGCGCACCCGGTCGAGAAGCTGGCCGCGGCGCTCGCGGACTGAGGCCGCCGGCCGGCTGCCCGGCGCGGAGAACTCGGGAGTTTAACCCGCCGACGCACGAATCGGTGCCCATGCCCCGATCGAAGTCGGCGTTCGACGACCTCCGGCCCCTGGCGTTCCGGGAGCCCGACGAGGTCCTCGACGAGGACGAGATGTACACGATCTACGAGGTGGCCCGCCTCCTGCAGGGAGTCGCGCCCGACCGCGAACTGGACGTCGAGACCGAGAACGTCCTGCTCGACTGGGCCATCCCGTGGATGGTCTACCACCAGGAGTCGTTCGTGTTCGGCGAGCCCGAGAGCGACGACGCCCCCGGGTACTACGGCCTCCGATGAGGCTGCTCGTCGCCGGCAGCGCGCGCGTCGACGCCGGCAAGACCACCTTCTCGGTCGGCCTCCTCGACCGCGTCGGCGGCGTGGGCTTCAAGCCCCGCGCCGGCAACGACTACTGGTTCGACCACGACGACTACCGGCTCGCCGTCGAGCGCGGCCGCCTCTACGGGAAGGACGCGAAGCGCCTCGCGGCCGCGAGCGCGGGCGAGCACACCCCCGAGGAGATCAACCCCATCCACCGGCTCTGGACGCCCGCGCCCGGCGTCCAGGGGCTGCTCGGCCAACAGGACCGGGCGTTCCTGGTCGACCGGGTGCGGGCGGTCGACGGCGACCGCTCGCACTACGTCGTCAACGGCACCGCCGACGTCCCCGACCACGCCCGCGAGCACCTGCCGCTGGCGGACGCGCCGCGCGTCGAGCACCTCGCCGCGTTCAACGACCTGATGGCCGACTGGCACGCGGCGGCGCTCGACGACGTGGCGGCGCAGGTCCGGGCGACGGACCGCGCGGTCGTCGAGTCGTACGCGGACATCGCCCACCCCCTCCGCGACGTCGCGGTCGACGCCGTGGCGGTCGTCGAGCCGACGCGGGCGCGCATCTACGACGGCCGCCGGTACGCGAAGGCCTGCGAGGTGGCCAGCGGGAGCGCCCGCGAGGGACAGCTCGAAGAGCGGGTGCCCGGCGTGGTCGACCTCGTCGACCCGGTGGCGACGACGGCGCTCCCCGCGCTCGGCAGCGACGTTCGGGCCGACCCCGCGGCCGTGGCCGACGCCTACGAGCACGCCTACGACGCGCTGCTCGCGGCGGCCCTGGAGTGACGCGTCGCGAGCGGTCGAGCGCTACACGCCGCTGCGCGCGGCCTGGGCCGCCAGCTCGACGTGCCGGTAGGGCTCGTTCGTGATCGACGGCCCGTGGCCGGTGTGCATCTCCCGGAGGTCCTCGTCGACCCACTCGCGGACGCGGTCGATGCTCTCGATGAGCGTGGTGCGGTCGCCGCCCGGGAGGTCGGTCCGCCCGAAGCTCCCGTTCGCGAACACGAGGTCGCCCGCGAACAGGATGCCCGGGTCGGCCGCGTAGAAACAGAGGTGGTCGTCGATGTGGCCCGGCGTGTGGAGCGCGACGTACTCGTCGTCGCCGAGCTGGACCGTCCCCTCGTCGGCGATGGCGTGGTCGACCAGGTCGTGCCCGGGGTCGAACCCCCAGACGTCGACGTCGAAGGCCTCGACCACCGCCGCCGTGTTGCCGACGTGGTCGGAGTGGGTGTGCGTGAGCACCACGGCGTCGAGGTCGTCGACGTGCTCGCGGACCTTGGCGCACACGTCGAAGTCGTTGCCGGGGTCGACCAGCACCGTCCGCTCGCCCGTCACGAGGAAGACGTTGCTCGTGAACACGCGTTCGCCCTGCGCGAGGTTGTGTATCATGGCCGCGGCTACGGCGGACCCGGGTTTGTGTCTGTCGCTACGCCGACGTTCCTCGTCGGCCGACGCGCGCGAGCGGTCAGGCCGACGGCGCGAACCGGCTCCGGACCAGTTCGGGGACGTGGCGCAGGCCGTCGAGCGACAGCAGGCCGAGCTGGCCGAGCAGGTCGAAGCTGTCGTAGCGCTGCCAGAGTTCGGCGATCTGGCCGCCCTCGAAGCGGTACATGTCGAATCCGGAGACGCACACCTCGCGGCCAGTCGGCCCGAGTTCGTACTCGTGGCCGTCGGGGCCGACGAACCGCAGCGGCCCGGTGTGGGTCCCGGTGACCGTCCAGCGGGTGACCGCGGTGTCGCCGCGGACGAGGACCGCCTCGTGTTCGGCGTGGAAGTCGGGGAAGGCCTCGAAGTACCGGCCCATGGTCCGGGCGTAGCCCGCGCGGTCGTCGACGCCCGGCGCCACGCCGTGGACGACGGCGTCGGGCGCGAGGAAGCGGTCGATCGCGTCGACGTCGTGGGCGTCGAACACCTGCTTGCGGAACGCGTTGATGCGGCGCCCGGGCCGGGCGCGCGGAATGAGTGCCATCAGTGGAACACCGCCACTCCGTACGTCGCTGGCGGGCATCAACGCCGCTGCCGGGTCTCACGCTCCGAGACCGGCCCGCGGCGCCGGGACGGCGGTCGCGACCCGATCCGGAAGCTCCATTGAGCGACCGGCCCACTACTCGCCCACATGTACCTGGCGAACGAAGCCTGGCCGGACCTCGGCACGTACTTCGAGGAGGAGTCGCTGGCTATCGTCCCGATCGGTTCGACCGAACAGCACGGCCCCCACCTGCCGGAGGGGACAGACCACCTGATCGCCGAGGCGTTCGCCCGGGAGGCCGCCGCCCGGACGGGCTATCTGTGTACGCCCACGATCACCGTCGGCGTCAGCCCCCACCACCGGCAGTTTCCGGGGACGATGTGGGTCGACCCGCCGGTGTTCCGCGACTACGTCGAGAGCTTCTCCCGGAACCTCACCTACCACGGGATCGACCGCCTGATCTACGTCAACGCCCACGGGGGGAACGTCGAGCACCTCCAGGAGGTCGGCCGCCGGCTCCACCAGGACGAGACGGCGTTCGCCGTGGAGTGGATGTGGGACGAGAGCATCCCCGACCTGGTGGACGAGGTGTTCGAGCACAACGGCCCCCACGGCGGGCCCAAGGAGACGGCGCTGATCCAGCACGTGAACGAGGACCTCGTCCACGACGATCGGCTGGCGGCGGCCCGCGACGGCGGGCTGACGGACGTCGAACAGCGCTCCTGGTCGGTCCACGGATCGCGCACCTTCTACGACAGCGTCGAGAACTCGCCGAACGGCGTGTTCGGCGACCAGACCGACGCCACCCCCGAGATCGGCGCGGAGCTGTTCGAGGCCGCGACCGAACAGCTGGTCCAGCTCTGCGAGTGGCTGACCGACCGGCCGTTCGCGGACCTGCTGCCGGAACCGCGGGTCGAGACGGACGCGGCCGGCGACCGCGCGAACGACTGACTCACGGCGAGCCGACGACGACCAGCCGCGCCCGGTCGTCGCCGCGGTTGAACAGCTGGCGGTGCTCGCCGGGATCGACGCGGAGCGCCTCGTTGCGGCCGAGTGCGACCGTCTCCCCGTCCAGTTCGACCTCGACGGCGCCGTCGACGACGACGTAGACCTCCTCCTGGCCGTCGCCGGCGTGGTCGTGGGCCTTGCCGCGCGCGCCGGGCGCCAGTTCCATGATGGAGACGCCGAGGCGGTCGGCGTCGAGCGCGTCGCGGAGGAACCACATGCCCCCGTAGTCTGCGTCCATCACCGAGTCGACGTCGCCGGTCGTGGCTTTCTGGTATCCCATGCCGGCGTTCGGACGGCCAGCCCCATGAATGTCGCCCCCGGCGACAACGCTTTTCCGCGTGGCACGACTCTCTCGACCCGTATGTCGGAGCACGAGGCGTACGTCGAGTTGCTCTGTCCCGACTGTGAGAAACACTGGGAGGCGTCGCCGACCGACCTCCCCGCGCCGGACCACTCGTTCCAGTGTCCCGACTGTGGCGGTCGCCGCCCGACCGCGGAGTTCATGCGGAACGCGCGGAGCCTCGAGGTGCTCCGCGACTTTCACTGAAGGAGCGCGCGGGCCTCCTCGTCGCTGACCTGCTCGAAGGATCCGTAGTGTTCGCCGACGGCGCCGAACGCGGCCGGCTCGGAGAGGACGACGACCGCGTCGGCCTCCGTCTCGACCCGGTCGACGGTCTCGGGCGCGCCGACGGGCACCGCCACGGTCACGTGCGCGGCGCCGGCGGCGCGGACCAGCCGGACCGCCGCGATGACCGTCGCGCCCGTCGCCATCCCGTCGTCGACGACGAGCACGCGCTTCCCGTCGAGGTCGGGCGGCCCGCGGTCGCCGCGGTAGGTCGCCGCTTTCTCGCGGGCGGTCTCGGCCGCGGTCTCGGCCTCGCGCGACACGTAGTCCTCGTCGACGCCGAGGCGGTCGATGAGGTCGTCGTTGCGCCAGACGCTGCCGTCGCTCCCCGCCGCGCCGATGGCGAGTTCGGGGTTGCCCGGTGCGCCGAGTTTCTTCGACACGACGACGTCGAGCGGGACGCCGAGCGCGTCGGCCACCGGGCGCGCGACGGGCAGCCCGCCCCGCGGGATCGCGAGCACGAGGTCGGCCCCGACGCCGCGCTCCGCGACCGCCGCCGCCAGTTGCCGTCCCGCGTCGGTCCGGTCGGAGAACATGCCCGGACGTACCACGTCGAGCGCCGAGTACCCTTCGTCGGCTGGCTGGACACTTTTGCCGCTCGCCCGCGACACGGCGGGTATGGGCGAGTCGACGGCAGGGCCGACCGGGCAGGTCAACCGGGAGGGCGTCGCCCCGGTGGGCGAGGCGGGCGAGACGACCGACGAGGCGACCGTCCTCGACGAGGGCGTCGAGCTGGAGCGGACGATCGGGCTCACGGGCGGGCTGGCGATCGGCGTCGGGACGATGATCGGGGCGGGCATCTTCGTCTTCCCCGGCATCGCAGCGGCGCGGGCGGGCCCGGCGGCGGCCGGGTCGTTCGCCATCGGCGCCGTGGTGGCGCTACTGGTGGCGCTCCCGGCCTCGGAACTGGCGACCGCGATGCCCCGGAGCGGCGGCGGGTACTACTTCATCTCGCGCGGACTGGGGACGCTCGCCGGCACGGTCGTGGGGCTCGGGCTATGGCTCGGGCTGGTGTTCGCCTCGGCGTTCTACCTGGTGGGGTTCGGTCACTACGCGAGTGCGGTGCTGGACGACCTCGGGGTCGCGCTGTCGGTGGCGCCGGTGACGCCGCTCGCGCTCCTGTTCGCGGTCGTCCTCACGGCGCTCAGCGTGACCGGTACCGAGAACGCCGCCCGGCTCCAGAACGTCGTGGTCGCGCTCCTGCTCGGCATCCTCGCGGCGTTCCTTGGCTACGGCGTCCTCGACGCGCTCGGCGTGTTCGGGCGCGCGAGCGTCCCCGAGACGTTCTTCCGGTACGGCTACCCGCCCGTCCTGACGACGGCGGCGCTGGTGTTCACCTCCTACCTCGGGTTCGCGCAGGTCGCGACCGTCGCGGGCGAGATCAAGCGCCCCGGTCGCAACCTCCCGCTGGCGATGGTCGGCTCGGTGCTGGTCGTCGGGGTGTTCTACGTCGCGACCATCTTCGTCGCGACGAGCGCCTTCGGGAGCGCGCGGCTGGGCACCTTCGGCGAGACGGCGATGGTCGAGGTGGCCCGCGACTTCCTCGGGACGCCCGGCGCGGTCGCCATCCTGGTGGCCGGCCTGCTGGCGACGATATCGAGCGCGAACGCCTCGATCCTCTCGTCCTCGCGGGCGCTGTTCGCGGTCAGCCGGGACGCGCTCGTCCCCCGGCGCGCGAGCGCGATCAACCTCAGGTACGGGACGCCCCACGTCGCGCTGGCGCTGGCGGGCGGGCCGGTGCTCGTCCTCGTCGCGCTGGGAGAGGTCGAGGTGCTCGCCGAGGTCGCCTCGTTCCTCCACCTGCTGATGTACGGGTTGCTCTGCGTCGCGCTGGTGGCGCTCCGCCGCGCCGATCCCGGGTGGTACGACCCGTCCTTCCGGATGCCGGGCTATCCGCTCGTCCCGGCGCTGGGCGCGCTGGCGTCGTTCGCGCTCCTGCTGTTCATGCAACCGCTCTCGCAGGTGATCGGGCTGGCCGTCGCCGCCGCGGCGGCCGCGTGGTACCTCTACTACGCGCGCGGCGTCCGGCTCCGGGGGGCGTTCTGAGATGCACCGCGTCCTGATCCCGGTCGAGGTGCTCGAAGGCGAGACGGTGCCCGCACCGCTGGTCGAGGCGCTCGCGGGCGTCCCGGTCGTGGTGCTCGGCTATCACGTCCTGCCCGAACAGACCCCGCCCGCACAGGCCCGCCTCCAGTTCGAGGACCGCGCCCTGGAGGTGCTGGACGGCATCAGTGAGGCGTTCGCGGCCGCCGGCGGCGACTGCGAGACTCGGCTCGTGTTCACCCACGAGGCCGAACAGACGTTCCAGCGGGTGGCCGACGAGACCGACTGCGAGGCCATCCTGTTGCCGAATCCGGTCGGGACCGTCGAGGACGTGGTGGTCTCGCTCCGCGGGGAGGTCGACCCGACCCGTCTCGCGCTGTTCGTCGCCGCGCTCGTGACCGCGCGCGACCTCGACGTGCTGCTCTACTACGCGGCGACCGACGAGGCCGACCGCGAGACGGCGCGCGAGCGCCTGACGATCGCCCGCGACGCGCTCGTCGAGGCCGGCGTCTCCGCGGACCGCATCCACATGGACGCGGTCCGCACGGACGCGCCGGTCCGCGACCTGGGCGCCGTCGGCGCCGAGTACGACCTCGTCGTGATGGGCGAGGGAGCGCCCTCGCTGCGGTCGTACGTGTTCGGCGAGAACCACCAGCGCGTCGCCGACCGCTCGGTCGGGCCGGTGCTCGTCCTCCGGCGCGAGCAGCCCCACGGGCCCGACGAGCCGTAGGGTGGCGGTGGCGTTTTCCCGGCGCGCACCGACCGTCGACCATGGAACGCGTGGTCATCATGGGCGCCGCCGGACGCGACTTCCACGACTTCAACGTCGCCTTCCGCGGCCGCGAGGACTGCGAGGTCGTCGCGTTCACGCGCGCGCCCGGCCAGAACCTCGGCGAGACCGACGACGCGCCGGCGCGGCGCTACCCGGCCGAACTCGCCGGCCCCGGATACGACGACGGCATCCCCATCGAACCGGAGGCCGACCTCGAACGGCTCGTCCGCGAGCGGGCCGTGGACACGGTCTACTTCTCCTACTCCGACGTCGCCCACGAGGACGTCATGCACGCGGCCTCGCGGGCGCTGGCGGCGGGCGCCGACTTCTCGGTGCTCGGGCCGGCGACGATGATGCTCGACGTGGACGCGCCGGTCCTGGCGGTCGACGCCGTCCGCACCGGGTGCGGGAAGTCACAGGTCACCCGCGCGCTCGCCGACGCGCTCGCCGACCGCGGGGTCGAGCCGGTCGTCGTCCGCGAGCCGATGCCCTACGGCGACCTCGCCGCCCAGCGCGTCCAGCGGTTCGCCACGACCGAGGACCTCGACGGCGCGACCATCGAGGAACGCGAGGAGTACGAACAGCACGTCGACCGCGGGCACGTCGTCTACGCGGGCGTCGACTACCGCGACGTGCTCGACGAAGCCGCCGCGGCGGGCGACCTCGTGCTCTGGGACGGCGGCAACAACGAACTCCCGTTCGCCCGGCCGGACGTCCACCTCGTGCTCGCCGACCCGCTCCGGCCCGAGGCGACCACGACCTACCACCCCGGGGAGACCAACCTCCGCCTGGCCGACGAGGTGATCGTCAACAAGGAGAACTCCGCCGACGCGGACGCGATCGAGCAGGTCGTCGCGCAGGTCGCGTCGGTCAACCCCGACGCCCGCGTCTGTCACGCCGACTCGGTGGTGACGGTCGACGACCCGGATGCGGTGGCGGGCCGGCGCGTGCTCGTCGTCGAGGACGGGCCGACGCTGACCCACGGCGACGCCACCTACGGTGCGGGGACGGTGGCCGCAGAGAAGTACGGCGCCGCGGAGCGCGTCGATCCCCGGCCCGGCGCGGTCGGGTCCATCGCCGACGTGCTCGACCGCTACCCGCACCTCGACCGCGTGCTCCCGGCGATGGGGTACAGCGAGCGCCAGGTCCACGACCTGGAGGCGACCATCCGGAACGCGGACGCCGACGTGGTGCTCGCGGGGACGCCCCACGACCTCGCCCGCGAGGTCGACGTGGACGTGCCCGTCGTCCGGGTCCGCTACGAGGTCGACCTCCGGGACGACTCGTTCGAGGCGCTGCTCGACCGGCACGCGGCCGCGCTGGACCTGTGAGTCAGGCGATCCGCGTCCCCGCCTCGCCGTCGAGGGCCGCCTCCAGGTGCTCCTGTCTGGTCACGACCGCCCGCTCGCCGCCGGCGTCCAGGAAGTCGACGGCGGCGCGCACCTTCGGCCGCATCGAGCCGCGAGCGTCGTCGAACTCGCCGGCGTCGAGCAGCGCCCGGAGGTCGGCCGTGGTCACGTCCCGGAGCAGTTCCTCGTCGGGGCCGCCGTAGTCGCGGTAGACGCCGTCCACGTCGGTGACGAACACCAGGTCCGCGGCGTCGACCTCGGTGGCGAGCAGGCGCGAGGTGTGGTCCTTGTCCACGACGGCGGCGACGCCCTCGATGCCGTCCCGGCCGCGGACGACGGGGACGCCGCCCCCGCCGCCGCAGACGACGCCCTGGCCGCGCTCGACCATCGCGGCGAGTTCGCTGGCCTCGATCACCGCTTCGGGCGGCGGCGAGGCGACGACGCGCCGGTAGCCGCCCTCGACGGCGGTCACGGGGAACGGTTTCGCGCGCGCCGTGGCCTCGTCGTACACCGGACCGATCGGCTTGGTGGGGTCGTCGAACGCGGGGTGGTCGGGATCCACGACCGTCTGCGTGACGACCGTGAGGTACGCCTCGTCGAGCGCGGAGTCGAGCGCGCGCTGGAGCATCGCGCCCACCTGCGCCTGCGTCTCGGCGACGAGCACGTCCAGCGGAAGGTCGGGCGTCTCGTCGCTGGCCTCCTGTTCGAGCAGGCGGTTGCCGACCTGCGGCCCGTTGCCGTGCGTGAGCAGGAGGTCGTACCCCGCGCGGTCGAGCGCCGTGAGGTGGCCGACCGTCTCCCGGACCGTGGCGAGCTGGGCCTCGAAGGAGTCGGCGGCGTCTTCGAGCAGCGCGTTCCCGCCGAGCGCGACGACCGCGCGCCTCACCGGGACCGCCTCCTCCCGGCGCGGCGTCCGGCGGTCCGCTCGCGCCCGGTCCGGCCGTCGGGCCGCCCGCTCTCGACCACGGACATACCGGCCGGTCGCGGGCCGGCGACTCAAAGGTACGGGTCGGTCCCGCGAACAGGGGGAGGGGGTGGGGTGGGTGGGTTGCCGGGCCGAGCACGCCGGCACAGACCAGCGCGCACGCGGCCGTGCGCTGCCTCGAACTGCCAGATGGACGGAGAGCGCCGACGTACGTTTGCTCCCGGCAGTCTTTCTTTCTGCGCCGCGACCGTATGCGTCGTGCCTAAGCAGTTAGGCCCCGTCCGTCGGCGAGGCGCGTGTCCGGGTGGCGAGGCTGCGCTCGCGCCCCGGGCGGCCCGGGGGTGGCGTGTGACCTTTGCCGCTGCGGGCCGAACGACAGTCGATGTCGGACGACCCAGTCTCCGACGCGCGCGACCGCCAGCACGAACGCGCCGACCACGTCGAGCACATCCTGGCCGCCGACGAGGCCGACCTGGCCGACCACCCGTACCCGACGTCGAGCGAGGACCTCGCGACGCGGTACGCCGACCAGCCGCTCGACCTGCCGAACGAGACGGAGACGCTCGGCGACGTCTTCGACCGCCTGCCCGACGAGCGCTACGAGACGCCCGCGGAGGCGCGCGAGGCGCTCTACAACGCACTGTCTGGCGAGGAAGCCGGCTCCGAGGAGTACAACGACGAGCGCGCGATCGGGCGCCTCGCCGAGGACGAGGGTCGCGAGCCGCGCGGCTGAGCGGCCCGTCGTCAGTCGTCGTCCGCGACCGTCGCGGGGACCACCAGCACGGGGACGTCGGCGCGCCGGACGACGCGCTCGGCGACGCTCCCGAGCACGACGCGCTCGACGCCCGTCCGCCCGTGCGTCCCGACGACGATCACGTCCACCTCGCGGTCGGCCGCGTAGTCGAGGATCGCCCGGTGGGGCGCCCCCGAGAGCACGGACGCCTCGACCGACAGGTCGCGCTGCTCGGCGCGGGCGACCGCCGCGTCGACGACGTCCCGGCCTGCCGCCTCCAGCGCCGCCAGCACGCGTTCGGCGCCCTCGGCCGCCGCGGTGACCGCCGTGGTCCGGTCGACGACGTGGACCACGTGGAGCGTGGCACCAGTCGCCGCCGCGAGATCGAGCGCTCGCTCGACGGCCGGCTCGTTCGACTCGCTCCCGTCGACTGCCAGCAGGACGTCCTCGTACACGGTCTCGACGTTGGGGGCCAGGACCGTAAATCGGCCGGCCGCTCCCGTCGGCCGGGAGGCGAGCCACGGGGTATAAGGCCGCACGGGTCCCGCGGACGAGCATGCAGGTCGAACTGCTCGAAGCGACGTCGAACCCGGAGGAGATCGTCTGCCGTGCGGCCCGCGGCGACTACTCCTCCGACTGGGTGGGGCCCGACGTCCCGTTCGAGGAGGTGATGGCGTCCGTCGAGGGCGACACGCTCCAGGAGAAGAAGGAGACGCTGATGGACCACCTGATGCGCTCGGGTCACTGGGGCCCGTTCGAGCACCCGTCGGCAACGTTCGCCGTCAAGGGCGTCAGCCGCTCCTGTATGGCACAGCTCACCCGCCACCGGCACGCGTCGTTCGACGTGATGAGCCTGCGGTACGTCGAACTCGCGGGCGAGCAGGACCTCGACGAGCAGTTCGTCTACCCCGACACCTTCGAGGCCGAGGAAGTCGTCTCCCGCGAGGGCGTCGAGGACGTCGAGCTGACCGCCGACGAGCGCGGCGCCCTCGCAGACGAGGTGTACCAGCGCTGCATCGACGCCTACACCGACCTGGTCGACGCCGGCGTCCCCAAGGAGGACGCCCGGATGCTCCTCCCGCTCGGGACCCGGGTCAACATGACCTTCTCGATGAACGCCCGCGCCGTCATGCACCTGCTGGACATGCGGCTGAAGGCCGACGCCCAGTGGGAGATCCGCGACCTGAGCGACCGCGTCCTCGAAGCGTGTAAGGAGTGGATGCCCTACGCCTTCGAACGCTACGCCGAGCAGCACCCGAGCAAACTCGCGCCGTAGACGGACGGACGCGCCAGGGGGAGCGACGCGACTGCCGCAGAGGTTTTATACTGTGTAAGACAATGTTTAGCACGACAATGGTACTCACGCCCGAGGCCGTCCTGCTGGCGGCCGCGTACCTCGGGTTCTTCGCGGGCCTCTACCTCGTGGTCGACGGAGTCCGGCGTCTGTTCGCGGTCGACGACCGGGCGGCCGGGTCGGTCACGGACGCGACGGTGGTCTGTCCGCGCTGCGGGCGCGAGAACGACGACGGCTACCTCTACTGTCGCAACTGCGCGACCCCGCTCGCGGCCGGCGCCTGACGCGGCTCACTCAGTCTCGAACGGCCACGAGACCTCGTGGCGCGGCGCCGTCGGGTCGTCCCCCTCGTACTTGTAGAGGCCGTCGTCCTCGTCCTCGACGTGCCGGTGCGAGCCGTCGCAGAAGGGCCGGTCGCCGGAGAGCCCACACTGGCAGATGGCGACGTCTCCCTTCTCCGGGTCGACGTCGCTCGGGTCGAGTCGTCGCGGTCCCGTCTCGGTGTGCGTGACCTCGCGCGCCATGCCGGGACCTGGGCGTCGACGGGGGAAACCGTTGCGGGGCCACCGGCGAACTGTGGCGTCGCGCCGGTCAGACCTCGGTCGTCTCGCCGCAGGCCGGGCACCCGAGCGTCTGGCCGCTCCCGTCCTCGAACACCGACACGTCGAGCGGGACGGTCTCGCCGCAGGCCGGGCAGGTCCCGGGCGAGCGAATGTCCTCGCTGTCGGCCGGCGCGCCGAGCGCCAGCACCCGCGCACGGTCGTCGCCGGCGTTGTAGCCGTGCTGGACCTCGCCGGGGGCGAAGCGGACGGCCTCGCCCGGTCCGAGCGTCGTCTCCGCCTCGCTCGCGCCCTCGACGGTCGGGGGCGCGTTCTCCCGGTCGACCACGCGGCCCGCCACCTGGAACGCGACGGTTCCGTCGAGGACGTAGAACAGTTCCTCCTGATCCATGTGGGTGTGCAGGCCGCCGGACAGTCCCTCGCCGGGGGCGAGGTCGTAGTGGTTCAGCGCCACGTCCGTCGCGCCGATCGCGTCGCTCAGCGGTCTGTACCCCGGCGTGTCCGGCATCGGGTGGTCCCAGCGCGCCACGTCGTCGACGCTCGTGCGTTCCATGGTGCCGTCTCGCGCCGGGGGAACAAAACAGTCACTCCGCGTCCGGCGGGCGACAGCGCCCGACCGCCGTCTCGACGGCCTCGCGACGGCCGAGGAAGGTCAGGTGGTCGCCGAGCGCGACGCGCTCGTCGGGCGGCGGGAGGCGGACGTCGCCGTCCCGCGCAAGCGCGCCGACGATGCACTGCCGGGGGAGGTCGCGCTCGAGCGCGCCGACCGTCTCGCCGGCCAGCGACGGAGCGCGCACGGTCACGGTCTGTATCTCGCCGTCGCGCATGAACGCGACCAGCCAGTCGGGCGTCTGGTGGCCGACGTGGCGGTCGATGGCCCACAGGCCGACCTGCGCCCCGGCGAGCGTCCGGACGCCGCGTTCCTCGAACCGGTCGTCGTTGAGCGGGTCGTTCACCCGCGCGACGACCGGGACGTCGCCGAACCGCTCGCGGGCCAGTTCCGCGACCCGGAGGTTCACCTCGTCGTCGTCGGCGACGGCCACGATGCGCCTGGCGTCGCCCGCACCCGCGGCGGCCAGCACGTCGGGGTCGGTCCCGTCGCCGGCGTGGACGGCGAACCCCTCGCGGCGTCCGGCCTCGATGGTGTCGGGATCGTTCTCGACGAGTTCGACCCGCTCGCCCTGGTCCGTGTACCGACCGGCGAGCGCCAGGCCGAGGCGGCCGCCGCCGACCACGACGACGCGCTGGCGGGTGACGCCGAGGGCCGCGGCCAGGTGCCGGGCGCCCCCGCCCTCGACGGCGACGGTCGCGACGATGACGAGGAACACCGTGCCGACGAGCACCGTCGCGGCGGCGGGGTCGGTCTGGCGGAGGCGGAGCGCGAACAGCGTGGCGACGCTGGCGGGGACGATGCCCCGCGGCGCGACGAGGCTCACGAACGCCCGCTCGTTCCAGGTGAACCCGAGGCCGGCCGTCGAGAGCAGGACGGCGGCCGGTCGGACGACGAGCGCCAGCGCGAGCACGACCGCGACGCCGCGCCACCCGAGCGCGAGGAGCGCGTCCACGTCGACCAGCGCCGCCAGCAGCACGAACGTCACCGAGAGGGCGAGCACCGTCACCTCGTCTTTGAACGCGGCGACGTGTTCCTCGTAGGGGAGGTCGGCGACGCCGAGCAGGACGCCGGCCGAGGCGGCGGCGACGATCCCCGACTCGGCGAGGAGGGCCTCCGCGCCGCCGTAGGCGACCACCGCCCCCGCGAGCACGAGGAGGCGGGCGTCTCGCGGCGCGTTGTACGGGGAGTGCTCGACCCGGTGGAACAGGTACCAGAGCGCGCCGGCCACGGCGCCGCCGACGAGGAGTCCGGCGGCCAGGCGCGCGAGGAACGCACCCACGAGCACGCTCGGGTCGCCGCTCACGACCAGCGCCTCGAACACCGCGACGGCGGCGACGGCGGCCGTCACGTCGTCGACGAGGCCTTCGGTCTCCATGGCGGCGGCGACCCGCTCGGGCACGTGCACCACCGCGAGGATCGGTCCGATCACGGTCGGGCCGGTCGCGACCAGGAGCGCGCCCACGAGCGCGGCCACGCCCCACTGGACGTCGAGGACGAGCGCGACCACCGCCGTCGTCGCCAGGAAGGTGAAGAGGGCGCCGACGGTGGTCAGCCGGAAGATGGCGGTCCGGGCGAGGCGGATCTCCTCGCGGTCGAGGCCGAACCCGGCCTCGAAGACGATGAGCGCGACGGCGACCCCGACGACCGTCGAGAGGGCCTCGGTCCCGAGCGTGGTCGGGCGGAGGAGGCCCAGCCCGGCGGGACCGACGACGACGCCCGCCACGAGCAGGAACAGCACGCTCGGCACCTGGACCCGGCCGGCGACGACCTGTGCGACGAGGCCGAGGCCGACGACCACCGCGACCGCGGGGAGCAACCCGCCCTCCATAGTCGACTGCTCGCAGGCGCGCGCCGAGAGCGTTGTGGGTCGCGCGCCCCCCGTGGGTCGCGAGTGCCGCTACGCTTTTTCGGGCGGCAGCCGAACGGCCGTGCATGAGCGCGACCTTCGAACTGTACGAGGACCACGAAGGGAAGTACCGCTGGCGGCTCGTCCACCGGAACGGCAACATCATCGCCGACAGCGGCGAGGGGTACGCCTCGCGCCAGAAGGCCAGACAGGGCATCGAGAGCGTGAAGTCGAACGCGCCGGACGCTCCGGTCGAGACTGTCGACTGATACTGTCGGCTGTACCATTTCGAACGAATTCGGCACCCCGGGGTGCCGAATATCTTTCCGAACGTACAGCCGACAGTATGAGGCTGCGGACCCGCCGCTCCGGGGACCGACGCCCCGGGCCGCCGTCTCGACGGGACGGCCGCCAGTCTGACCTTTTTGTCCCGTCCGGTCGTAGGTGCGCGCATGGAACTCACAGAGGTAGGTGGGCGGTGACCGGCACCGGCGAGAACCTCGTCGACCCTGCTGCCGACGGCCGCGCGGACTACGACTACGCCGGGGGCAGCGTCTCGCGCCCGGGGCTGGTGCGGGACCTCGACCGGCTCGTGGACGGCGCGGTCCGGTGTGACGAGTACACGAGACAGCTCTACGCGACCGACGCCAGCGCCTACGAGGTGCTCCCGGTGGGCGTGGTGTTCCCGACGTCGACCGCCGACGTCGCGGCCGTCGTCTCCTACTGTGCGCGCCGCGAGATCCCCGTCCTCCCGCGCGGCGGCGGCACCAGCCTGGCCGGCCAGTCGGTCAACGAGGCGGTCGTCCTGGACTTCACCCGACACATGGACGACCTGCTCGGGGTCGACCCGGACGGCCGGACCGCGACGGCACAGCCGGGCGTCGTCCTCGGCGAACTGAACGCCGCGCTCGCCGACCACGGCCTGAAGTTCGCGCCCGACCCCGCCTGGGGCGACAAGTCGGCCCTCGGCGGCGCCATCGGGAACAACTCGACCGGTTCGCACTCGCTGGTCTACGGCAAGACCGACGCCTACGTCGAGGAGGCCGAGGTCGTGCTCGCCGACGGGACCGTCACCCGGCTGGGCGAGGTGACGCTCGCGGAGCTGCGCGACCGGGCCGACCCCGAGGGCGACCTCGAAGCCCGGATCCACGCCGCGGTCGCCCGGATCGTCGACGAGGAGGCAGCGGCCGTCCGCGAGCGTTACCCCGACCTGAAGCGGAACGTCTCGGGGTACAACCTCGACCGGCTGGTCGACGAGGCCACGACACCGGAGGACGGCGGCGAGGCCACGGTCAACCTGGCGCGCCTGCTCGCCGGCAGCGAGGGGACGCTGGCGGTGGTCACGGAGGCGACCGTCTCGCTCGAACCGGTCCCCGAGACCAAGGCGGTCGCGCTGCTCTGCTACGAGGACCTCACGACCGCGATGGAGGACGTCGCGGCCGTCCTCGACCACGGGCCGGCGGCAGTCGAAGTGCTCGACGACGTCCTGCTCGACCTGGCGCGGGACACCGAGGAGTTCGGCGACCTCGTGCGCTCGGTGCTCCCCGAGGGGACCGGATCGGTGCTCCTGGTGGAGTTCTACGCCGGGAGCGACGCCGACGGCCGCCAGCAGGTGGCAGATCTGTTGGCAGACCGCGTGGGCGAGCGAAGCGAGCCCACGGAGGGAGCGAGCGGTGAGGCCGCGAGCCGCGTGGGCGAGCGAAGCGAGCCCACGGGAGGAGCGAGCGGCGAGGCCGGAGCGGCCCCGGTTCGGGCGTTCGCCGCTCGCGAGGCCCACGACGAGGCCGAGCGGACGCGGTTCTGGAAGCTCCGGAAGTCCGGACTGCCGATCCTGCTCGGTCGCACGAGCGACGCCAAGCACATCTCGTTCATCGAGGACGCGGCCGTCCCGCCCGAGCAGTTGCCGGCCTTCGTCGCCGACTTCCGCGAGGTGCTCGACGACCACGGGACGTTCGCCAGCTTCTACGGCCACGCCGGGCCGGGCTGTCTGCACGTCCGCCCGCTGGTGAACACGAAGACGGTCGAGGGGATCGAGCAGATGCGCGGCATCGCCGAGGACGTGAGCAGCCTGGCCGTCGAGTACGGCGGGTCGGTCTCCGGCGAGCACGGCGACGGGCGCGCCCGGACCCAGTGGAACCGGAAGCTGTACGGCGGCCACCTCTGGAACGTGTTCCGCGACCTCAAGACGGCGTTCGACCCGGACTGGATCCTCAACCCCGGGCAGGTGTGCGGCGACGTCGACCTGACCGAGAACCTCCGGTACGATCCGGACTACGAGTTCGACGCGGGGTTCGAGCCGACGCTGACCTGGGACAACGAGAACGGCTTCGAGGGGATGGCCGAACTCTGTCACGGGTGTGGCGGCTGTCGCGGCTCACAGGACGTGACCGGCGGGGTGATGTGCCCGACCTACCGCGCGGCCGACGAGGAGATCCAGAGCACGCGCGGCCGCGCCAACCTGCTCCGGCAGGCCATGAGCGGCGACCTCCCGGTCGACCCGACCGACGAGGAGTTCCGCGAGGAGGTGCTCGACCTCTGCATCGGCTGCAAGGGCTGCTCGAAGGACTGCCCGAGCGAGGTCGACATGGCGAAGCTCAAGGCCGAGGTCGAGCACGCCGCCCACCAGGAGTCGGGCGCGGGCCTCCGGGACCGGCTGTTCCGCGACGTGGACCGGCTCTCGGCGGCCGGCAGCGCGCTCGCGCCGCTCTCGAATCTCCTCCCGCGGCTGCCGGGGGCGCGCTGGCTGCTCGAACGGACCGTCGGCATCGCCAGCGAGCGCTCGCTGCCGACGTTCGCCCGGACCTCCTTCCAGGCGTGGTTCGACGACCGCGAACCGGCCGTCTCCGAGGCCGAGGCCGACCGCCGCGCTCTCCTCGTCCCCGACACGTACACCAACTACAGCGCCCCGGAAGTCGGGCGCGCCGCCGTCGCGGTGCTGGAGGCGGCCAACGTCCACGTTCAGGTCGCCGAGACGACCGCGAGCGGGCGGGCCGCCCACTCCAAGGGCTTTCTCGACGTGGCGCGCCAGCGCGCCCGGGCGAACGTGGACGCGCTCGCGCCCCACGTCGAGGCGGGCTGGGACGTCGTGGTCGTCGAGCCGACCGACGCCGTGATGTTCCAGTCCGACTACCGCGACCTCCTCGACGGCCCGGCCGTCCGGTCGGTGGCGACCGGCACCTACGGCCTCTGCGAGTACCTCGTCGCGCACGACCTCCTCGGCGACCTGGCCACCGACGCCGCCGGGGAGCGGCTCACCTACCACGGGCACTGCCACCAGAAGGCGACTGGCAAGGACGGCCACGCGGTGCGGGCGCTGGAGCGGGCCGGCTACGCGGTCGACGCCCTCGACTCCACCTGCTGTGGGATGGCCGGCTCCTTCGGCTACGAGGCCGAGCACTACTCGATGAGCCGCGCGGTCGGGTCCATGCTGTTCGACCAGGTATCGGACAGCCCCGGCGAGACGGTCGTCGCTCCGGGCGCGTCCTGCCGGACGCAACTCGGCGACCGCCCCGGCGCCGACGAGCGCCCGGCGCACCCGGCAGAATTGCTCGCGGACGCGATCGACGCCGGCTCGTCAGGTGCGGACGCCGCACACACGGCACCCCATCGATGACAGCGCTTTTATAACGCGCGGGAGAGGTGTAGAGTAGATGTCGGAGCGACGTGCGGTCGGTCTGACGGTCCTCGTGCTCCTCGGTCTGGTCGTGGTGCCAGCCGCGGGAGCGGGCGCCGCGACGACGAGCTCGCCCGACAGCGCCGCCGCCGTGCAGTCGAACTTCGACCGGACCACGTTCGTCGTCCGGGTGTTCGAGAACGGCTCGGCGCGGTGGACGTTCCAGTACTCGCAGCCGTTGACCAACGAGTCTGAACGCCAGGACTTCCGGACCTACGCCGCCACGTTCAACGAGAACGAGACGGAGCTCTACCGGAACTTCCAGACGCGCGCCGACTGGCTGACCCGGGCCGGCACGAACGCCACCGGCCGGGAGATGACCGCGACCGGGTTCACGAGGCGCGCGTACGTCGCCGGGCCGAGCGGCAACCAGGGCGTCGTCGAGATGTCGTTCCTGTGGACGAACTTCGCCGTCGTCCAGGGGGACGCGGTGACCGTCGGCGACGTCTTCGACGGCGGCCTCTACCTCGCCCCGAACCAGCGGTTCCGCGTCGAACACGGGCCGGACCTGGCGTTCCGGTCCGCCGTCGCCCCCTCGCCCGACTCGATGTCAGGGCCCTCCGTCGCCGAGAGCGACTCGCTCACCTGGTCCGGCGAGCGACAGTTCACTGACGAGAAGCCACACGTCGAACTCGGGCCGTCGAAGGCCGGCGGTGCCGACGGTGCCGGAACCAGCCCGGGACCCGGCGGCGGGGGCGGGATGGGGCTCGTGGCGATGGTCGCGCTCGCGCTCGTCCTCGTGCTCGGCGCGGTCGGCGCGGTCGCCTGGCGCACGGGCGCCCTCGGCGACGACGCCGGCAGCGGTGCCGCCTCGGCCGCCTCAGACGGCGACGACGAACCGCCCGCGGGCGGGACGGCCCCGGCCGCAGACGAGGAGGTGGCCAGCGAACCGGCCGTCCCCGACGAGGAACTGCTCTCCGACGAGGACCGCGTCCTCCAGTTGCTCGAAGAGAACGGCGGTCGGATGAAGCAGGTCAACATCGTCGAGGATACCGGCTGGTCGAAGTCGAAGGTCAGCATGCTCCTCTCGGACATGGCAGACGAGGAGCAGATCAGCAAGCTCCGGGTCGGCCGCGAGAACGTCATCAGCCTCAAGGGTCACGAACCCGACGCCGCGCGCTCGCCGTTCGACGACGACGAATGAGACGGCCCCCCACGGCGCCGTCGAAGCGCAACCGTTTTCACCACCTCCCGGCTACCTGAGAGCGAAGCGCGGACGGCTCCGATAGTGTAGTCCGGCCAATCATATTGCCCTCTCGAGGCAATGACCGGGG
>JBDGSV010000012.1:15508-27839 GCA_042217375.1 Haloarculaceae archaeon | reverse complement strand
GCAAGACGCTGATGGCCAAGGCCGTCGCCAACGAGATCGACGCCTACTTCACGAACATCTCGGGCCCCGAGATCATGTCGAAGTACTACGGCGAGTCCGAGGAACAGCTCCGCGAGGTCTTCGAGGAGGCCCAGGAGAACGCCCCGGCGATCATCTTCGTGGACGAACTCGACTCGATCGCCCCCAAGCGCGGCGAGACCAGCGGCGATGTCGAGCGCCGCGTGGTCGCCCAGCTCCTGTCGCTGATGGACGGGCTGGACGAGCGCGGCGACGTGGTCGTCATCGGCGCGACCAACCGCGTCGACGCCATCGACCCGGCGCTCCGTCGCGGCGGCCGCTTCGACCGCGAGATCGAGATCGGCGTCCCGGACAAGGACGGCCGGCTCGAGATCCTGCAGGTCCACACCCGCGGCATGCCGCTCGTCGACAGCATCGACCTCGACCAGTACGCCGAGAGCACCCACGGGTTCGTCGGCGCCGACCTGGAGTCGCTGGCCAAGGAGGCCGCGATGAACGCCCTCCGTCGCATCCGGCCGGAACTCGACCTCGAGTCGGACGAGATCGACGCCGAGACCCTCGAATCGATGCGCGTCGTCGAGGACGACTTCAAGGAGGCGCTCAAGGGCGTCACCCCCAGCGCGATGCGCGAGGTGTTCGTCGAGGTCCCCGACACCACCTGGGAGAACGTCGGCGGCCTCGCGGACACCAAGGAACGGCTCCGCGAGACTATCCAGTGGCCCCTGGAGTACCCGCAGGTGTTCGAGGAGATGGACATGGAGGCCGCCCGCGGCGTCCTGCTCTACGGGCCGCCCGGGACCGGCAAGACCCTCCTCGCGAAGGCGATCGCCAACGAGGCGGAGTCGAACTTCATCTCCATCAAGGGGCCGGAGCTGCTGAACAAGTACGTCGGCGAATCCGAGCGCGGCGTCCGCGAGGTGTTTGAGAAGGCGCGGTCGAACGCACCGACCGTGATCTTCTTCGACGAGATCGACTCGATCGCCGGTGAACGCGGCCAGCGCATGGGCGACTCCGGCGTCGGCGAGCGCGTCGTCTCGCAGCTGCTCACCGAACTCGACGGGCTCGAGTCCCTGGAGGACGTCGTGGTCATCGCCACGACCAACCGGCCGGACCTGATCGACTCGGCGCTCCTGCGACCCGGCCGGCTGGACCGCCACGTCCACGTCCCGGTCCCGGACGAGGACGCCCGCCGGAAGATCTTCGAGGTCCACACCCGCCGCAAGCCGCTGGCCGACGACGTCGACCTCGACGAACTCGCTCGCGAGACCGAGGGGTACGTCGGCGCCGACATCGAGGCCGTCTGCCGCGAGGCGTCCATGGCCGCGACGCGCGAGTTCATCACGAGCGTGACGCCCGAGGAGATCGACGAGTCCGTCGGCAACGTCCGCGTCACGATGGCGCACTTCGAGCAGGCCCTCGACGAGGTCACCCCCAGCGTGACCGACGAGGTCCGCCAGCGCTACGAGGAGATCGAAGAGCGCTTCGAGACCCGCGAGACCGAGGTCGAGGAGGAGCGCGAGGTCGGCCGGACCTTCCAGTAGTCGTCCGGTCTCTTTCTGGCGCGGCTACTCGAGGAGCGACTCGTCGCCCTCGACCCGGTCGAACAGCGAGGCGATGGCGTGCGCCTGCCGCGACTCCATCAACTGCGGTCGGAGGTGGGCGTGGACGCGCGCTCCCGTCCCGTCGAGCGACGCCAGCGCCGAGTTGAGGAACTTGAACACCGTGTCGTCGTCGTGGTACCGCAACAGGACGTCGACGTCCCGGAAGCACACGCTGATCGGGTGCCCCTCCCACTCTTTGGTGACTCGGGTGACGGCGATGGCGATCCCCGTCAGATCGCTCGGGTCGACCCCGAGGACGTGGATCGGGGTGCCCGACTCCGACGTGAGCTGCTCGACGTCGGTCCCGCCGGGCGTGGCCTCGACGATCGCGACGGCCTCCGGAGCCAGGTCCTCGCCGACGTACCGGTCCCAGATCTCGTCGAGGTCGTGGACGTCGTCCAGCGCGCTGAAGACGAGCAACCGCCTGTTCTCGCCCTCGACCTCGCCCCGCAACCGCGCTGCACACTCCATCTGGTCGTCGTCGGACGCCGCGAGGTAGACGACCGTCTCGTCGACGCCGCCGTCGGCGGCGGTCGGCTCGAATTCGCCCATGCCTCCGGTGTGGACCGCCGGCCACTTCGCCGTTTCCACTCGCTAGGCGGGTTCGAAGCGGTAGCCGTCCCAGGCCTGGCTCTCGGGTTCCCGGATGCCCGCGCCGGGTTCGCGGAGTTCCTGGGCGTAGACGGGCGTGACCGCGTCGCCGATCTCGATCTCGTCGGTCGTCGCCTGACCGAGCGCCCGCACCGACTCGCCGTCGACGTCGAACTCCACGATCGCGAGCGTGTTCGGTTCGCGGACGCCGGGCGGCGCCGCGGTCGAGGTCGTCCAGGTGACGACCGTCCCGGTCAGCGCCGAGAGGTCGACCGTCTCGGTCTGTTCCTCGCCACACTCCGGACAGCGCGTGTGCCCGGGGTAGGTGACGTGGCCGTTCGGACAGCGGTGTGCGTCGAAGCTCATCTCAGTTCGCCTCCATGATGGTGGTGATGACACAGTTGCCGAAACCGCCGACGTTGCACGCGAGGCCGACCTCCGCGTCCACCTGGCGCGCGCCGGCCTCGCCCAGTAGCTGTTCGTAGATCTCGACGCCCTGGGCGACGCCGCTCGCGCCGAGGGGGTGACCCTTGGACTTGAGGCCGCCGCTCGTGTTGACCGGGAGTTCGCCGTCCCGGTCGGTGTACCCCTCCTCGACGAGGCGCCAGGCCTCGCCCTTCTCGGCGATGTCCAGGCCCTCCATCTGGAGGAACTCCAGGATGGTGAACATGTCGTGGAGTTCGACCACGTCGAGGTCCCCGGGGCCGTACCCGGACATCTCGTAGGCTTCGCGCCCGGACTCGACGACGCCGGCCATGGTGGTCGGGTCGTCGCGCTCGTGGACGACGTGGGTGTCGGTCGCGCCTCCGATGCCCGCCACCGTGACGTAGTCGTCGGTGTACTCCCGGGCCACCGACTCGGGGCAGAACATGAGCGCGGCCGACCCGTCCGTGATGGGGCAGAAGTCGTACAGTCGCAGCGGGTCCGCGACGACGGGCGACTCCAGCGCCGTCTCCACGTCGATCTCTTTCTGGAACTGGGCGTTCGGGTTGTCGACGCCGTTCCGATGGTTCTTCACTGCCACCCTGGCGAGGCTCTCGCGGGGCGCGTCGAACTGCGAGAGGTAGAGGCGCGCGGTCAGCCCCGCGAATGAGGGGAGCGTGACCCCGTGCTTGTACTCGACGGGGTGGGTGAGGGAGGCGATCACGTCGGTCGCCTCGCTCGTGGTGCGGTGGGTCATCTTCTCGCCGCCCACGAGCAACGTCATGTCCGAGGCGCCGCTCGCCACGGACTGCCAGGCGGCGAACATGCCCGCGCCGCCCGAGGAGGAGGTCTGGTCGACGCGCTGGGTGTAGGCGGGCATCGCGCCCAGGTCGTGGACCAGCGCGTTCATCACGCCCGTCATGCCCTCGAACTCGCCGCTGGCCATGTTCGAGACGTAGAGGTGCTCGACGTCGTCCGGGGCGACTCCGCTGTCGGCGAGGCACGCCTCGCCCGCCTCCGCGAGCAGGTCGCGGATCCAGCCGTCTCGCTGGCCGAACTTCGTCATCGATGCGCCGATTATCGCGACGTCGTCTGTCATGTGTTACCTGATTCTGCTTGCCGCCTTCCACTCTTCGCCGCGCTCGACGGAGCGCGGGAGCCGATGCGAGCCACGGACGCCGAGGCGACCGACCAGTTTCCAGCGGTCCGCCTCGGGCGCGCCGGCCGCCGCGGCCGCGCCCCGCGCGCGGTCGCGGTCGGTCAGGTATGCGCCCAGGGCGGCCGCCAGCGCAGCACACTCCGCGCGCGTCGCCGTCGCGGGGACGGTGACTGTCACCTCGTCCTCGTCGTCGACCGGGACGGCCACGGCCGTCGGTACTGTTCTCTCGTCGGTGGCCATTATAAGGGGATGTTTCCGTGGTCTTTCGGCGGGCTCTCCGTGCGCTTCCGGTCGAGGAGGTCGAGGTCGTCGATCAGCCGTCGCCGGGTCTCCTTGGGCTCGATGACGTCGTCGACGTAGCCGCGCTCGGCCGGCTTGTAGGGGTTGGCGAACTCCTCGCGGTACTCCTCGATGAGGTCGGCGCGGAGGGCGTCGGTGTCCTCTGCGGCCTTCAGTTCCCGGCGGTAGAGGATGTTGACGGCCCCGCGCGGACCGAGGACGGCCATCTCCGCGTTCGGCCAGGCGTAGTTGACGTCGGCGCCGAGCTGTTTCGACCCCATCACGATGTAGGCGCCGCCGTAGGCCTTCCGGGTGATGACCGTGAGCAACGGCACCGTCGCCTCGGCGTAGGCGTAGATGAGCTTCGCGCCGTGGCGGATGATGCCGTCGTGTTCCTGCTCGGTTCCGGGCATGAACCCGGGCACGTCCACCAGGGTGACGACGGGCAGGTTGAACGCGTCGCAGAACCGGACGAACCGGGCGGCCTTCTCGCTGGCCTCGATGTCCAGGGTGCCGGCGCTGGCGCGCGGCTGGTTGGCCACGACGCCGACGCTCCGGCCGTCCAGGCGCCCGAACCCCACCACGACGTTCCGGGCGTAGCTCCCGTGGAGTTCGAGGAACGAGTCCTCGTCCAGCAGTTCGGCGATCACGTCGGTCACGTCGTAGGGCTTGCGTGGTTCGCCCGGGACGACGTCGTCGAGCGCGGTCGTCTCGCGCTCCGGATCGTCCCACGGGTCGACCCGGGGTGGGTCCTCGACGTTGTTCTGCGGGAGATACGAGAGCAGGTCCCGGATGCGGTCGAGCGCCTCCTCCTCGCTGGCGCAGGCCGCGTGGGCCACCCCCGAGGTGGTGGCGTGGGTCTGCGCCCCGCCCAGGTCCTGCATCGACACCTGCTCGCCCGTGACCGTCTCGATGACGTCCGGCCCGGTGATGAACGCGTGCGACGTGTCCTCGACCATGAACGTGACGTCGGTGAGCGCGGGCGAGTAGGTCGCGCCGCCCGCGCACGGGCCCATGATGGCCGACACCTGCGGAACCAGGCCGCTGGCGCGCACGTTCCGGCGGAAGATGCGGGCGAACCCGACGAGCGAGTCGACGCCCTCCTGGATGCGCGCGCCCGCCGAGTCGTTCAGGCCGACCACCGGCACGCCGTTGTCGACCGCCCGGTCCATCACCTTACAGATCTTGTCCGCGACGACCTCGCCGACCGACCCTCCGAGGACCGTGAAGTCGTGGGCGAACACGCAGACCTTCCGGCCGTCGATCTCGCCGTACCCGGTGACCACGGCGTCGCCGGGGTAGGTCTTCTCGGCCATGTCGAAGTTGTGCGAGCGGTGTTCGACGAACACGTCGATCTCGCGGAAACTCCCCTCGTCGAGGAGGTAGTCGATCCGTTCGCGCGCGGTCAGCTTGCCCTTCTGGTGCTGGGCCGCGATGCGTTCCTCGCCGCCGCCGCGCTCGGCCGCCGCGCGACGCCGCCGCAGCGCCTCGATCGGCGTCTCCTCGCGATCGTCCTGTCGACTCATCTCACCACTCCATCCCGCCGTTGACGGCGAGCACCTGGCCGGTCATGTAACTCGACTCCGGGCCCGCGACGAACCGCACGATGCCGCAGATGTCCTGAACATCCGCGAACCGGTCGAGCGGGATCCGTTCGAGGATGCGCTCCTGGACGCGCTCGGGCACTTTCTCCAGCATGTCGGTCTTGACGAACCCGGGGGCGACGCAGTTGGCGGTTGCGCCGCTCCGCGCGAGTTCGAGCGCGATGGTCCGGGTGAACCCGAACAGGCCGGACTTCGTCGTCGCGTAGTTGGCCTGCCCGTAGTTGCCCTGCTGGCCCACCACCGAGGAGATGTTGATCAGGCGCCCGCAGTCCGACTCCCGGATGTCGTCGAAGAACACCTTCGTGCAGTTGAACACCCCGCCCAGGTTCACGTCGATGCACCGGTCCCACTCCTCCCGCGTCATGTCCTCGAACGTGCTGTCGTAGGTGACGCCGGCGTTGTTCACCAGCACGTCGGCCGACCCGAGCGCCTCCAGGACCGTCTCGCGCATCTCTCGCACCTGCGTGCGGTCGGCCACGTCCGCCTGGACGGGCACCGCGGACCCGCCCGTCGACTCGATGGTCTCGACGACCTCGTCGGCCGCCGCCGCCGAGGACCTGTAGTTGACCGCCACGTCGGCGCCGTGTCGGCCGAGTTCCTCGGCGATGCCCCGGCCGATGCCCCGCGACGCGCCCGTGACGACGCACGTCTGGCTCTCCAGCACGGTCACACCTCCTGTCCGGCGTCGGTCCGCCACCCCGGGACGACTGCCGGCGGCTCGTACGTACTGTTCATATCTCTGCTGCCATATTCCTACCCATAGGCATTGGCCTAATACGACCTTATACTGGTTCCCCGGCGTCGCGTTACCACGGGAACGTCTAGCGCACCTGGCCTCCCTGTCATGTGCTGACGTACGTCGTCCTCGCCCTTAACGCTATGTCGGCCGCGCGCCCAGGACGACAGTGTTTTAGGCCACCCTAAACAAGCGGGGGTATGCCAGACACCTGCGTCGTGGTCCCGACGGTCCGCGATCCGGACTGCGTGCGGGCCTACGCCGCCAACGCCCGGGAGCACGGCCACCTCGACCGGCTGTTCTTCCTCCTCGTCACCGAGGACTTCTGCGACGCCGACGCGATGGCCGCGATGCTCGACGACGCCGGGGTCGCCGGGGCCGTCTTCGACGGCAGTCGCCGCGAGCAGTGGTTCGAGGCGGCGGACGTCGCGGAGTTCGCCCACGTCGTCCCGGCCGCCAGCCACGCCGAGACGAGTTTCGGCCTGCTCTACCTGTGGGCGAACGACTTCGACTACGGCGTGTTCCTCGACGACGACACCCGGCCCCTGGGGACGGACTTCTTCGGCGGCCACTACGCCAGCCTCGCCCACGAGGGACCGGTCACCGAGGTCGGCTCGGACGAGCGGTGGGTGAACGTCCTCTACCAGTCCCACGACGAGCACGGCCTCTACCCGCGCGGGTACCCCTACGGCGCGACGGGCGAGACGACCTTCGAGCGGTCGGTCGACGTCGAGCGAGGGGACGTGGTCGCCTCCCAGGGGCTCTGGACGAACGTGCCCGACCTCGACGCCGTCCGCATCCTGGGCGAGGGCGACCTCCGGGGCCGGTCGCGCACGCGGACCACCCGCGAGGACTACGGGGCGGACTTCGTCGCCGCACCGGACCACTACCTCACCGTCTGCTCGATGAACCTCGCCTTCCGGCGCGAGGTCGTGCCCGCGTTCTACCAGCTCCCGATGGACGACAACCCCTGGTCGGTGGGCCGGTTCGACGACATCTGGTCCGGCGTCTTCCTCAAGCGCGCCTGCGACCTGCTCGGGAGGCGAATCTACAGCGGGACGCCGCTCTGCGAGCACAACAAGGCGCCGCGGTCGACGTTCTCCGACCTCGCGGCCGAGGCGCCCGCGCTGGAACTCAACGAGCACCTCTGGCGACTCGTCGACGACGCCGACCCGGCCGGCGAGGGCTGGGCCGGCGCCTACGCCGGGATGGCCCGGGCGCTCGTCGAGAGCGACCTCGACTACCGGAACGGTGAGTTCCTCGCCTATGTCGGCGAGCACATGCTCGACTGGCTGGCCTGCCTCGACGCGCTAGCCGGGGCGGAACTGGCCGCCAGCCCCGCCGCGAGCGGCGACTGAACCGGCAGGTATAAGTGTTTTAGGCGCACCTAAATCAACAATGCAAGGCGAGCACGTCTGTCGTCGCTCGTTTCTCCGGTGCGGTGCGGCAGCGGGCGTAGCCGCGCTCGCGGGCTGCACCGGGCAGCGCCGACAGGGGCGGGACGTCTCGCTCGAAGACTTCCGCGGCTCGGGCGCCGTGGTCGGGTCGCGCGGCGACATCACCGCCACGTCGATCCACGACCTCCCCGACCTCTCCGGTCGCCTGACGCTCTACCTGGGCGGCGGCGAGGGCGGGCTCTACGTCCAGCTCCTGAACCTGTTCAAGGACGTCTACCCCGACTTCGACCCGCAGGTCCGGACGGCGCCCTCCGCCCAGTGGGCCAACACTATCATCGAGGAGATGCGGGGCAGCGGGAGCAAGGCGGACGTGTTCTGGTCGGTCGACGCCGGCTCGCTCGCCACCGTCGCGGACGCGGGTTACACCGTCACGCTCCCGTTGGAGGCGGTCGACCCGGTGCCCGCCCAGTTCCATCCCGGCGACGCCTGGGTCGGCACGGCGGGGCGGGCGCGCGCGATTCCCTTCAACACCGAGCAGTTCACGGAGGACGACCTGCCGGACTCGATCGACGCGTACGCCACCGACTCGCGGTTCGCGGGGACGATGGGCTGGGCGCCGACCTACGGGGCGTTCCAGTCGTTCGTCACCGCCATGCGCGTCCTGGAGGGCGAGGCGGCGACCAAGGAGTGGCTCCGCGGGATGCTCGACCAGGACGTCGCGGAGTACAAGAACGAGTTCTTCGTCTCGAACGCCGTCGCCGACGGCGAGGTCGGCGCGGGCTTCGCCAACCACTACTACGCCCTCCGGGTCCAGGCGGCCCGCGAGGACGCCCCGCTCGACCTCGCCTTCACGACCGACGACGCGGGCGCGCTGATCGACGCGGCCGGCACCGCCATCGTCGAGGGGACGGACCGCGAGGACCTCGCCGTCACGTTCGTGCGCCACCTCCTCTCGGCGGAGGCCCAGGAGTTCTTCGCCACCCGGACGTTCGCGTACCCGATGGTGGCTGGCGTGCCGCCGGTCGGCGGCCTGCCTCGCATCGACGAACTCGCTCCCCCGGACCTCGACCTCTCGAAGCTCGCGGATCTGGAACCGACGCTCGACCTGATGCGGGAGGTGGGTGTCCTGTAAGATGGCGACCGAGGGGGTCGATCAGGTGCGCGACGGCGCGACGGACGGCGAGCGCGACCGTGAGCGGTCGCTGCCGCTCGTCCTCGCCAGCGCCGCCGTGGCCGCGGCGGTGCTCTCGCCGCTGCTCTGGCTCGTCCTCCGGGCGGCCGACGTCGGCGTCGGCGGCGCCGTCGACATCCTGACCCGGCCGTCCTCGGTGGACATCCTCCTCAACAGCCTCGCGCTCGTCGCGCTCGTCACGGTCGCGTCTGTCGCGCTCGGGGTCCCGCTCGCCGTGCTGACCGTCCAGACCGACCTCCCGTTCCGGCGCTTCTGGACGGTGGTGCTCGCGCTCCCGCTCGTCATCCCGAGCTACATCGGCGCGTTCGCGTACGTCTCGGCGCCCGGCGCGCTCGCGGACGCGCTCGCTCCGCTCGGCGTCGACTCCGTGCCCACCATCTACGGACTCCCCGGGGCCGCGTTCGTGCTCACGCTCTACATCTACCCCTACGTCTTCATCACGACGCGGGCGGCGCTGCTCTCGATGGACGCGACCCTCGTCGAGGCCGCCCGGACGCTCAACCACTCCCGCGTCTCGGCGTTCCGCCGGGTGACGCTGCCGCGCGTCCTCCCGGCCGTCGCCGCCGGCGGCCTGCTGGTCGCGCTGTACACTCTCTCCGACTTCGGGACGCCCGCGATCATGCGCGTGGACGTATTCACCCGCTCGATCTACGTCGCGTACAACACCTTCGCACGCGACGTGGCGGCGTTGCTCTCGCTCCAGTTGCTCGCGGTGACGGCCGTCATCCTGGCCGTGGAGCGGCGGGTCGGCTCCGCGACCCGGGCCGACACGGCCCACGCCACCCGGAGCGCCGGCCGGGGGTCCGTTCAGATGCGCCTCGGCGCCTGGACGCTCCCCGCGCTCGCGCTCTGTACGACCGTCGCCGTCCTGGCGCTGGTCGTTCCCCTCGGCGTCCTCCTGCTGTGGCTCGGCCGGGCCAGTCCCGGCTACGCCGGCGGCTTCCAGTTCTCGTGGGTGTACGGGCTCAACTCGGTGTACGTCTCGACGCTGGCCGCGCTCGTGGCCGTCGTGGCCGCGCTCCCGGTCGCGTACCTCTCTGCCCGGAGTCGGTCGCCGCTCGCGACGCTGTTCGACCGGGCGACCTACGTGGGTTACGCGGTGCCGGGCGTCGTCCTGGGGCTGGCGCTGGTCTACTTCGGCTCCTCGGTCGCGTCGTTCGTCTACCAGACCGTGCCGCTGCTGGTGTTCGCCTACGTCGTCCGCTTCCTGCCCCAGGCGGTCGGCGCCACGCGCTCGTCGGTGCTCCAGGTGGACCCGAAACTCGTCGAGGCCGCCCGCTCGCTCGGCGAGTCCTCGCTCGGGTCGTTCCGCCGGGTGACGCTGCCGCTCATCTGGCCCGGCGTCGCCGCCGGCGCCGCGCTCGTGTTCCTCACCACGATGAAGGAACTCCCGGCCACGCTGCTGCTCCAGCCGACCGGCTCGACGTTCGTCGCCCGGCTCGTCGGCGGGACGAGTCCGACAGGCTTTGATACGCTCGTCACCTATATCTGGCTCGTCCAGGAGGCTGGCCACTACGGCCAGGCGGCCGTGCCGGCGCTCGTGCTCGTCGGCGTCTCGGCCGTCTCCATGCTCGTGATACTCGCACGGGAGCGCTACGATGTCTGAACACGCGACGACTCCGACGTACGACACCCCGACGGACGCCCCCGAGGCGGTCGGCGAGCCGGTGCTCCGGCTCGACCACGTGACCAAAGACTACGGCCCCGAGACCGCCGTCGAGGACCTCTCGCTGTCGGTCCGCGAGGGCGAACTGCTCACGCTGGTGGGGCCCTCCGGCTGCGGGAAGACGACGACGCTCCGGCTGCTGGCCGGGCTCGAACGCCCGACCGACGGGACCGTGGAACTCGCCGGCGAGACGGTCGCCGGCGAGACCGCGTTCCGCAAACCCGAGCAGCGGGACGTCGGCATCGTCTTTCAGGACTTCGCGCTGTTCCCGCACCTCACGGTCGCGGAGAACGTCGCCTTCGGGCTGCAGGACGCGTCGCCCGACGAGCGCGAGGCTCGCGTCGCGGACCTGCTCGACCTCGTCGGGCTGGCGGCCCACCGTGAGAAGAAACCCGACCAGCTCTCGGGCGGCCAGCAACAGCGGGTCGCGCTCGCGCGCTCGCTCGCGCCCGAACCGGCCGTCCTGCTGCTCGACGAACCGTTCTCGAACCTCGACGTCCGCCTCCGCGTCGAGATGCGCGAGGAGGTCCGCCGCATCCTGAAGGAGGCCGGCGTCACGGCCATCAACGTCACCCACGACCAGGAGGAGGCGCTCTCGATCAGCGACCGCGTGGCCGTGATGAACGACGGGCGGGTCGAACAGGTGGGCGACCCGACCCGCGTGTTCCAGCGCCCCGAGTCGCGCTTCGTCGCCTCCTTCCTCGGCCAAGCCGGCTTCCTCTCGGGCGTCGTCCGCGAGGACGGCGTCGAGACCAGCCTCGGCGACCTCCCGCTCGACGACGTCCAGGGCACCCTCGACGGCTACCAGGGCGCCCGCATCGAGGTGCTCGTCCGACCCGACGACCTGCGGGCGCGGCCCCCGCGCGGCGAGCCGGACGGCGAGATCGTCCATCGGCAGTACAGCGGCCCCTCGTTCGTCTACCGCGTCGAACTGGCGGGCGGGGACGTGCTCCACTGCCTCCACAACCACGTCGAGGAGTTCACCGTCGGCCAGGCGGTCGGCGTCGACCTCGTCGCCGACCACGCGCTCGCCTGGTTCCCCGCCGAGTGATGGACCGGCGCCGCCACCGGCTCGCGACGCTCGCGCTCGCGGCCGTGGCGGCGCTCGTCGTCGCCGTCGTCGCCGTCCGCGTCTTCCCGTACCACTCGACCAACCACGACGAGGCCGTCTACCTCCAGCAGGCCGCGATGCTCCTCGACGGCCGGCTCGCGCTCCACCCGCCCGTCGTCGACGCACTCCGGCCCTGGTTCTTCCTCCGGGACGGGGGCGCCCTCTCCCCGAAGTACGCGCCCGTCCCGGCCGCGGTGTTCGCCCTCGGCGTGGCGGTCGGCGCCCCCCGGGTCGCGCTCGCGCTCGCCGGCGGCGCCGTCGTCGCCCTGACGGTCGCACTCGCGACCCAGGTGTTCGACCGCTCGACCGGTCTGCTGGCGGGACTGTTCCTGCTCGCCTCGCCGCTGTTCGTCGTCGATTCCGCCGTCTTTCTCCCCTACGTCCCGACGCTCCTGTTCGAACTCGTCTTCGCCGTCGCCTACGTCCGGGCAGCCCACGTGGCCGACCGCGAGGGAGGCCACGAGACGAGCGAGCGGGGAGCAGCACGCCCCGCGAGCCGCGTGGCCGACCGCGAGGGAGGCCACGAGACGAGCGAGCGGGGAGCAGCACGCCCC
>JBDGSV010000012.1:0-15408 GCA_042217375.1 Haloarculaceae archaeon | reverse complement strand
CGTGGCCGACCGCGAGGGAGGCCACGAGACGAGCGAGCGGGGAGCAGCACGCCCCGCGAGCCGCGTGGCCGACCGCGAGGGAGGCCACGAGACGAGCGAGCGGGGAGCGGGCACGCGCTGGGCCGCGCTCGCGGGCGCGGCCGCCGGCCTCGCTTTCTTCGCTCGTCCGTACACCGCGGTCCTGTTCGCCGCGCCGTTCGTCGGCCACGCGCTGTGGACGCTCCGGACGGGCGACCGGGCCGCGCTCCGCCGGCAGGCGACGACGGCGGCGACCGGGCTCTGCGGCGTCGCCGTCGCGCTCGGCTACAACGCCGTCGTGACCGGCGACCCGCTGGTGTTCCCCTACCTGGCGTTCGCCCCGCAAGACGGGCTCGGCTTCGGCCGACACGCCATCCTCGGCTACGCGGTCGACTACACGCCCGCGCTCGCGCTCCGGACGAACGCCAGGATCCTCGCGGCGCTGTTCGGCCGGTGGGTCGTCGCGGGCCCGCTCGGGACGCTCCTCGCGCTCGCCGGCCTCGCGCGTCTCGCGGCCCGGGCCCGGGCCCGACGGGTCGACCCCGACCTCGCGCTCCGCCTCGTCCTGGCCGGGCTCTTCGTCACCGTCGCCGTCGGCAACCTCTTCTTCTGGGGCAACCGCAACGTCCTCGGTGCGCTCGGCGACCCCACCGACGGGCTGATCCGGACGCTCGGCCCGTACTACCACCTCGACCTGCTGGTGCCGACGGCGGCGTTCGCCGCCAGCGGCGCGCTCGCGCTCGCGCGCCGGGGGCGGGCCCGGGTGGCGGGTCGCTCGCGCCCGCTCGCTCTCGCGGCGCTGGTGGTCGCCGCGAGCGTCTTCGGCGGCGTGGCCGGCGCAGCCGTGGCGGACCCGCTGGCGGCGAACCGGGCGGCCAGCGACCAGCTGGCGGCCGCCTACGCGCCGGTCGAGGCCCACGACCTCGACGGCGCGCTCGTGTTCCTCCCCACCCCCTACGGGGACTGGCTCAACCACCCGTTCCAGTCGCTCCGCAACGACCCCGGCTACGACGGCGAGACGGTGTACGCCGTCCGCGAGCACCAGTTCGACGTGGTCGACGCCTTCCCCGACCGGACCTACTACCGCTACGGCTACCGGGGCCGGTGGGCGCCGACCCGTGGCCAGCCGGTCGAGGCGCGCCTCCAGCGGGTCCGGGTCGCGTCCGGGGAGCGCATCCGGCAGTCGACGCGGCTCGGCGTCCCCGCGGACGCGTCGTCGGTCTCGATCCGCCTGTCGACCGATCGGGGCGCGGCCTACTACGCGGCGAACGGGACCGACGACCTGGCGCTCACGCTCCTGCTCGCCAACGGCACGGCCCGGCTGACCGGGGACGTGACCCCGACGGGTGCGGCGGCGGTCCCGGTCGCCGCCCGCGACACCGTCGTGGTGACCGCGTTCGTCGCGTTCCCCGCCGGCGGGTTCGACTACCGGCTCGCCACGCCCGTCGAACGAGCGAACGGGACCGTGCGCGCGCTCACGCCGTACCCGGAGGTCTGCTACGACGCCCGGCGCTGCGGCGGCGAGGCCGCCTACCTCCCCGACCGCCACGCTGCCGGCGTCTCGGTCCGCACGCGGTTCGTCGACGGGGGTGAGGACGGGTGAAACTCACGCGACGGGACGCGATGGCGGCGCTCGCGGCCGCCGGGGCGACGGTCGGCGGCGGCGCGCTCGCCTGGGACCGGCTCTCGGACGGCCCGATCGGCGACCGCGAGCGGGCGACGCTGGTGGCGCTCGCCCGGACCGTCTACCCCACCGCGGTCGATGGCGTCCCGTCGTTCGTCGAGCGATACACAGTCGGCCGCGCGCGCGAGCGGCCGGCGTACGCCCGGGGCGTCGCCGAGGCCGCGGCCACGCTCGACGACTACGCGACCGAGTTCTTCGGCGACCGGTTCGCCGCCCTGGCTCCGGCGACCCGGGACGACCTCCTCCGGGAGATGGCGGTCGACACCGTCTCGCCCGACCCCGGCGGGACCGATCCCCAGCGGGTCCGGTACTACCTGGTCAACGAACTGCTCTACGCCCTCTACACGACGCCGACCGGCGGCGAACTCGTCGGGCTCGAGAACCCGCAGGGCTACCCCGGCGGGATCGAGAGCTACCGCCGTCCGCCCTAGCGCAGGCGCTCCTCGACGGCGACCCTGAGGATGGAGGCCGCGATGGCCGCCCCGCCAGAGAGCGGCGCGAGCGTCGACTCGCCGGCGCGCTCGGCGTAGTCGATGGGGACCTCTCTGACGCGGTAGCCGCGGCACAGCGGCCGGAGCAGCAGTTCCGCCGAGAGCCCCGTGTTCTCGGTCCACCGGATGGTCTCGATCACCTCGCGCCGGTAGGCGCGCATCCCCGTCGTGGTGTCGTGGACGCGTTCGCCGACCAGCGCGCTCGCCAGGAGCGCGAACAGGTGGTTGCCGAGCCGGTTGAACGCCGGCATGGCGTCGGCGCCGCGGTAGAGGCGGTCGCCGCTGACCACGTCGTAGCCCTCGTTGACGAGCGCGAGAAACTCCGGGAGCGCCGTCATCGGGTAGGTGTCGTCGCAGTCGGTGGTGACGATCACTGGCCGCGAGGCCTGCCGGAGCGCCTCGCGCACCGCGACCCCGTAGCCCTGCGGCTCCTGTTCGACCACGCGCGCGCCGTGCTCGCGGGCGAGGTCGGGCGTCCGGTCCGACGACCCGTCCACGCAGACCACCTCTGCCCGGCCGTCGGTGACGCGTTCGACGTCGGAGAGGACCGTCTCGATCGCCGACTCCTCGTTGTAGGTTCCCATCACGACGCTCACGTCGTCGAAGGTGAACGCCGGCGTCTGCCGCCCCGACTCACTCATTGACTCTCCCTCGCGTCCGGCCGGACTTGAAGTTTTAGGTTCGCCAAAAAGTCACTGTTCGTCCGGTCCGAGGCGGGCGTTGTTGACTTCGGGGTCGGAGGTGGCCCGGACGAGGTCGTCTGCGCTGTACCGGACCTCCTCGCCGTCGTCGACCGGCCGGACGACGACCCGGGTCCCGTCCCCGGTCCACTCGGCGCGCAGTCCGTCCTGCTCGACTGCGTCGAACTCGGTCTCGGTGAGCGCGTAGGCCAGCCGGTCGGCCCCGTCCTGTCCGTAGCTCATCTACCTCCGACCACGAGAGGAGGGGACTAGTTCGTTGCGCTCCCCCGGAACTAAGCCGCTCGCCGCGACAGGACTGCCTGATGGTCTACGAGAGGTCCCTGGCGGCACTGGCGTCACAACTGGGCGAGTTCGCCGTCTCTCTGGTGTTGTTCGCCGTGGTGGCTGCGATCGTCTACGTCCCGGCGCACTACCTCCTCGTGCCCGGGATGCGGCGCGTGCTCGACGCCGCCGGTGCGGAGGCCACCGTCGAACGCCCCTTCCTGAAGGTCCTCGACGCGGCGTTCGTGGTCCTCGCGCTGTTCGTCGCCACCGTCTCCTCGGGGTTCGCCACGAACCTGACGGCCACCGCGACCATCACGGCGGCGGTGACCCTCGCGCTCGGGTTCGCGGCCCAGGACCTGCTGGGAAACTTCGTCAGCGGCGTCTTCATCGTCCTCGACCCGGAGTTTCACATCGGCGACTGGATCCGCTGGAACGATCAGGAGGGCATCGTCGAGGACATCGGCTTCCGGGTGACCCGCGTCCACACCTTCGACAACGAACTCGTCACGGTCCCGAACTCCGAGCTGACCGCCGCCGCCGTGACGAACCCGGCGGCGAAAGACCGGCTCCGGATCACCTGCGAGTTCGGCATCGGCTACGGGGACGACATCGACCGGGCCCGGTCGATCCTGCTGGAGGTGGCCGCCGACAACCCGGAGATCCTCGACCGGCCGGGGGCGACGGTCCGCGTCGCCGAACTGGCCGAGTCGGTCGTCCTCCTCCGGTGCCGGTTCTGGATCGCACAGCCGGTCCGCACTGACTTTCTCCGCATCCGCTCGGAGTACGTCCAGCGCGTCAAGGAGCGGTTCGACGCGGCGGGGATCGAGATGCCCTACCCGACGCGCTCGCTCACCGGCGACGTCGGCGTCCGCGACGCTCCCGACCGGCCGCGGTGACCGGCCCCGGAGCGCTCACCCGGCCGCCAGCATCGCGTCGAGCCGCGACTCCAGGTCCTCGATGTCGTCGCGCAGGGCCGCCGCGTCCTCGGTCTCCAGGGCCGCGACCCGGTCCTTGAGCCCCTGGAGCCGGGACTGCTTCTCGGCCTCGTCGACGGCCGTCTTCTGTGCGTACACCTCTTCCTCAACGTCGTAGACGTCGCGCTCGTCGAGGTCGGTCACGGCGAGGACGACGTCGAGTTTCTCCGGATCGACGCCGAGCACCCACTCCCGGGGGACGCCGGCCTCGTGGAGCGCGGCGAACACGGTCGCCTCGTCCTTGAGGCGGCGACGTTCGCGGTGGGTCCGCGTGACCGTGCCGAACCGGCCGTGGCGGCGCCCCTCCGGGCCGACGTGCGCCAGCACCGCGTCCCCGACGGCCGTCCGGAGGCGGCCGGCACCGCGCTCGACGTCCGAAAGCAGCACGTAGAGATCGACGGCCCGCTCCGGCGCGAGGGCGGACGGGTCCACGCCGTACCGGTCGAGCAGGTCGGCGAGGAGGACGGCGTCGTCCCGGACCCGTTCGGGTGGCGTCCGCGCGGCCCACTCCGGCCGGAGGAACGGGCTCTCCCCGCCGCCGTCGGTCGCCGGACGGAGGGCGCCGTCCTCGACGGCGTACTGTGGCGCGAGGCTGAGCACGGCCACGTACGGCTCGACGCCGTCCGGGAGGTCGGTCGTCGGGACGCCGGCCTCGCTGGCGGCCAGTCGGTCGGCGAGCACTTCGAACTGGTCGCGCCAGAGCGACCGCTCCTCGTCGGTCGCGGGGAACCGGACGAGGACGCGATCGTCCTCGACGGCCTCGATCCGGAACGCGCGCTCCGAGGACGGCGTGACGAGGGTGGCCCCAGACGCCTCCTCGCAGCGGTCCCGGAGCGTCCGCCACGTCTCGCTGAATCCCATGCCGGGACAGACGCCGGCGGTGCGGAAAAGTACGCCGCCGGTTCCCGGCCCGTTCGGCCCCAGACCGGCGCTCCCAGGGGGTAGGACGGGCGGGGGCCATTGATGCCGCCGTCCGGTGAACGGTCGGGCATGGACTTCGACGAGTTCACCGGCGCAGTTCAGCACCGACTGGAACTCCCCGGTACCGGCGAGGCGGTGCGCGCCGTCCGGGCGACGCTGACGACGCTGGGCCAGCGCATCCCCGCCGAGAACGCGGCGGACCTCGCCGCGTCGCTCCCCATGGAGATCCGGTGGTACCTGACCGGCGCCGTCCGGGAGCACGGCCAGCGGTTCGACTGGTCGGAGTTCGTCGGGCGAGTCGCCGAGATCGAGGGCGTAGAGCGCTCGGAGGCGGCCTACCACGCCCGGGTGATCGCAGACCTCGTCCACGAGCAGGTTCCGGCGTCCGACTTCCAGCAGCTCCGCGACCAGCTCCCCGAGGTCGACGAGGACTGGCGCAGTCTCTTCGAGGTGGTCGACGCCGGCGGCTGGGAGCCCCGCGAGTAAGCCCGCGAGCCGACCGGTCCGCGGTCGCTCCGGCCCGACCGTCTACTGGTACATCCCGGGCATCGAGGTCTGTTGCTGTTGCCCCTGCTGTTCCTGGTACTGCTGGAGTTGCTTCGCGATCTGCTGTTTCCGCTGCTGGATCTCCTCGGCCTGTTCGAGGAGTTCCTGCGTGTCGATGTCGAACTCGACGAGCGGTTCGAGGGCGTCCTCGATGACGGCGCGGGCGGCCGCCGGATCGGGGATGTAGGGATTCGACCGCACGACGAGCACCGCGGCCGGAATCGACTCGTGGTAGCAGTCGGCCAGGAGCGCGCCGGTCACGCCGCCGATCACCCCGGAGCCGTCAGCCAGCGTGATCCCGGCGTCGGTGAGCGCCGTCTCCTGATCGGCGGTCGTGGCGACGCCGACGACGTCGCCCACCTGTTCCTGGGACTCGGCGGGCGCGCCGGCGAGGAAGACGGCGCGCTCGAACTCGCTCGAGAGGTCCTGCAGCACGCACCGGCTCAGCGCGTCGATCGCGTCGGGCGGGATCGGGACGTCGCTCTGGAGCGTCATCACGGGCGGGTCCTCGCCGGCGTAGACGCGCACCGCGTCCCGGACCCGGCCGTCCTCGAACGACGCGACCGGCGGGAACTCGTCCGAGATGATCGTCCCGTGCTGTTCGAGACCGAGCTGGGTCGTGATCTGGTCGACCGCGATCGACGCCACCAGCCCCAGGCCGGGGAGGCCCTCGATCAGGGTCGGTCGCTCGGCGGTGATCTCGGTCTGTTCCTCGAAGCGCGCTGACGGGTCGTCTCCTGGCACGAACGGACACCTGCCGTACCCATCGCACGCCAGCGGTTAATTGTCCGGGGCCGGTCCCACGGCACGAGACTGTCGGTCGCCGATCCGGCCCGCCGCCGCGACCTGCCGAGTTATAGGGACGTGTCATGTACGGTGGGCTATGCCACGTGAACCAGCGTTCGAGGTCGAACTCACGGGCGAGACCGAACCGGGCGAGACGCTCCTCGTCGGGATGGCCGGGCGGGGCGTCGCCGGGCTGACGGCCGCCGACTACCTCGTCACGCACGTGGAGACCACCCAGATCGGCCACGTCACGACCCAGAACCTCCCCGACATCACGCCCTTCTCCGAGGGGGTGCCACGGCACCCGATCCGCCTCTACAGCACGGCGAACTCGGACGTGACGGTCCTCATCGGCGAACTGTTCCCGCCCGTCTGGGTCGCGGACGCCCTGGCAGACGCCCTCCTCGACTGGATCGCGGCCCAGGGACTCCGGGAGATCACCGTCCTCGCCGGCGAGCCGTTTCCGCACAGCGAGGAGGAACACGTCGTGTTCCACGTCGCCACCGACGAGTACCGGACCCGACACTTCGGCGACGGCGCGACTGACGTCCCCCCGCTCCAGGGCGGGTTCTTCGACGGCGTGGTCGGCGAACTCCTGGTCAGGGCCATCGACGGCGACGCGCCGCCGACGGGGGTGCTCGTCACGCCCACGCACATCCCCGGCCCGGACCTCAACGCCGCGCTCCGCCTGCTCGAGGCGCTGGGCCCGGTCTGTGGCATCGAGGTCGCCGAGGACGAACTCCGGGAGCGCGCCGACGAGATGGAGCAGTACTACCAGAGCCTCGCCGAGCGCATGCGTGCCATGGAGGAGGGCCAGTCGACCGACCGCCAGGAGTACCCCGGCGACCGGATGTACATGTAGGCGAGCCGTGCATTCATGGTGGCTGCCGACGAAGCGCTGCCATGGCGCGGGTCGACGACCTCCTCGACGTCCTCGGCGACGCCGGGTCGCTGCTCGTCGTCTGCCACGACGACCCCGATCCGGACTGCATCGCCAGCGCGCTCGCGCTCCGGGAGATCGCGGCGTCCCGGACGGACGCGGCGGTCACGATCGCGTACGGCGGGCACATCTCGCACCAGCAGAACCGGACGCTGGTGAACATCCTCGACATCGAGATGGAGCGCTGGGAGGACGTGACGCCCGGCGAGTACGACCGGATCGCGCTCGTGGATCACTCGGACCCGAGCGTCCGGTCGGGAGCGGCGGCCGCGGTCCAGGTCGACGTCGTGGTCGACCACCACCCGTCTCCGGACGCCGTCGACGCACCGTTCGTCGACGTGCGCGAGGAGTACGGGGCGACGACGTCCATCTGCGTCGAGTACCTGCGCGACCTCGACCTCGAACTGACCGCGCAACTCGCCTCGGCGGCCATCTTCGCGCTCCACCGCGAGCGCCTCGACTACATGCGGAACCCGACCGTCCACGAGTACGAGGCCGCCCTCTACGTCCGGCCCCACGCCGACATGAACTTCCTCGAACAGTTCTACGGCGCGGCGTTCTCGCCGTCGACGCTCGACGCGATCGGCGAGGCGATCCGCCACCGCACGATTCGCGGATCGAGCCTGGTCACGGGCGTCGGCCGGACTGCCGAGCGCGACGCGCTGCCCCAGGCGGCCGACTACCTGCTCAACCTGGAGGGCGTGAGCACGGTCCTGGTCTACGGCATCGTCGGTGACACCCTCTACCTGAGCGCGCGCTCGGTCGACCCGCGGATCGACACCGGGGAGGTCCTCCGGGAGGCGTTCGGCGACGTCGGGACCGCGGGCGGACACGCCGACATGGCGGGGGCACAGCTCCCGCTCGGCATCTTCGCGGACGCCGGGGACGACGAGGCTGACCTCGTCGAGTTCGTCTCCCGGCGCGTCGTCGACCGGTTCTTCCAGACGCTCCACCTCGAAGAGGATCCGGACGAGGAGCCGACCGGGTGACGCGGTCTCACTCGGCCCGGGTCGCGACCTCCGAGGACCAGACGAACGCCTCGACGTCCGCCTGGGTCAGTTCGACCACGCGCTGGGCGTACTCCCACAGCGCGTCGTCGAGGCGCTCGCGCGTCGCCTCGTCGAGCGGGGCCACGCTGCGGTTGACGTACTCCGGGACGCGCGGGTGGTAGGTGCAGACGACGCGCGGCGCGCTCTCCTCTTCGAGCGTCCCGGCCGGGACGATCCGGTACTCGTCGGCGCCCCACAGCCCCTCGCCGCGCTCGCGGCCGAGCCGGGAGTCGATGCGGTCGAGCAGCACGACCTCCTCGTCGGTGAGCAGCGCGTCCGGGCCCTCGAAGCAGTCGGCGTAGGCCTGCTCGCGGGCCGCGGCGACCCACCCGTCGAGGCGCTCGCGGACCGCCTCCAGGAGCTCGCTCGCGTTCTGGAACGTCGGCATGGCTACCACAACGCCGCCGAGCGTAATGAGCCCGTCCCTGGTCGCCCGCGTCGCCGCCGCGAAGCGGGACGGTCGGCCGCCGGTCCCGGGCGACGCGATCTCCCGGTCAGGCCCGCTCCGGGAGGAACAGCGGCCGGTAGTACAGCAGGGCGACGGCCGAGAGGAAGATCAGCGTGCTCAGCCCGTAGGACCGGCTGAGCGCGAACGCCGCGACGGCGGAACTGCTCCCGAAGACGCTCGTCGCGACCGTCCCGAGGATCGGCCACGAGCAGGAGACGCACGAGAACAGCCCGACGACGCCCGAGACCGCGGCCCCGGCCGCGTCCAGCACCGTCGCGTACACGAGGTACGCGAGCGTGAGGTAGCCGACCACCTTGTACGGTTCGAGGACGAGTCGCAGGACCGCCCCGTCGTAGAGCAGGACGGGGGAGTACCCGGGCGGGAGGCTCCACTTGAGGTGGAGCGGTGCCATCCCGCTGCCCACCCCGTAGAGGCCGCCGAAGTACCCGAGCACCACGAAGTAGCCGACCGCGACGCCGAGGCCGGCGAGCCGCTTGCGCCGGTCCACCTCGGGCGTGGTCGCGGTCCAGACCGCCAGGATACTCACGTCGATCCAGACGAAGGGGTAGACGAGGACGAGCGGGTCCGTGATGACCACGTTCCGGACCGCCAGGTACACCGCGACGAGGAGCAGTTCCAGCCCCGCGAGCCCCGCGAGAGCGAGCACGGTCGTCCGGGCCGGGCGGAGCCGCCGGAGCCGCGCCGTGATCGTGGCACCCGTCATGGGGTCATCGGTGCCGCGCGCCGCGCGCGAGCGTCGCTCCCAGGCCTGACATTCTGGAGTAGTTGTCGGACGATTCGTATGAACGTTACGGGGCCGCGTTCGCACGCTCTCGGTGATTGCGACGTCCCGCCGGCGTCAGTCTGCGGCGTGCGCGTGGTCGCCCTGCTGTTCGCCGGCCGCGTCCGAGCGGTGGAGCCAGTAGAGGACCAGGAAGAGGCCGGTCGCGACGACGTTCAGCACCAGCTTGTAGTTGGCCTCGATCGACACCTCGGCCAGGTGCACCCCGGACGGCGACGGGATGGCGCCCGCAGCGAGGAAGAGGAAGTGGACCAGGACGCCGGTGACGACCGCGGCGACGAAGATCATCCCCGAGAGGACGGCCGCGAACGTCGTCCCGTAGTACTCGCGGTAGGCCGCCACGATTGGCGGGATGATGAGGTCGGCGTAGATGTACGCGAGCACGGACCCGAACGGCATCCCGTTCGTGAAGAGGACGGCGGCGAACGGGACGTTGCCGACCGAGCAGACGAACGTGGCGACGCCGACGACGGCCCCGAGCGCCGCCGTCCAGACGACGTACGCCGGCAGGCCGAACGTCGGCCCCGAGAACACGGCGGTCCAGACCTGGTCGGGGACGAACCCGGCCACCAGGCCCGCGAAGACGAACCCGATGGCGATCTCGTCCCAGAGCATCCCCCACTCCTTCCACTGCTTGTCGGCCAGCGCCTTCCAGCCCGCGATCGAGGTGGCCTGCTCGCGGATCGTCGTGTTCGCCTCCTCGGGGTCGAAGCTGTCCATGCAGGACTGCGAGCAGAAGTAGTAGGTCTGCCCGTCGTGCTCGACGGCGTAGTCGGTCTCCTCCGGGTCGACCTCCATGCCACAGACGGGGTCCTGCACGGTCCGGGACTCCCCGTCGCGGACGTGCCGTCGAGCCTGCTCGACGAGGTCGTCCGGCACGAGGTAGACGAAGCCGAACGCCAGGAGGCCGATGAGCACGAACCCGCCCACGACGTCCGCGAGGAGGAACTGCCAGCCGAGCAGGATCCAGATGACGGCGCCGATCTCGATCACCAGGTTCGTCGAGGCGAACATGAACGCGCCGATGGTGGCCGCCGCGGACCCGCCCTTCTTGAAGAGGTTCTTCGCCGTCGCGATCGCGCTGTAGGAACACGACGAGGAGACGAACCCGAACAGCGACCCGTACCCGAGTTCGCGCGCGCCGTGCCCGTCGAGCAGGTCTGCGACCTGCTCGTCCGAGGTCCACGCCTCGACCCCGCCCGCGATGGCGAACCCTACGACCAGCGCCCACCAGGTGATCCACGCCATCGCGAGCGTCGTCGTCGCGAACTCTCGCCCGCCCGCGACGAGGAACGCGTCCAGCGGTCGCGACGTCGTCAGCGCACCGAACGCGACCGTCGCTAGCGCGAGCACGACCAGGACGCCGTACGTCCTCCGGTCCATGTCTGTACGGAGGGCCTCCTCACCTAACGGAGTTGGGGCTAACAGACCCGTGCCAGGACGCCGCCCGAACTTCGGATTCCGGAACTGCGGCCCGTCGATTCGCTGGAACGTGACGGTCGGGGCCGTGTGGCGAACAGATTTGTACCGCCCCGTCGAACTGTGCGGGGTGACCGATCACGAACATCCACCCCGGGACTCGCCCGACTGGGACCGCCCCGACTTCTGCCCGTTCTGCGGAGCCGAACTCGCCGACGGTGGCGCGGGATTCGTCGACCACGTCGCGGACGCGCCGACGTGTCGGGAGCGCTTCGAGGCCTGGCGCGAGCAGGTCGGCGGCGACGTCGGCGGCGAGTGGAGCGGCTAGCCTCGCCGGCCGTGTCCCGGGCGATAGGACGGGCCCCGCGCCTTTTTCGTCGCGCCCGTCGAAGCCCGGAGAGAGACACCATGAGCCGGGGCAATCCGTTCGCGGAGATCCAGCGGCTGTTCGACCGGGCGAGTCGCCAGTTCGACGACGCGTCCCGCGCGTGGGAGACGGACGGGCCCACGGGCTGGCTGGGGCCCGGGTCCAGGCTGTCGGTCGATCTGGTCGAACGCGACGACGAGTACGTCGTGACGGCCGACCTGCCCGGCTTTGACCGCGAGGCGGTCGACGTCCGGATCACGGACCGCACGCTCCACGTCGCGGCCGAGCGCGAGCCCGCGGTGGCGGCGGAAGACGGGACGTACCTCCGGCGCGAGCGACGTCACGGGCCGCGGCGCCGGGCGCTCCGGCTCCCCGACGAGGTCGACCTGGACGGCGTCGCCGCGACCATGGAGAACGGCGTCCTGCGGGTGGTCCTGGCCCGGCGCGAGGTCGAAGAAGCGCGCCAGATCTCGATCGAGTAGCCCTCACGCGTCTCCCCGACAGCAGGTCGTCCAGGTCGCCCGGCGAGTGTGTCCGTCGAGACGACGTGGTCGACCGTCTCGCGGTAGGTCGCGACGGCCTGCCAGTCGAGATCGAGCGGCTCCCGCTCGTTGCGCAATTGGTGGGGTGGGCGAGCACGTCGACGGGGAACTCCTGGAGCGCCCGCACGATCCAGTCGCTCGGACCGGAGGTCCTCGTAGTGCTCGAGTCCGCCCGTCTCGAGGTACTCGGCGACCTTCTCGGCGATGGACTCGCCCACGCCGTCGATCGACTCCGGTTCGCCCCGCTCGTAGATCGCCTCGACGTCCTCCGGGCGGGATTCGACGTTCCGGGCGGCCGTGCGGTAGGTCCGCGGCTCGTCTTCGACGTCCAGGAGTTCGAGGAAACCTGCGATCTCGTAGAGCAGATCCGCGATCCTGGTTCTTCGTGCGCTCCGTGGACCTCGCCCGCGCCGCGTAAGTGTCACGTGCCGGATTTCACGATCCGGGCGCGCGAGACGCGGCGAGCGAGTTCACTCGGCGTCCGCGGGCGTGTCGAAGTCGTGGAAGTGCTCGCCTTCCTCCTGCGAGAGGATGTTGAGGGCGGCCGCCGCACCGTCCCCGGCGGAGATGATCGCCTGCCACTCCTCGGCGCGGACCATCGCGCCCGTGGCGTACGCGTTCTCGACGCTGGTCTCCATCGTCACGTCGACGTCTACGACGTCGTCGTCGGTGAACGCACAGCCGAGCGACTCGGCGAGGTCACGGTCGGCCCCCGTCGCCAGGACCACGTAGTCGGCCGTTACCTCGTCGTCCTCGGTGGTGACGCGGAACCCGTCGTCGCCCGTAGCCACGTCGGTTACTGCCTCACCCTGGCGGCGCTCCACGCCGAAGTCGTCGACCTGGGCCCGGGCCTCGTCGACGAACTCGCTGCCGTCGATCGAGTCGATGCCGAGGTAGTTGAACAGGTGAGCCTTGTGGAGCCAGGTCTCGTCGGTGTCGAACAGGACCGTCTCCTGGCCGTTCTTGGCTGTGAACAGGGCGCAACTCAGTCCCGCGGCGCCACCGCCGATGACTGCGACACGTGCCATGGCCGACGGTTCGACCTCGTGCTCAATAAATCGTGTGCCGGTGCGGGAGACGTCATTTCGTATCCCGACATACGGTTTATCAGTCGCTGGCGCGACGCTCGGAATAGTTGAAATTTTGACGAGATTGGGGTAGGAATCCGCTAGTCGAGCGCGATCTCGACGAGCGCCATCTCGTCCGCCGGGACGGCCTCGTCGAACGCGCGCTCGACTTCGGCCCAGGTTTCGGGGTGGTAGCTCTCGACGCCGAAGCTCTCGGCGAACCGTTCGAGGTCGGGGTTGGTCAGCGTCGTCCCGAACTGCTCGCCGGTGTGCCGGCGCTGCTTCTCCGAGATGAGTCCGTAGTCGTCGTCGTTGAACACGACGATGGTGTAGCCGAGGTCGAGCCGGGTCGCGGTCTCGATCTCGGCCGCGTTCATGAGGAACCCGCCGTCGCCGGTCGCCACCACGACGTTCGCGTCGACCGCGAGGTCCGCGGCGAGGCCGCCGGGGACCGCGATTCCCATGCTCGCCAGCCCGTTCGAGATGATGCACGTGTTCGGCTCGTAGGTCGGGAAGCTCTGTGCGATCGCCATCTTGTGGCTCCCGACGTCCGAGACGAGGACGTCCTCGTCGGCCATCGCCGCGCGCAGGTGGGGGAGCGCCCCGCGCACGGTGAACGGGTCGCCGGGGTCGGGCGTCCGCTCGACGGCCTCGACGATGCGCTCGCGGACGTCCGCGCACCAGTCGGGGCCCGAGTCCTCGTCGAGCCGCGTCCGGAGTTCGCGCAGCACCGCCGAGATGTCCGCCACCAGTTCCACGTCGGGGTTGTAGTGCCGGTAGACCTCGGCCGGTTCGTGGTCGACGTGGACGATGTCCTTCTCGAGGTCGGGGTTCCACGACTCCGGATCGTGCTCGGCGATGTCGTAGCCGACGGCGACGACGCAGTCGGCCTGTGCGACCGCCTCGGAGGCCTCGCCGTTCGGGCCCGAGTCGAGCGTGAGCAGCGAGTTGTCGAGCCGGTCGGAGACCGCCCCCTTGCCCATGTAGGTCGCGGCTACCGGTATGCCGGCGTGGTCGACCAGTTCCCGGAGCCGTCTGGCGGCGGGCGTCCGGACGGCGCCGTTGCCGGCCAGCACCAGGGGCGCGTCGGCGGCCTCGATCCGCTCCACGGCGCTGTCGAGCGACCCCGGGTCCGGGTCCGGTCGGCGCACTCGCGGCCGGACCGAGAGCGGCTCGGCAGACAGCTCCACGTCGGCGACGTCCTCGGGGAACTCCAGGTGGGTCGCGCCGGGCTTCTCGTACTCGGCGAGCTTGAAGGCCTTCCGCACCGACTCCGGGATGATCTCGGCGTCCCGGATCTGCGTGTTCCACTTCACCACCGGCCCGAACATGTCGACGATGTCGAGGGCCTGGTGACTCTCCTTGTGGAGGCGTTCGAGCCCGCCCTGTCCCGTGATGGCCACCAGCGGGGACTTGTCGAGGTGGGCGTCCGCGACGCCCGTCAGGAGGTTCGTCGCGCCCGGCCCGAGCGTCGCCATGCAGACGCCGGCCTCGCCGGTGAGGCGGCCGTGCACGTCGGCCATGAACGCCGCGCCCTGCTCGTGTCGCACGGGGACGAACTGGACGTCGGAGGCGCGCAGCGAGAACAGCAGGTCTTCGAGTTCCTCGCCCGGGAGCCCGAAGACGTACTCGACGCCCTCGGCCTCCAGGCACTCGACGAGGAGATCGGAGGCCTTCATCACTCCTCCGCGTCGTCGGGGCGCTGGAGCCAGACGGTCTTCCGGTTGACGAACTCCCGGATGCCGGCACCGGACAGTTCGCGCCCGTAGCCCGATTCCTTGACGCCGCCGAAGGGGACCCGCGGGTCGGACTTGACCAGTTCGTTCACGTAGACACAGCCCGCGTCGATCTCCGAGGCGACGCGGTCGCCGCGGTCGAGGTCGTCCGTCCAGACGCTGGCGCCGAGCCCGAACTGCGTGTCGTTCGCCTTCGAGACGGCCGCGGCCTCGTCGGGGACGCGGTAGACGGCCGCGACCGGTCCGAACAGCTCCTCGTCGTCGGCGGGACAGCCCTCGGGCACGTCCGCGAGGACCGTCGGCGGGTAGTAGGCGCCCTCGCCGTCGAGGGGTTCGCCGCCCGTCAGGACGGTCGCCCCCGCGTCGACGCTCTCGGCGACCTGCTCGTGGAGGCCCTCCATGAGGTCCTGGCGGGCCTGCGGGCCGACGTCGGTGTCCTCGTCGGTCGGGTCGCCGACGGTGAGCGATTCGATCTCCTCGACGAGGCGGTCGACGAACGCGTCGTAGACGTCGTCGACGACGACGAACCGCTTGGCGGCGATGCAGGACTGGCCGCCGTTCTGGTTGCGCGCCCACGCGCCCGTCTCGGCCGCCTCCGCGAGGTCGGCGTCGTCGAGGACGACGAACGGGTCGCTCCCGCCGAGTTCGAGGAC
>JBDGSV010000083.1:0-29397 GCA_042217375.1 Haloarculaceae archaeon | reverse complement strand
GCGGCCCTGCGGACGCTGGCGGACTATCTGGGCGTCGACGCCGCCCACGCCTGACCGGCGGCTCCGGCGGCCGGGTCAGGGGGTGGCCGTGGCGCCGACCCGCCAGCGCGCCAGCAGCCGTCGGTCGGCGCGGTCGTCGCCGTCCCAGTAGAGCCGGACGCGCCGGCCGTCGGTGGCGCGGACGAGGACGGCGTCGCCGCGGACGACGCGCGGCGGCCAGCGCGCGGCGCGCTCGTAGCCGTCGACGGTCACCACCAGGTCGGTCCCTGGGACCGGGTCGCCGCCGGTGTGGGTGAGGCGGACGTGCGTGTCGTTCACCCGGTCGAGCGACCAGTCGGTGTCCGGGACGTCCGGCTGGCGCGTGGAGACGCTCGTCGCCGCCAGGAGCAGGACGCCGACCGACGCGACGAGGGCGACGGCCAGCCCGATGCCCACCAGCGTCAGGATCCGGTCGCCGTCGTCGAGTATCGCACCCGGATACGCGGCCGCAGGTACAAAGCCTCCCGGGGTGGCACGACGCCGCACCGAGCGCACCGGGGCGGGGCGCGGGCACGACGCCAGTTCGATCTGGTGGGGACAGCGACCACGGCCGTGGCGGCGGGCGGCGACCGCGCACCGAACGAGCGCGCCGAGACGGACGGGAAGAGCCGACGTCCGTCTCCTCCCCGCCAGGCTTATGCTGCTGCTGCGTCGTAGTATTGCGCAGAATGGACACGACGAGTCCGGCAGATCCGACGATCAGTCCCGGCGAGGTCGCAGCGCGACGCGACGACGAGGACCTGTTCGTCCTCGACGTCCGGCGAGCCGACGAGTTCGAGGAGTGGCACGTCGAGGGGAGTTCGAACCTCCCGATCTACGACCAGCTCCTGCAGGGGAATCTCTCGGGGCTGGAAGCGGCCCTCGACGACCTCCCGTCTGACCGGGAGATCGCCGTCGTGTGCGTGGCGGGCGTCACCTCCGCGACCGCCGCCGAGTTCCTCCGCGAGCGCGGGTTCGACGCCCGCTCGGTCGCGGACGGGATGAACGGCTGGGGCCGGGTCCACCTGGCCTACGACACCGACGTCCCCGGCGTCACCCAGGTCGTGCGTCCCGGCACGGGGTGCGTCTCCTACCTCGTGGCCGACGGCGACGAGGCGGTGGTCGTCGACCCGAGCCTCTACGTGGGCGAGTACGTGGACCTCGCGGCCGATCGCGGCGTCGACCTCGTCGGCGCGATCGACACCCACGCGCACGCCGACCACGTCAGCGGCGGCCGCCGACTGCACCAGGCCCGCGACGTCCCCTACTACCTCCACGAGGCCGACGGCGGGAGCCTGACCGCGTACGACGCGCTGGCGGACGGCGACAGCGTCGCCGTCGGCGACCGCGAACTGACGGTCAGCCACACGCCGGGCCACACCCCGGGGAGCGTCTCGCTCCGGTGGGGCGACGCGCTGCTCTCGGGCGACACCCTGTTCCTGGCGAGCGTCGGCCGGCCGGACCTGGAAGACAACGACGAGGCGGCCGTCAGGGACGCGGCGGGCGACCTGTTCGGGAGCCTCCGGCGGCTGGCAGCCCTGCCCGACGACACCGTCGTCCTCCCCGGCCACTACAGCGACGAGTCGGTCCGGCCGCTGGCGACCACGCTGGACGAACTGGCGACGGACAACCACCTGTTCGGGCTGGACGACGAGGCGGCGTTCGTCGACGCCGTCGTCGAGAGCCTCTCGGAGACGCCCGCGAACTATCAGCAGATCAAGCAGATTAACTGGGGCGAGGCGCCGCTGACCGAGGAGGCGACGACGCTCGAACTCGGGCCGAACAACTGCGCCGCGAACTAGATGTGCTGGGTCTGGGCGGTCCGGTCGCGGACGTCGACGAACCGGTACTGGTCGCGGGTGCCGACCCGGCCGGTGAAGGCGGGTGGTTCGCCGGCGTCCGGATCGTAGACCTCGTTCACGCCGGCGAGCCCGGCGTCCCGGACGCGGGTCCGGACGCCGTCCGGGAGCGTCGCGTCGGCCGGCACCTCGACGAACAGGACGCGGGTCTGGAAGCTCCGGGCGAGCCAGGCCGACGCGACGTCGTCGCGGCCCGCGAGGTCGGACGCCAGCCGTTCGAGTTCTGTGACGCGGTCGGACATCGCTCGGCTGTCGGAGCGGCGCACGGTTCAGACCACCCCCGAACAGGTTCGGGGCAACCGGTACCCGGAGCGGAGCCGTTCGTTCGGCTATGACGACCGTCACTCACGACGACGTGCAGCCGGTAACCGACCGCGTCCACGAGAACTCCTGGTCGGCGAACCTGGAGAAACCGATCCACGCCGACGACCGCTCGCTGGTCGTCGAGCAGGCCGTCGACGCAGTCGAACACACGGCGCCCGGCTACCACGTCAACCTCGTGACCCACGGCGACCACGGCCACCCCGAGACGTACCTCTACGACGCGCTCGACGCGACGTTCGGCTCGCGCGTCGACTGGAGCTACGTCGAGCAGTGCGGCTGCGGAGGACACGTCACCCGGGTGAGCGTCCACGTCCAGAGCGACCGCTAGGCGGGCGCAAATACGACGAGCGCGGTGGCGTCGTCGACGGCCCGGGGTTCGATCTGGCGTGCGCCGTCGAAGCGAACCAGGTCGCCCGCGCCGAGCGAGTGGGGATCGCCGTCGAGCGACAGTTCGATCTCGCCCGAGAGGACGTGAAACAGCACGTCGTCGCCCGGGTGGCTGTGGGCGGGCATCGACTCGCCGGCGGCGAGCGAGAGCCGGACCGTCCGGGGACGGTCGGCGAACACTTCCGCGTGCGGGGTCGCGTCGAGGTCGGAGAGGCTGACGACGTCTGGCACGCGCCGAGAGAGACGCGCGGCGTCCTTCGGTCTTGTCCCGAACTGGTTCGTCGCCGTCCGGACGTGCGAGGCGAACGTGTTCGGGGAAGCGTCGAACCGCGCTGGCGGCGGAGCGTGTCGAGACGGGGACCCGACCCGCCCGACCATGACAGACGACGCCCACCGCTCGATGGCCGCCCCGCGACCGCGGCGCCGGTCGCGGACACCGATCGACGCACCGGACCGCGCCCCGCCGGCCGCGGTGCTCCGCGCGCTCGACGACGAGGGCTGTCGCGCCGTCCTCTCGGCGCTGACCGAGCCGCGCACCGCGGCCGAGATCGGCGCGTGCTGTGACATGCCGAGTTCGACGACCTACCAGAAACTCGACCGGCTGACCGAGGCGGGCCTCCTCGAGGAGCGCCTCGACCTGCGCCGGGACGGCAACCACGCGACGCGGTACCGGCCGGCGTTCGAGTCGATCGAGGTGACGTGGGAACCCGACGGACTGGCGGTCCGGATCGAGCGCCCGCAGCGCGCCGACGCCCGTCCCGCGTCGCTCCGATCGGACGAGCGGGACGAGGGGTGAGCCCCGTGCCCAGTCGCGGCGCCGACCCGGACGGAACACACAAGCGGCCGGCACGAATATGTTCGACAAACCATGCCACAGGCTGAACTCAGTATCACGGTCCCGGAGGGAGTATGGATCGGCGACGTGACGCGTGCGCACCCCGAGGCCCGGGTGCGCGTGCTGGCCGCGCTCACCGACGAGGCGTCGGGCGTCGGGCTCGCGGAGGTCGACGCGCCTGACGTGTCGAGCGTCGTCGCCGCCGTGGACGACCAGGAGGACGTGACGGCGCTGGAGGTGCTCCGGCAGGACGAGGAGACGGCGCTGATTCAGTTCGAGACGACGACGCCGCTCCTCCTGCTCCCGATGCAGGAGTCGGGGGTCCCGCTGGAGTTCCCGTTCACGCTGCGGGCGGGCGAGGCCACCTGGGACGTGACGGCGCCGCACGACCGGCTGTCGGCGCTCGGCGACCAGCTCCGTTCGTTCGGCATCCAGTTCACCGTCGAGCGCGTTCGCGAGCCGGTCGAGCCGGAGCAGTTACTGACCGACCGACAGCTCACGCTCGTCGAGAACGCGGTCGAGCGCGGCTACTACGACACGCCGCGGACCTGCACGCTCACCGACCTGGCGACGGACCTCGGGCTGGCGAAGTCGACGTGCAGCGAGGTCCTCCACCGGGCGGAAGGAAAGATCGTGAAGCAGTTCCTGGGCGCCGAGGTCTAGCGGCGCTCGTAGGCGTCGAGGAGTTCCTTGTAGCGGTTCCGGATGGTGACCTCGCTGATGTCGGCCACCTCGCTGACGTCGCGCTGGGTGAGGGCCTGGTCGGTCAGGCGGCCGGCCGCGTAGACGGCGGCGGCCGCGAGACCGATCGGGTTGCGGCCGCTGTCGACGCCCGCGCGCTGGCCGGCGTCGAGCAGGTCGCGAGCGAGCCGCGTCGTCTCCTCGGGGACGACGAGGTCGCTCGCGAACCGGACGAGGTACTGGGCCGGGTCGGCGGGCCTGACCTCGAGGTTCAGTTCGCGGTTGACGTAGCGGTAGGTCCGCTTGAACTCCTCCTCGTCGACCCGGCTGACCGCCGCGACCTCGGTGAGGCTCCGGGGGACGCCGTGCTGGCGGGCGGCGGCGTACAGCGACGCGGTGGCGACGCCCTCGATGGAGCGACCGGGCAGGAGGTCCTCGTCGAGCGCGCGGCGGTAGATCACGCTGGCGGTCTCGCGGACGTGCTCGGGGAGGCCGAGCGCCGACCCCATCCGCTCCAGTTCGCCGAGGGCCTGCTTGAGGTTGCGCTCCTTGTGGTCGCGGGTGCGGAACCGCTCGTCCCAGGTGCGGAGCCGCGCCATCTTCCGGCGCTGGCGGCTCGACAGGGAGTTGCCGTAGGCGTCCCTGTCCTGCCAGCCGATGTTGGTCGAGAGCCCCTTGTCGTGCATCATGGTCGTGGTGGGGGCGCCGACGCGTGACTTCTGGTCGCGCTCGCCGGCGTCGAACGCGCGCCACTCCGGCCCGCGGTCGATCTCGTCTTCCTCGACCACCAGCCCACACTCCTGGCAGACGGTCTCGCCGTGCTCGGTGTCGCTGACCAGCTTGCCGCCACACTCCGGGCAGAGCCGCTCGTCGGTCCGTTCGTCGACGCGCTCGTCGACGTGCTGTCCTGTCGGTCGCGTCCGCGTCTCCGCGGACTGGATCGTGGTCTCACTCATGGATGTCGGGATGCGGGGACCCGGAGGCAGAAAATGAGCGCCTCTGGCCCTCTTTCGCTAACTACAGGTAAGGGATTGTAATATATAAATGTTTCCCAAAGACAGGTAAAGGAGAAGCGGATCCGGGGGTCAGGGAGCGGGGTTGTAGGTGACCTCGTCCCCGCCGGTCGAGGCGTCGCCGGTCCCCGTCCGGTGGGCGGCGCGGCCGCCACCGATCTCGTCCAGGAGCGCCCCGACGTCGCCGTCCGCGAGCGCGTCGAGCGCGTCCTGGACGGTGTAGACCTCGTCGTCGACGGTGCAGGGGAAGACGCCACAGACCTCGTTGCCCTCGTAGAGTGCGAGGCAGACGACCGGGAAGATCGCGACCTCGTAGGTCTCCTGGGAGAGCAGCGACGACTCCGTCCGGCGGTCGAAGGCGGGTTCGAGGCTCGCGTCGGCGCGGTCCGCCCAGCGCTCGAACGCGGCGAGGGCCGCGTCCGCCTCCGTCCTGACGTCGGACTCGAAGGTGAGCACCTGCTTCCCCCAGCCGGCGACGGTCGAGTCGCCCAGCACGCCCTCGGCCTCGAGGGTTCGCATCCGGTCCAGCGTCGCCTGCTGTGCCTCGTACGTGCCGTAGGTGTCCTGACGGAGCCAGAGCTCGGCCCAGAGCCGCTCTGTGGTGTCGTTGGAACTCATGAATGTCTCGTAGCGAATAGGACAACGTTGCCGGGGATAAATCATTCTCCACCCGAACAGACACGTCACGAGTCAGATACGTCTGCGTCCCGCGCCAGTCGCGTGTCGTGCGAACGCATGTCACGACACGTCACAGACCGCTACGCTGCGGTGCGGTCGGCTGTGCACCGGGCGAGAGATGAGACAGATATCCGAGAGGTGAGCGGGCGTTCAGTCCTCGTCGGCGCGGGTCAGCACCAGCGGTACCACCACGCCGATGGCGAAGACCACGGCGTAGACCAGCCACGGCGAGAGGGCGGTGAAGCTGGTGAGCAGGACGAACGCGACGATGGCGAGGACGACGCTCCCGGCGACGACGGCGTTCTCTCGCGTCAGGACGCGCATGTCGCTCACCTCGGGGGCGCCGAAGAAAGCGTTGCTGGCGCGGCGTCGCCGCTCCGGACGGGGAGCGCGGTCGGGACTATCGGCCCTGGAACTCGGGGTCGCGCTTCTCCTTGAACGCCCTGACGCCCTCGGAGTAGTCGCCGGTCCGGGTGGTGCGGGCCATCTGGTCGGTCTCCTCTGCGAGCTGGTCGGGGAGCTGGCGGGCGTAGGAGTCCTCCAGCATCCGGGCGATGCGACCGAGCGCCTTGGTCGGGCCGTCGGCGAGTTGCGTCGCGACCTCGGCCAACCGGTCCTCGAACGCGTCCGCGCTCGCGACCTCCGTGACGAGCCCGAGGTCGTCGGCCTCCTCGGCCGGGACCTTCTCGTTCAGGAGCGCGATGCGCTTCGCCTCCTGGAGGCCGACGATCCGCGGGAGGTAGTACGTCGAGGAGCCGTCGCCGGTCAGGCCGATGCCCGGATAGCCGTACTGGAGGTAGGCGTCCTCGTGCATGACGCTGACGTCGCCGAGGAGTGCGATGCTGAACCCGGCGCCCACGCCCGGTCCGTCGATGCCGGTCACGACGGGCGTCTCGACGGCCTTGAGCTGTACCACGAGGTCGTGGAAGAAGGAGGCGCCGCGGCGCATGCCGGCGGCCGCGTTCCCCTCGTCGAAGGAGGTGATGTTCCCGCCGGCACAGAAGACGCCGTCGGACCCGCGGAGGACGATGCACCGCACGTCGTCGTCCTCGCCGAGGTCCGTCGCGAGCTGGAGGAGTTCCTCCGTCATTCCGTCGTTCAGCGAGTTCATCGCCGTCTCGCTCTCGATGGCGAGCCACGCGACGCCGTCCTCGTGCGTCACGTCGAAGTTGTCGTACTCGTGCATAGTCGTCCCGGGAATCGGGGGACGGCGCCTTACCTCTTTGCCCACGGGGTCTTTTCACCGGCTGAAATCGCTCCTGGTGTCTTATGGTGGTCCCCGCCATACACGTGTGAGAGAAGAATGGCAAGTGACCAGGTCGCGGGGACGACCGACCTCGTCTCCGTCGAGCGGACACTCGACGCCCGGAGCGACGGGGTCGTCTCGACGCTGACGTTCCGGGCGCGAGAGGCGCCGCTCGTCGTCCGCTTCGCCGACGCAGTCGGCGACTGGAGCGGCGCCGACAGCGTCCGGATGCGCGACGAACCGGCGCGGTGGACGGTCGAGGGAGCCACGCTCCTGGCCGAACTCCTGGTCTCGCCGGACGGGCCCGCGACGGTCACCTACGAACTGCGCGGGGTCGACCCGGACGCCGATCCCGACTCCGTGGTCGTCGAACAGGCCCAGCCGATCGACGAGGCGGCCCTCTCGGCCGGGGAGGTCCCACAGTTCCGCGACACGCAGACGTTCGACAGCCAGGACGCGAACGTCCGGCTGCCGACCGACGGCGAGGCGACCGACGCGGACGTCAGAGCCGCCGTCGAGGCCGTCGCAGCACCGCGGAAAGACCCGACGGCAGACCTCGAGACGGCGACCGAGACGTTCGACCTCGCTGACCCGCCCGGCGACGACGCGGACGACGACAGGTGAAGCGACGCGCTCGCGGACAGAAGATGGGAGTGGGGGGAGTGGGGGGAGTGGAACGGGGAGCCACGTGGCGTCTTGCGACGCCGGGCCACCGTACGACGTCGAGTGCATTAGTTAGCACCCGGTTACGTCGCCGCTGGCGCGGGCTACTCCGCGCGGTCGCGGGCGGCGTACCGAGCCGGCCGGCCCCGACGGCGACAGGACGCTGACACGAACTGGCTGACGGTGCTGTCGATCGGTCGCAACGACCGCTCGCCGCCTCAGCGGAGCGCGCCGTCTGGTTCTCGGCTGCCGGGTACCCAGAGACTACCATAAGAGTCTTGTGGCCACGTATCATAGCGTAGACTATGACGCAGCCGTCCACCCAGTCGCTCAACCGGCGGCTCACGATCCTGGCGATCCTGGTGCTCGTCCTGCTCCTCGGGCTGGTGGCGCTCGGCGTCGGCTTCGCGACGTCGATCGCGGCGGTCGGCTGAGACGGAGCGTCCGAGGCGACGCGAACTATTTTCGTCGCCGGGGTCCCTATCCCGGGACGCGATGGCCCGGACGGGAGACGAGACGCCGGTCGTTCACGGGGTCGAGCGCGGCGTCAGGTACGCGATCGTGGTGGTGTTCGTCGTCGGGATTCGCCAGCGGAACCCGGGCGCGGTCGTGAACGCCGTGGTCGCCCTCCTCGCCACCTACGTCCCCGACGTCGTCGAGCGCCTGTACGGGGTCGAACTCCGGCCGTGGCAGCGCCTGTACGCGGAGAGCGCGATGCTCACCCACGCCCTCGGGATGCTCGGGCCGTACGACGACGTCTGGTGGTGGGACCACCTCACGCACGTCCAGTCCGCGACGCTCCTCGGCGGGATCGTCCACGCGGCCGCGCGGCGTCGCGACCGCGACCCGCGACCGCACGTGCTCTCGTGGGTCGTCGGGCTGGGACTGCTGTGGGAGCTCGCCGAGTACGCCGTCCACGGCGTCTCGCGACGCGTCGGTCTCGACCCGCTGCTGGTCTCCTACGGCCGGGTCGACACGCTCCTCGACCTCGCGTTCGACGTCGTGGGCGCGCTCCTCGTGGTCGCGTTCGGCGACCGGGCACTCCGGAACCTGACCCGCCGGCAGAAGTAGCCGCCCGGCGGACCGCGCCGACGGCACGGATATTTACGCGCTCGCCCCGGGGTGCGGGCTATGGCAGCTCCGACGGCGGACGTGGACGGCATCGAATACGCGGTGGACGGACACGCGGCCACGCTGACTTTCGACCGCCCCGAGCGGCACAACGCGCTGACGCCGGAGATGGCGACTGCCGGCGCGCGAGCGTTGCGTGCCGCGGCCGCAGACGACGCCGTGCGCGCGGTGATCGTCACCGGCGCCGGCGACGAGGCCTTCTGTGCGGGCGCCGACCTGGGCGAGACGATTCCCGAGGCGACCGGCGAGACGCCGGACGTCCACCCGGGCGACGACGACCTCTACTTCCGCCACGAGCGCCTCGACGTGCCGGTGATCGCGGCGGTCAACGGCGTCTGCGTCGCGGGCGGGATGGAGTTCCTCCAGGCGACCGACATCCGGATCGCGGCCGAGAGCGCCCGGTTCGGACTGCAGGAACCGCGCTGGGGGCTGTCGCCGATGGCGGGGTCGCACGCGCGGCTTCCGTCGCAGATCCCCTACTGCGAGGCGATGCAGTTTCTCCTCACCGGCGACCTCTTCTCCGCCGACCACGCCCGGCAGGCGGGCCTCGTCAACGAGGTCGTCCCGGACGGCGAGGCGGTCGCCCGCGCCCGGGAGATCGCAGACAGCATCGCGGCGAACAGCCCGCACGCGGTCGCCAAGATCAAGGAGGCCGTCCAGCGCTGCTACAACCGGCCCCCCGGCGAGGCGTTCCGGATCGAGAGCGACGTCGCGATGGAGGTGTTCGGACACGAGGACGCCGTCGAGGGCCCGCGGGCGTTCGTCGAGGACCGTGAGCCGTCCTTCCGGTCGGACTGACGGCGACCGGGGCCGGCGACGTCAGGCGGCCGGCGCGACGTTCTGATTCAGGTGGAACAGGTTGTTCGGGTCGTACTTCCGCTTCAGCTCGGCCAGCCGGTCGTAGTTCTCGCGGTAGGCAGCCCGCTCCTCGCCCACCTCCTCGGAGATGAAGTTGACGTAGACCCCTTCGGTCGCGTACGGCGTCATCGCGTCGTAGCAGTCGCGGGCCCAGGCCACGCACTCGTCGTCCCGGGCCGGGTCGGTCCAGCGCGTGTGGAGGTTCATGAGGAACTCCGCGTTCCGGTGGGGGTAGGCCGTCGCGTCGATCGGGACGTCGTTGATCGCGCCGCCGAGCTGGGCGATGGCGATCTCGCTCTCGGGCGTGGGGAGCGACTCGCCGTACTCGACGAACGTGTCGAGCATGCCGTCGGTGAGCTCGACGAAGTTGTGCGACTTCCAGTAGTTCCGCGCGCCGGGGGCGAGGAGCGCGTCGAACGCCTGCTGCCAGCCGACGTACGGGTGCGGGCCGATCGCGTCCGCAATCGGCTCGCCGATCTCCCGCAACGGCTGCAGCGCCACCTCGCCCTCGTCCATCTCGCCGGCGTAGTAGGCCGCGATGGCGAGGATCTTCTCTCCGTGCCACTCCTCGGGGATGAACGGCAGCGGCGGCGCGTGCCGGATGACCATCCAGGCGGTCACCTCGGCGGGGGCCTCCGCGACGAACTCGCGGTAGGCCCGCATCACCTCGGCCGTGTCCTCGAACGGGTGGACGAGCAGCCCGGACAGCACCTCGGGCCCGACCTCGTGCAGGTCGAACTCGAAGGAGGCCACCACGCCGAAGTTCCCGCCCCCGCCGCGGATCCCCCAGAAGAGGTCCGCGTGCTCGTCCTCGTTCGCGTGGACGAGTTCGCCCCCCGCGGTGACGACGTCCGCCCCGCGGAGGTTGTCGATGGTGAGGCCGTACCTGCGGGAGAGCCAGCCGAAGCCACCGCCGAGCGTCAGTCCCGAGATGCCAGTCGTCGAGTTGTAGCCGACGGGCGTGGCGAGACCGAACGCCTGGGCCTCGTGGTCGAACGCCGCGAGCGTCGCCCCGGGCTCGACTCTGGCGGTCTTCGTCGCAGGATCGACGCGCACGGACTGCATCGCCGAGAGGTCGATCACGAGCCCGTCGTCGACGACGGCGTTCCCCGCGATGTTGTGGCCGGCGCCCTTCACGGCGATAGGCAGCTGCTGCTCCCGACCGAAGTTCACTGCCGCGATCACGTCGGCGACCCCCGCACATCGAGCGACGAGCGCGGGTCGCCGGTCGATCATCGCGTTCCAGACCGTTCGCGCCTCGTCGTAGCCGTCGTCTCCCGGACGAAGCAGACTCCCGCGAAAGCTCTCCTCCAGGGCGCTCACTGCACGCTCGTCTAACGGAGTCGCCTGTGTTGCCATAGCAGATCACCCCACTGAACGCGTGCGAACCGGAAATAGATTGTCACCATTTACTATTATAGTACTGCGTGCCGGAGCGACGCTCTGACGCCGGGGGCTGTCCGACGCGCCAGTGGCGGTCGCGGACCGGGCGACGCGAGGCGACCGGCGCTCGGAACGAGCGGCGCGCCCCCGCTCCAGCGGCCATTCCGTGGTCCCCGAACGCTGCCCGGGTCGGCGTGCCGGACGCGGATCGTGCGGCTCCGAGGAGGGCGGGGCGACTCAGCGATTTCCGCTCGCGAGCTGGCTGGCCTCGGGGCGTCCCCGGAGTCGGAGCATGGCGACCGCCCCGACCGCCGGGCCGATCGCGAGCGGTGCGAACGCCCACTGCCACCCGGCGACGGCCACCAGCCGTGGCACGAGTTGGATCGTGACCGTCGTCAGGCGTCGCTGCGTTCGATGGACGGCAGGCGGTCCCCACCGCGACGACGGGGCGAACCGGCGGCCGGCGGTCTCAGTCCTGCGGGTTCCGGACGCGCTCGTCCTCGCCGACCGGCCAGTCCTCGACGTCGGGGCGGACGATCTTCCCGGTCGTGCTCCGCGGGAAGGCGGTCTCGTCGACGAACTCCAGGTAGTGGGGGTGCTTGTACCGGGCGACGCGCCCGTCGAGGTGCGAGAGGAGGTCCGACGCCGAGACGTCGGCGTCGGCGTGGAGCGCGACGTAGGCCTTGGGGACCTCGCCCCAGTGCTCGTCGGGGACCCGGACGGCGATGGCCTCCGAGACGGCCGGGTGGCTCATCAGCGCCTGTTCGATCTCGGCGGGGTAGATGTTCTCGCCGCCGCTCTTGATGAGGTACTTCCGGCGGTCGACGAAGTCGAGGGTGCCGTCCTCGTTCCGCACGAACATGTCCCCCATCCTGAACCAGCCGTCCTCGAACTCCTCGGCGGTGGCCTCGTTGTCGAGGTAGCCGGAGAACAGCGTCGGCCCGCGCATGGCCATCTCGCCCACCTCGCCCTGCGGGACGTCGTTCCACTCGGCGTCGACGAGCCGGACGTCGCACATCGGCGACTCGACCTTCGAGAGCTTGCCCGCGTCCGGTTCGACGCCGCACGGGATGGCGTCGCCCGTGGCGGGCGGCGACCCCGTCTCCGTCGAGCCGAAGGAGTTGGTGAACCCGGCGTCGAACAGTTCGGTGACGCGGGCGATCTTGTCCGGGGCGACGAGGTCGGGCATCGCGCCGACGTACTTCACCGACTCGTAGTCGTCGGGGTCCCAGTCGTGCGTCTCGGCGTACTCGATGACCGCGCCGACCGTCGAGGGGAGCAACTGGAGCTGCGTCGCCTCGGCCTCGCGGTGGCGGGCGAGGATCTCCTCCAGCTGGAACCCGTCGATGACGTGGTAGGTCCCGCCGTCGATCGCCGTCCCGAACAGCGGTTCGACGCTGATCATGTGGAAGAGCGGGCACCAGCCGACGTAGTCGGGGCCGCGGTGGGGGAACGGCGACACCTGGCCGCGCGCGAGGAAGGCGCGGTGGCTGATCACCGCGCCCTTCGGGAGGCCGGTGGTTCCGGACGTGTACAGCACCGCGAGTCCGTCCTCGGGCGTGACCTCGGTCGACGGTTCGGGCGGCTCGCCGGTCCCCTCCGCCAGCAGGTCGGCGTAGGCGACGTCGCCGCCGACCGCGTCGAGTGAGACGACGAGGGGGTCGGTCTCGAGGTCGTCCAGCCACGCCCGTTTCTCGTCGTGGTCCGCCGAGACGAACACGACGTCCGGGTCGGCGATCGACAGGCAGTGCCGCAGTTCGGGCGCTTCGAGCCGCCAGTTCTGCGTCGCGACCAGCGTGCCGAGCTTCGCGCCCGCGTAGAGGATCTCTGCGTACTCGGTCCGGTTCTCGGAGATGACGGCGAGCCGATCGCCGTAGTCGACGCCGCGGCCCTGGAGCGCCGTCGCCAGGTCGTCGACGCGCGCGTTCAGTTCGCGGTAGGTGTAGGCCGTCTCGCCGACGAGGGCCGTCTCGTCGCCGTGTGCCCGCGCGGCCTTGGACAGCACGTCACCGATAGTCAGCTGTCGGCTCGTCGAGAGGTGAGTCGCGAGGTCGTCGACCGGGAGATCGAAGTTGAGCGCCTCCGCCATGACCTGCGGACCCATGACGGGGCGAGTGAAATAGCTTCGCCAGCGACGCCGGCCCGCACTGGCGAACGTTTTTGGTACTCAGCCGAGTCGTCGGCAGCATGGTGCCCCTCCAGTTCGGTGTCCCCGGCGGTCCCGAGCTCCTGATCGTTCTCCTGATCGCGCTGCTCCTCTTCGGCGCGCCGCTCGCCCTGGTCGTCCTCCTGCTGGCGCGGCGCGGAGGCGCGAGCAGGGACGACGAGCGCGTCGCGGAACTCGAACGGCGGGTCGAGGAACTCGAAACCGAGCTCGACGAGGAGCGCTCGGAGTGAGACGAGGCGTGGCTTAAGGGCGCCCGGGACGGAACGAGCCCATGGGACTCCGACTCGCCCTCGTCGCCGACGTCCACATGCGCGACCGCGACCACGAGGCGGTCGCGGCCTCGCTGGACCGGATCGTCGACCGCGTAACGTCGTTCGACCCGGCGCAGACGGTCGTGCTCGGCGACCTGATCGAGGACGACGACCCCGCGGCCGACGAGCGGAACGTCGAACGCGTGCTGGACGCGCTCGCGCCGCTCGATCCCCGGTACCTCGCCGGCAACCACGACGTCGAGCACTTCTCCGCCGAGGAGTTCGCCGCTCTCGTGGGCGGCGACCTCTGGGGCCACGAGTCGATCGCGGGGACGGACCTCGTCTACCTCGACACGTCCGCGGCCGCGCTCCCCCGGGCGCGCTCGGAGGTGAGCGAGGAGCAACTCGCCATGCTCGGGCGCGTCCTCGCCGAGAGCGAGGAGACGCTCGTGTTCGCGCACCATCCAGTCCACTACCGCGACCTCTCGGCGAATCCCTGGTTCGGGGAGAAGCCCGAACTCGCCTTCTGTGCAAGCAAGGTGTGGATCCAGCGCGTCTTCGACGAGCACGGCGGCGTGCTGGCGACGTTCAACGGCCACGTCCACGAGAACTGCCACGCGACCTACCGCGGCGTCGACCACTTCACCGTCAGCGCGGTCAACAAGGAACGACCAGACTCCGAGGGGCCGACCGGCACCCACGCGCTCGTGACGCTCGACGACCGGCTCCTGGTCGAGGTGTACGACGACGACGGGTTCGTCCGCGAGTGGGCCGTCCCGCGGTGACTGCGTCCCCTCCCGCGACGGGTCGTCGGGAGGCGGCCCGGCGTGCCCACGGAGTCGGCGGGCGGGCTCATAGTGTTTGTTGTGAGTCAATACCGCTGGTTCGCCGCCCCGTTCCGGCGAACCAGCGGTAAACAGTCACACTAAACACTATCAGAGGTAGGCGGCGTCCCACCGCATGGGCTTGCGGCGGTTCCCGCAGTCGGGACACTCCATGCGTCCCATGGCGTCCATGGTGGTCACGAGGCTCCCGCAGTTGGTGCAGTAGTAGCCGTAGCGGCGCTCCCGGTTGGAGTCGGCGTAGACGACGGCGAACGGCCCCTCCGACCCCCGCTCGTGGTCGGCGTGGTCGACGAACAGGTCGCGGTCGTCGGCCGCGATGGGTTCCAGTTCCGGTACCTCCTCGACGTAGACGTTCTCGACGTAGGTCGAGCCGTCGATGTCGACATCGCTCTCGCCGACCTTCTCGAAGCCCTGGCGCTCGTAGAAGTCGTTCCCCTCGGCGTTGTCGGCGAGGACGCGGCCACGGACCACGTCGATGCCCCGGTCGTCGAGCGTCTCGCGGGTCGCGTCGAACAGCGACTCGCCGACCCCGTGGCCGCGGTGCTCGGGCGAGACGTGGAGCCACAGCAGGTCCGCCTCGCCGTCCTCGATCACCGACTCCGCGAAGCCGGCGACCTCGCCGTCGGAATCCGCGACCAGGACGACGTGTTCGTCGTCGTCCAGCATCGTCGCGATCGCGTCGTCGTCGTACCACTGCTCGACGGCCCCCTCGATCGTCTTCGGCGAGAGCGAGTAGGAGGCGGCCATCGAGCGCCGCGCGATCGCCCGGATCGCCGTCGCGTCGTCGATCGTGGCCTCGCGTACGGTCATGAGGCTGCGTACGCGGCGGCGATGCTTCAACCTAGTCCCAGGTCCAGGATCGGTCAGTCGGCGAGGACGAACCGCAGTCGCTCGGCGTCGCTCCCCCGGCTCTCGCGCCCGGTCACCTCGAACGTCCCGAGCGCGCTCGTGTCGCGGACGTGCGTGCCGGCGCACGCCGTCCGGTCGAACACGTCCTCGCCCTCGCCGATCTCGACGATCCGCAACTCGGAGATGCTGTCGGGCAGAAGGTCGATCCGCGTCCGCTCGGGGTCGAGAGTGGCCTCGGCCTCCGCCCGGTCGAGTTGATACCAGTCCACCGAGAGACCGGCCTCGACGAGTTCGTTCATCCGGACCGCCACGTCGGTCAGGTCCGTCTCCGTGAACCGGGGGTGCTCGACGTCGATGCGGGCGCGATCGCGGTAGAGCTGATTTCCCACCGTCGGCGCGTCGAACTCGGTGAGCAGGACCGCCGACAGCAGGTGCTGGGCGGTGTGGTAGCGCATGTGGTTCCACCGGCGCTCCCAGTCGAGGGCGCCCGTGACTGCCGTGCCGGCGTCCGGCGGCGTCCCCTCGACGGTGTGGTAGACGGTGTCTTTCTTCTGGACGTCCGTCACCCGCCAGGTCTCCCCGTCGGCCGCGAGCGTGCCGCGGTCGGCCGGCTGGCCGCCGCCCTCCGGGTAGAAGTGCGTCTGATCGAGGACGACGCGGTCGTCGAGCGCGCGTTCGACCGTCGCCTCGAAGCGCTCGACGGACGAGTCGTCGAGGTAGCGTCGCTCGGTCATGGGCGCCCGTCGGCGCCGGGCGACCTTAAGTGACCGCTCGGCGAGCCGGGCAGGTCGACGGACCTACATAAATCTGGCGACAACTGCAAAAGGCTAAAGGGTCGAACCCGCCTCCGTTTCTGTAAGATGAATTTCGCCTTACCCGCTCCGAGGTGGTCACATGGGCGTTGAGATACGGGAATCACCCGTCAGCGACGAGGAGTTCGAGGAGATGAAGCGGTTCGTCCACGACTACCTCGCTGCCAGCGTCGAGAACGAGGAGGAAGGTGGCCGGATGCGGTGGTACCCGTGGCACTCCGCCGAGTACCGGTTCAACCACATCCTGAACGTCCTCGACCTCGCCGTCGCCATCGCTCGCCGCGAGGGGGCGAACGAAGACGTGACCCGCGTCGCGGCGCTGTTCCACGACATCGCCAAGCTCGACGCCGACCAGGACGTCCACGCCGAGGAGGGCGCGCGCGTCGCCCGGGAGTACCTGGAGACCCACGGCGACTTCCCGGAGTCGTTCGTCAACGAGGTCAGCCAGGCCGTCCGCGACCACTCCTACCAGGGCGATCTCGACGACCTGTCGCTGGAGGCCCAGTGTCTCGTCGAGGCCGACGTGCTCGACAAGGTGGGCGCCAACGGCACCGCCCTGATGCTGCTCCGGATGGGGTACGAGGCCCGCACCCACATGGACGCGGCCGAGATGGTCGGGCGCGTCCTCGAACGGGGCGAGGACGCGGTCGACCGCATCGAGAGCGACACGGCAGAGAGCATCGCCCACCAGCGGCTCAAGCGCGTCCGGTGGTTCCGGGAGTGGCTCCAGGACGAGGTGTCGGGCGTCGAGCTAGACGACGCGCAGGAGCGTTCCGACGGCTGACGACAGGAAGTAGACGCCGAACCCCCCGAGCACGGCGGCGCTGGCGTACGCGACGGCGGGTGCGAGCGCCTCGACCCGCCGCTCTGCGGTCACCAGCGTCGCCGGGAAGCCGACGATCCAGACCGCGATCCCGCCGAACAGACCCGCGACTAACGCCGGACTCCCCGTCTCCACGACGAGGACCCCGGCGAGCGCGTCGCCGACGTACGGGGTCTGTGCGAGCAGGTCCTGCTGGCCCGGCGTCAGGAGACCGACGCCGATCGTCAGCCAGAACAGGATCTGGTAGGGGTTGGTGAGCGCGAGCGCGAACGCCTTCCGGAACCCCTTGCTCTCGCCGTGGTCGGCCTGTGCCCGGAACGTGGCCTGCGCGTTCCGGGCCGCGCCGTACGCGAAGTAGAGCATCAGCACGCCGCCGACGGCCACCATCGTCCCCTGGAGCAGCGGGAACTCGCGGACGACGGCCACGACGCCGGCCAGCGACAGCAGGAAGAAACAGAGATCGGCCAACATGGCCCCGAGGCCGGCAGTGAACCCCGAGAGCCACCCCCGGAGGACGCTCTCCTCGGCGATGATCGCGTTCATCGGTCCCGGCGGCGCGGCCAGTGCCAGCCCGAACACTGCCCCCGCCACCAGCGTCGCCAGCAGTGCCATCGTCTCCGGGTAGTCGAGAGGGGATGAAAAGCGCTCCGCGACGCGCTCGGGCGCGGCGACCCGCGAGCGAGTGCGAGCAGGCGGTCCGTGGTCGGGCGCGGGACAGCGGACCGCTCGCTCGCGCGCCCGGGCTCGCGGCCCCGGGGCGCTCGCCTGCCCGAGCCGGCACCGGCAGCCGCCTCGCACCTCCCGCCGTGACTGTCCCGCGTCGAAAGCTACGTCACGGCCCGGGCTGGTCCCGCCCCCGTACGTGAACCCTCGCCTAGATGCCCTTGCCCATCAGGTGGCTGCGCGCGACGTCGGCGTCCTTGTCGCCGGCCGCGGGGTTCACGAGCACGACCGTGTCGTCGTCGTCGAACGTGCCCGCGTTCGCGAGCGCCCAGGCGCCGCTGGCGGCGGCGGCGCCGGCGAGCCCCACCTCCAGGCCCTCGTGCTGGGCGACCGTGACGACGCTGTCGAGGATGTCCTCGTCTCCCGTCGCCACGGCGCCGCCGTCGCTCTCGCGAAGCGCGCGGAGCGCGAGGTGGCCGCCCGCGGGGTCGGGGATCTCGACGTCGCCGCAGATGGTGTCCGGCACCTCCCACGGCTGGGGGCGGTCCCGTCCCGCCTCGAAGGCCTCGACGACGGGCGCACAGCCCTCGGCCTGGGCGGCGTAGACCGACGGCACCCGGTCGACCAGCCCCAGGTCGCGGAGTTCCGTCGCGGCCTTGTGGACGCCGACGACGCCGCTCCCGCTCCCCGTCGGCGCGACGACGTGATCGGGAACCGACCAGTCCAGCTGCTCGACGACCTCGTAGAGCAGCGTCTTCGGCCCCTCGTGCCGGTAGGGCGTCTCGAAGTCCTGCAGGGAGTGCCAGGACGTCTCGGCGGCGTCCTCGTAGGCGGCGCGAGCGTCCGCGAAGCGCCCCTCGACGACCGACATGTCGCCGCCGTGGACGTTGATCATCGCCTTGTTCACGAAGGGGGCGCGCGTGGGCACGAACACGTGGGCGTCGAGGCCGGCGCGGGCGGCGTAGGCCGCCGCCGACTGGCCCGCGTTTCCCGTCGTCGCCAGCGCGACGTCCGCGGCGCCGTGCTGGACCGCGGCAGTCACCGCCAGCGCCTGTTCGCGGTCCGCGACGCTCCCGGTCGGATTGCGCCCCTCGTCTTTCACGTACACCGCACCGACGCCGAGTTCGTCCGCGAGCGCCGGACACTCGACGAGCGGCGTCCCGCCGGCGCCGAGGCGGCCGGCCGCCGACGCCGGGAACGGGAGCAGGTCCGCGTAGCGCCACAGGTCCGCGAACGGCGCGCCCGGCAGCGTCTCCGGATCGACCGCGACCGCGTCGTAGTCGTAGGTCGGGTCGAGGACGCCGCCACACGACGGGCAGCGGCCGGGCGCCTCGGCCGCGTCGAACCGATCGTCGCACGCCGTACACGTGAGTCCTGCGAACGCCGGGGTCGTCTCCATGCGCCGTGGTCTGTCCGGGAGCGCCTAATCGCTGTCCTTCCGCCGGTCGCCGGCCGGACCACTGCGACTGCGACGGCGGCACCCGGCCGCCTCGGTGCAGTTTTGTGCCGGTCGGCCGAACGACCGGCCATGCACGCGGTGGTGGTCGGCGGCGGGCTCGCTGGACTCGTCGCGGCCAGACATCTCGCCGAGGCGGGCGTCGAGGTCGAACTGTTCGAGCGCCGCCCCGAAGTCGGCGGACGCGTCCGCTCGGTCCACGAGGACGGCTTCACCGTCGACCGCGGGTTCCAGGTGCTGTTCACCGCCTACCCCGCCGCCCGGCGCGAGCTCGACTACGGCGCGCTCGACCTCCGCTCGTTCGCGCCCGGTGCGACCATCGCCCGGCCGGGCCACCGCTCGACGCTCGCCGACCCCCTGCGCGACCCCGGCAGCGCCTTCGAGACGCTGGCCAACCGCGACGTCGGGCTGGGCGACAAGCTCCAGCTGTTCCGCCTCCAGCGCGACCTCCGGGGCCGGAGCGAGGCCGAGGCCTTCCGCGACGACGACGTCGACATCGCGACCTACCTCGACCGCCGGGGCTTCTCCCGGGCGTTCGTCGAGAACTTCGCCGCGCCGTTCTACGGCGGGATCACCCTCGACCGGTCGCTGTCGACGTCGGCCGGGGTCTTCGAGTTCACCTTCCGGATGCTCGCCGAGGGGCGCACGGCCGTCCCCGCGGCCGGGATGGGCGCCGTCCCGGCCCAGCTCGCTGCCAGCGCCCGGGACGCCGGGGCGACCGTCGAGTGCGACGCCACCGTCGACGCCGTGTCGGCCGACGACGGCTCGGTCGCGGTCGCGGTGGGCGGCGAGACGGTCGCGGCCGACGCCGCCGTCGTCGCGGCGGACCCGGCGACGGCCGGCGACCTGACCGGCGTCGACACGCCGACCGAAGCCCGCGGGTGCGTGACGGTCTTCCTCTCGCTCCCCGGGCACGCCGAACTCGACACCGGTCGGCGCATCGTCCTCAACGCGGCCGACGACCGGCCGAACACGGTCGCGCCGATGTCGGCGGTGGCGCCCGAGCACGCCCCCGAGGACCGACAGCTCCTGAGCGCGACGTTCCTCGGCGAGCAGGCGGCGAGCGACGACGACCTCGCAGCCGAGGTGCGGGACGCCCTCGCCGCCTGGTACCCCGAGCACAGCTTCGGCGACGTCGACCTGGTCCACGTCGAGCGCGTCCCGTTCGCCCAGTTCGCACAGCCGCCCGGATTCCGGGCCGACCTCCCCGCGGTCACGGCGCCCGAGGGACCGGTCTACCTCGCGGGCGACTACACCGCCTGGTCGTCGATCCACGGCGCCCTGGAGAGCGGGCGGCGGGCGGCCGAGGCCGCGCTCCACGGCACCTGAGCCTCACCCCGTCCGACCGTGCCGGAGGAGCGCCCGCGAGACGCCGATGGCGAGCGCGGTCGGGATCACCACCGCGCCGCCGGCGCCGATCAGGAACCAGGCGTTGTGAGCGTACGCCCGGTACCACGGGCACAGCACCCAGCTCCGGGACGTGTACTGCCGGCAGTCCGGCGTCCCGGGCGTGATGAGGAGGGCGCCGACCAGCACGCCGGCGGTCCCGACGGCGATGGCGACGCCCGCGAGGGACGCCCACACGAGCGTCCCGCCGCCGTCCGACGTCTGGTCCGTGGCGGTGCGCCGATCTCGGCTGTCTGACACGGGTGGGCCGTCGTCGCTGTGGCTCCTAACGGTTGTGGCAGGGCGCCGGTCAGAGCAGCCCGCGGAACTCGCCGAGCGGCGGGAACGACACCGGCTCGGCGGCATCGGCGTCCCAGACGACCGGGCGGAGCGCGTCGGCGTCGGTGACGAGCGGCGACTGGAACTCGTGGGTGCGCATCCGGCCGACGTCGACGCCGCGGACCAGGTGGGTGAACGCCGGGAGCATCACCACCTCGCCGACCGCCTGCTCGCCGACGAGATAGCACGGCCGCCGCTGCCCCTCGATCTCGATCGTCGGGTGCTCGTGCCCGACGACGTACCGCCGGGCGTCGGTCTCGGGCGGCTCGTGGCCGTGCAGGACGACGGTGTCCGGCTCGACTGCGTACTCGGCGGTCGTCGGATCCGGCCAGAGGCCCGCGAGCATCTGGTCGTGGTTGCCGGGCGTGGCGACGACCCGCGCGCCCGCCTCGCGCACGGTCGCGGTGAGTTCCTGGACCGTCTCCGGGACGCCGCGGGGGATCGAGCCGAAGGAGTCGAGGAGGTCGCCCGCGAACGCGACCGTCCGGGGGTCGTGGCGGACCAGCAGCGCCGCCAGCCGGTCGACGAGGTCGGCCCGCTCGCCGAGCGGAAGCTCGACGCTCGACGCCTCCGTCCCCACGTGGAGGTCGGCGACGACGAGGGTGTCATCGACCAGCAGCGCGCGGTCGTCGAACTCCATCGGACGACGGTACGCGAGCGGCCGGGAAAGCCGTGGCGTTCGCGGCGTGCCGGACCCGCTCGTATTTAATGCCGGCTCCCGAACCGCCGGTATGGTCGACGTCCTCGAGAACAAGCGGGCGGCGACGAAGTTCCGCATCCTCGTCGAGATCGCGGATCGCCAGCCCGCGGTCAGCCAGGGCGAAATCGCAGAGGCCGTGGGGGTGACGAGCCAGGCGGTCAGCGAGTACATCCGCGCGCTCGTCGAGGAGGGACTGGTCGAGAAGGAGGCGCGGTCGCGGTACTGCGTCACCGAGGAGGGGGTGGACTGGCTCATCCAGTCCGCGACGGACGTGCGTCGCTACGCCGACCACGTCACCGACGACGTGCTCGGGAGCGTCCAGGAGGACGCCGCCATCGCCGCCGCGCCGATCGAGGAGGGCGAGACGGTCACGCTCACGGTGCGGGACGGCCTGCTCCACGCGACGCCCGGCGACGCCGGCCCGGCGACCGGCGTGGCCACCACCGACGCCGACGCCGGCGACGTGGCCGGCGTCACCGGCTTCGAGGGGGTGATCGAGCTCGATCCGGGAGCCGTCTCGGTCTTCCTCGTCCAGCCGGTCCGGTCCGGGTCGATCGACCAATCGGTCGGGGCGCGACTCGCCGACGCCAGCGGCGACGCCGACGTCGTGACCGCCACCGGCGTCGAGGCCGTCGTCGCGCTCCGGAAGGGCGGCGTCGAACCGGACGCCACCTTCGCCGCCGGCGACGTCGCCGCCGACGCCGCCAGCCGCGGCCTCGCTGCGGTCGTCGTCGCGACCACCGACGAGGCCGGCCGCGTCACCGCCCCGCTCCGGGACGCAGGCCTCGCCTACGAAGTGGTCAACCTCTGATCGGCGCGCGCCGCCCGGACGGGCGTCCCCGTGGCGAAAATATATACGCCGTCCGCGACTCACCTGTCGCCGTGGTAGACGGCACCTGTTCGAGCACCCGGGCCGTGGCGGTCCGCGAGCGCGGCCGGCGTCGCTCGGCCGGCCCTCCACCGAGCGAGTAACCCGCGCCTACCGGCTGGCCCGCTCGGCAGGCGCCCCATTCGAGACCATGACGTTCAAACACCAGACACTCACCGCCCTCGTTGCGCTCCTCGCGGTCGCGTCCGTCGTCGCGGGCGTCCTGACCGTCCCTGCCGGCGCGGCGAGCGCGACCGACGACCCGCTGCAGCCCGGTGCGGTCGGGACCTGCGGCACCATCGACCAGTCCGGCACCTACACGCTGAACCAGAGCCTCGACCTCGGCGGCGCGGACGGCACCTGCTTCGAGATCACGGCGAGCGACGTCGTCCTCGACGGCGTCGGCGAGACCGTCCGCAACGTGACCACCGCCGTCGACGTCCGCGGGACCGCCGACCGGCCGCTCGCGAACGTGACCGTCACCGGCGTCGCGATCGAGGACGTCGACGAAGGCGTCGTCGCCCGCGAGCGCGTCGACCGCGTCACCGTCCGGGACGCCCGGATCCGGACCGCCCGCGAGGTCGGCATCGCGGTCGACGGGGCGACCGCCGCCACGCTGACGGGGAACGTGGTCGAGAACGGCACCGGCGAGACGGCGATCGACGTCGGCGACGCGACCGCCGACGTCACCATCCGGGACAACGTGGTCCGGAACAACACCGGGGGCGGCGTCGCGGTCGCGCCGGTCCACGCCCGCGTCGCGGGCAACCGGATCTCCGGCAACGGCGAGTACGGCCTCGCGGTCAGCGGCGACGCCAGCGTCGTCGCGAACAACACCGTCCGCGACAACGGCGTCGGCGTCCTCCTCGACGCGGGGTCCAGCAGCAACCGGCTGACCGACGACGCCGTCTACGGCAACGACGAGTGGGACCTCCGCACCGTGGGCGGATCCACCGCCAACGACGTCCGCAACCTCACGCTGTCCCCGGACGGCGACACGACCGTCTCGTTCTCACGGAGCCAGGACGTGGCGCTGCGCGGCGCCCCCGTCGACGACCGGCCCGCCACGCCCCCGGGCTTCACCAGCACCGGCGCGTGGGTCGAGGTGGCCCGCACCGGCACCGACAGCTACGTCCTGCTCAACGTGAGCTACGCGAACGTCTCCGGCGTCGACGAGCAGTCACTGAAACTCGGGCGATACGACGGCGGCCAGTGGTCCACGCCGGCCGGCGTCAACGGCGCGATCGCCGGGCGCGACGCCGTCTCCGCCGCGCTCGACGAGTTCGGCACGTTCACGCCCCTGTCCGGTGACGGCGACCTGACGCCGCCCGTCCCCGAGGCCGGGCCGGACCGGACCGTGGTCGCCAACCGCGACGTCGAGTTCAGCGCCGCGGGGACGACCGACGACTCGGGCGCCGTCGCGAGCTACGCGTGGGACTTCGACGACAACGAGACCGCCACCGGCGAGACCGTCGACCACCAGTTCACCCGGGCGGGCACCTACGCCGTGACGCTCACCGCGACCGACGCGGCCGGCAACGCCGACGCCGACACCGCCGAGGTGCGGGTCCTGGCCACCGACTCCGAGGACCCGGTCGCGCGCGCTGGCCCGAACCTCACGACGGTCGTCGGCCGGAACACGACCTTCGACGGGTCGGCGTCCACCGACAACGTCGCCGTCGCGAACTACACCTGGTTCTTCAACGACGGGGGCGTCGGGTACGGCGAGACCGCGACCCACAGCTACCGCCGCACGGGAACCTACCAGGTGACCCTCGACGTGCGCGATACCGTCGGTCACTCCGACCACGACACGACGAACGTGACGGTGCTCGACGCCGACACCGAGGCGCCGGTCGCGGACGCCGGCCCCGCCCGGTCGGCGGTCGCCACCCGCGCCGTCACGCTCAGCGCCGCCGGCTCGACCGACGACGTCGGAATCGCGAGCTACGAGTGGGACTTCGGCGACGGCGAGACAGCCACCGGCGAGACCGTCGCGCACGCGTTCGCGTCGCCCGGCGACCACCGGGTGACGCTCACGGTCACCGACGCAGGCGGCAACACGGACACCGACGCAGTGAACGTGACGGTCACTAGCGAGGACGCCGACCCGCCCGTGGCGGACGCCGGCCCCGACCGGCGCGTCCAGGTCGGCCGGCCGGTGGCGTTCGACGGCCGCGGCTCATCCGACGACTCGGGCACCGTCGCGAGTTACGCGTGGAACTTCGGCGACGGCAGCGACCCCGGCCGCGGCGCGGTCGCCACGCACACCTACGACCACACGGGCACCTACACCGTGACGCTCACCGTCGCCGACCCGTCCGGGAAGTCCGCCAGCCAGACCGCGACGGTCGTCGTCGCGGAGTCCGCCCCGGGCGCCGGCCCGGTCCCGAACTGGACCGCGCCGTCGCTGCCTCCGGCCCACGACGTCCACGTGAACACCACCTACCCGGACGCTGGCGAGGCGCGGATCGCGGTCCGGAACGCCCAGGCCGGCAGCCCGGTCCGGCTCGGGGTCCGCCTCGACCGCCAGACGGACGCCTGCCACGTCCTCGAGAGTCAGACCGTCACGCCAGCCGGGTACGGCGACCTCCAGGTCGACGTTCGCCAGGCCGTCGACGCGCCAGCGGGCGTCCCGGCGCTCGACGTGCAGGGCGCCGGCGACTCGATGGGCTACTTCTCGGTCGACGCCGAGCCGGCCGGGCGCGTCGCCGGCACGACGCTCCAGTTCCACCTCGACAGCGCGTGCCTCGACGAGCGCGGTCTCGCCGCTCGGGACGTCGCGCTCTACCGATACGCCGACGGCGAGTGGACGGAACTCGACACCAGCGCCGTCGCCCCCGACCGGACCGGGTGGCAGATTCGCGCCAGCGCCGACGGCACCTCGGCGTTCGCCATCGGGGCGTCGACCGCGCCCCCGACGGAGACGACCGGCACCCCTGGCGGGACCACCGGCGCGCCGACGGAGACGACCGGCGCCGGGACCGAGACCGGAACCCCGGCCGGCACGACCGCCTCGCCGGCCGGACCGGGCAGGACGTCGACGACCCAGCCGGGCTTCGGCGTGGTCGTCGCGGTGGTCGCGGCAGTCCTCGCGCTCCTCGCGGGCGCGCTGCTCGCCGCTCGCCGCCGTTAGCCCACGGCGTCTCGCTGCTCCAGGCGTTCGAGCGCCCGGGTGTAGCGGACGGCGTCCGCGTTCACCACGAACTGCGCGAGGGCGTCGAGTTCCTCGTTGGTGGCGACCGCCTGGACGGCGAAGCGGTTATTCGGATCGGCGACGCTGTCGGCCGACAGCGCCGTGGCGAGCTGATCGAGGATCTCGTCGGTGATTTCGACGTGTGGCATGGCTAAGACGTGGCTCGTTTCGCAGTCGTGTACGCCTCGCGGACGCGCCGGAACGACTCGCGGTCGCCGCCGTGGTCCGGGTGGACCTCCTTGACCCGTTCCCGGTAGGCGGCGCGGACCTCCGCCCTGGACGCGGTGGTCGGGAGGCCGAGCACGGCGAAGGCTCGCTCGGTCGGGTCGGCGGTCGGCTCGGCGGGGCCGCCGAGATCGACCGGTGGCGTCTCGAAGGGGAGCCGGTGACCGAGGTGGACGCCGGGCATCTCGTGCTCGACGAGGACCGCCGTGGTCTGCGAGCGCTCGATCCGGTAGAACGCGCGGGCGTCGAACGTGATCGCGACGTCTCGCTCGGGGAGGTAGAACGCGACGGTGTCGCTCCCGACGCGGTGGGCCTCGGCGAACGGCTCGCCGATGGCGCGGAGGTAGTGGCGGATCTCCTCGCGCCGGCGGTCGTCGCCGCTCCAGGTCCGGGTCTGGCCGGCCCGGGTGGGCGAGAGGCGTTCGCCGGCGGCGAACAGGCCGGCGACGAACAGGCTGCACCCGAGACCGAGGAGGACGCCGAGCACCAGCGACTCCGGCAGGGCGTCCAGGGCTTCCAGCACCTCCTCGAACACGCGCGTCTCTTGGCGTCGTGGCGGCATGAATCTCCCGGCGCGGGACGGCGCACGACCGCCCGGAGGCGGACGAGACGCTGCACCGCAGCGGCGCAGAAGCCGTTCTAACGGGGACGGTCGGCGATCAACCGATGTACCGGAGGTCCTCGTCCGTCGGGGCGCTGCTCTCCTGTTCCATCTCCTGGATGCGCTTGACGACCTCCTCCATCTCGTCTGCGCGCTCCTCCAGCGAGGCGTAACCGACCTCGAACCCCACGGCGTCCTGGAGCACCTCGAGGACGGCCTGCGCGCTCTTGGGGTCGACGAGGTAGCCGCTGGTCTCGCCCATCAGGCAGGCGGCGTCGAGGCCGCGGCGCTCGCCCAGCCCGAGCAGCAGGCCGCTGACGCCCACGATGCCGCCGGCCGGTTCGTCGTCGCGGAACTCGACGCCGAGCGACGTGAGGTCCTCGACGAGCGCGTCGGACGTGGCGGCCCCGAGCACGTTGTACTCCTCGACGATCTCGCCGGTGGGAACGCCCCCGAGCGCGAAGACACGTTCGGCGCCGAACTCGGCCGCGAGGTCGAGGTACGCGTCGGCGAGCCGGTAGTGACCGGTCGCGTCGACGGCCTGGTGGTCGCCGGTCAGCACCAAGAGGTCGCGCTCCTCGCCCTCGACGGCGTAGAGCTCGGCGCACGCGAGCTGGGTCCGGCCCTCCTCGACGGTGACCTGCGGCGGGAAGTGCTCGGAGTAGATGCGCCGGACGAGGTCGCCGTCCAGCTCCTCCAGGAGGTGTTCGGCGGCGAGTTTCCCGACGTGACCGACCCCGGGAAGCCCCTCGACGAAGACCGGCTCCTCCACCGCCGGTTCGCCGAGCGTCTCGACGTCTATTTCGTCCATGTCGGCTACACGGGCCCGGCCGGGTTAAGAGCCCGTCGATAGCGTGAGTCGCCGGACGAGGTCACTCGCGGCGGCGCCGCGCCCGACGCCGGTACTCGCCGTAGGGATCGGCGGGGTCGAACGGCGCGGGAGCGCTGTTGACGGCGGGCCCGCCACAGTCGGGGCAGACGTCGCCGAGCGTGTACACCGGGCGGTCGTGGGCCGCACGCCAGTCGGCGCAGACGTGGATGTCCGACTTCATGTGGGGCGGAGCTACTCCTCGTCGGTGCGGCGCTCGCGGTGGAAGTCGGCGGTGCCGCCCACGCCCTCGATCGCGTCCCTGGCGCGGGTCGCGCTGGCCTCCAGCGCGTCCTCGGCGGTCTTGTAGTTGGGCGCACGCACGCGGATCCGGTACTCCGGTGCGCCGACGTAGGTGACGTCGAGTTCGACCTCCTCGGGGACCTCGCCGTTGCCCCCGGCGGCCTGGAGCGCCTCGCGCACGTCGTCGACGCCGTCGGGACCGGGCGCCCGGAGGTCGACGTAGCCGGTCACGGTGACGTAGGGCACCGAGACGTTCTCGCGAGCGGTCTCGACGATGGTCTCGACCTCGTCCGTCGAGAGGTCCGTCTCCGCGAGCGCGTCCGGCCCGTGAATGGCCGCCTGCTCGAACCCCTCGTACATGGACCCGAACGCCGCCAGGAGTTCGTTGGCGACCGCGGCGTACTGCTCGTCGTCCATCTCCTCGCCGAAGGCGAGCGACATCCACTTGTCCGCCTTCTGCTCGTTCTTCCACTCCTGGATCTTCTCGGAGCGCTGGTGGTCGTTGACGTCCTTGATCGAGAGGTCGATCTGCTGGGAGTTCTCGTCGACGTCGAGCACCTTGCAGACGACGGTCTGGCCCTCGCTCACGTGGTCGCGGACGTTCTTGATCCACCCGGACGCGACCTCACTGATGTGGACCAGCCCGCGCTTGTCCTCGTACTCGAGGAGGTTGACGAACACGCCGAAGTCCTCGATCTCGTTGACTTTCCCGACGACGAGTTCGCCCAGATCGGGGTACCCGCTGAATTTCATGTGCGTGCCTACTCTCCAGCGTCTGATAAACTCAACCCTTCGCCGGTCCGGCCGCGCCGCAGAACAGCGTGCCGCGTCTACCGCGACTGGACGGTCTCGAGGATCTCGCCCTCGATCTGGGCCTTGCCGCCCGTGGGCCGGGCGAGCGTGTGGCCGCACACCGCGCAGGCGACCTCGGTCGAGGCCTTCCCGAACAGCGTCTGTTCGTTCTCGCAGTCCGGACACCGGACGGTGTAGAAGTTCCCGGCCATGGTTACTCCTGGAACTCCAGGCGCCCAGCGCGCCAGCCCGGGCGGAGGTGGGCCTTGCCACACTCGGTGCAGCGGTACTTGAGGTCGGTCTTCTTGGTCGGCTTGTCGCCGCCCGGCACCTTCGAGAACTTCCCCTTGTTCCCGATGCCGGAGCCACGCCGCCGCCGCTGGCGGTCGTTGACCTTCTTCATCCCGGACGACCGCCCCGTTCGCACCTTCTCCACTTCGTGTTCGTGGTGCTCGTTGCAGTGGGGACAGTACGTGTTGAATCGACGCGGCATCTGCATGGTTATTATGGGTCCGTAACGCGGCTCCGCTTAAAACGGATTTGGTTTGGCGGCCGTCGGTCCCGATCCCCGGACCGCACGCGGCCCGCCTCCGGCTTCGAAGCGCTTAACCCACTCTCCGTCGAAGCCGCGCCCATGCGGCACCTCATCGTTCACGGGGACCCCGGCATCCGAAAGGACGCCATCATCGACTACGACGACGAGGAGATGGTCTGCTTCTCCATCTCCCGACAGGGGGACTACCACGGCCCGGACCGCCCCCAGCTCTGGTGCACCATCGGAACCGAGGACGAGCGCGAGACCTTCGACCGGCGCGACTTCATCCCGATGCACCTCGACGTCGAGACGATCGACGCCGCCGACCTCGACGTGATCAAGGCCAAGGGCGACCTCGCGGTCTAAAGCACCCACCTTTTTTCTGCGGGGGGTCGCGCACGGAGGCGCGACCCCCCGCAGAAAAAAGCTGGACCAAAAAAGGACGCCTCGCTCGCTGCGCTCGCTCGGCGCGGGTGCTACGCTTGCGGCACCGCTCGTTTCGAGGGGCGAATACGGACTCGTCAGGGTTTCTTCGTCGCATAGGTACCACCGGAGATTCTGTCGGGACCGGCTGATGGTTAGAGAATCGTGCTACGTACGGAGCTCGTATCAGTCACAAGACGAGAATCGTTCAGAATATAGTAGCGTCGCTCTTGGGTAAGCGATTGTTGGTGGCGTCATAGCGCTGTTTCGAGGATGGTT